>NZ_JASATP010000033.1:0-66905 GCF_038440375.1 Bacillus sp. OTU530
CTCCCCCCTCTGGATAGCCCCCCCAAAACCCAATTACCGTCATTTTCATACCATTCACCCTCTCTTATTCTTTCCACTTGTTAGTTTTAGCACTACTTTACACTATAATCGGTAAATTGAACGTTTTCATTATTTTTTATTTTGTTATAAAACAGATGTTGACTTTTTATCGTTGTGTTAATACAATGATAATAACAAAAAGAACATTAACGATTAGGGAGGAATAAACATGTTACAGAAACCATTAGAATTCTTCAGAAATTTGCCTTCAAAAAAATGCTGTGAGTGCGGACGAGAAATCGAGGAGCTGCACGAGGTATATCAAAATAAATGTGACGACTGTACTCATACAGCGGAATAAACAAAACTCGCCGACTGGCAAGCTGCCAGGCTAATACAGTCATATTTTTACGGTAGAACCCTTGACCATTAGCTCCACTCCAAATTCATATACTTCTCATTTTCTAAGGAGGAACACACATGATACAAAAACCATTGGAATTCTTCAGAAATTTACCGTCAAAAAAATGCTGTGAGTGCGGACGAGAAATCGAGGAGCTGCACGAAGTGTATCAAAATAAATGTGACGACTGTACGCATACAACAGCAGAATAAAAAAAGCCCAGCATATTCGCTAGGCTAATACAGTCGTATGTTTCACGGTAGAACCTTTAATCATTAACTCCAATTCGAACTCATATACTTCTTGTTTTTTATAAGTTTTTGTTCGAATTTTTTCCATCATTAATTCAATTACTTTCTTTGCCATCTGATCAACGGGCTGACATACTGTTGTAATTGTCGGCTCCATAATTTCCGATAACAGCTGATTATCAAATCCGATAACGGCAAGCTGCTCGGGAATGCTCCACTGATGGCGCTTGGCTTCCAATATGATTCCTGCTGCTACTTCGTCTCCACCGGCAAAGATAGCAGTAGGATTTTCTTTTGTATCAAGAAGATCTCGAAATACCCTGCAGCCATCCTCCATATCGTAGGCATCCTCCACAAATTCAACAGAATCTACTTGCTCTTTATGCTCTGACACAGCATGCAAAAACCCTTTTTTTCGATGCTGCACGATCATACTGCTTTTATCGCTGCCGCTGCAAAACAACAGACGGCGATGCCCCTGCTCTAATAAATGCTTTGTTGCCACATATGCACCTTCCGCTTGATTAAATTTCACCATCGGAATATGCGCCTCATCTGTATACTCATTGCACATTACAATCGGTCCATGCTGTAAATATGGCTCTACAATCGACCACTTATTTTGCAGCGAGCATAAAATAATACCATCAACCTGCTTTGTTGACAATAGCTCCAAATATTCTAATTCCTTTTCAGGTAAATATCTTGTTTGGCAAATGATTAATTTATACTTATAGTCTGAAGCGAAAATTTCCAATGATTCTATTAATCTGCTGAAAAAGGGATTTGTGACACGAGGCACGAGCACAGCAACAGTCTCCGTTCTTTGCTTTCGCAATCTCCGTGCAGCGGAATTTGGCACAAATCCGAGCGTATTCATCGCAAACTTCACTCGTTTTTTCTTGTCCTCCGATACATATGGATGATTGTTAATCACTCTCGATACAGTTGTCCGTGACAAACCAGCCAGCCTCGCAACGTCTTCAATTGTTGACACCACATTCTCCCCCCTTTAACTGAAAGCGTTTTCTGTTTTTACATTATATAAGATACGATAAGAACTTTCAATGGAAAGAGCGGTTTTTTGTTATATTGAAAATATGACATTTTTTTGAACTCCTATCAATTAAGAAGATCTAATAGAAATATCGCTGACATTCCTCTATAGCTGCTGTACAAATTAGAAAACGAGAAACTTCTGTCTTTAAAGAAATGTTACAATGAGGAGAAAAGATTAGAGTAGATATCAGTGAAAATTTGTTGATAGATTGAACTGGAGGTCGCCTTACTTATGAGAAAAATTGCAGCAATACTTCTTATATCTGTATCCGTATTGCTATTATCAGCCTATGGATTATACAAGCTGATGAATGCTCGTACCTTTCAGCTATTCGGCGAGGTTGTCTCTAGCCTGGACACAAATCAAAAAACTGTAGCGCTCACCTTCGACGATGGTCCGAATGATAAGGCAGATCACGTTCTGCACATACTAAAACAAGCAAATATAAAAGCAACCTTCTTCCTGATTGGAGAAAGTATAGAAAAGTATCCAGAGGAAGCTGAAAAATTGGTACAAGCTGGTCATGAAATCGGAAACCATACTTATTCTCATCAACGCATGATCTTTAAATCTCCATCCTTCATCGAGAATGAAATTGAAAAAACTGACCAGCTCATTCGAGAAGCAGGTTATGAGGGGGAAATCTTGTTTCGTCCTCCATATGGAAAGAAGATTCTAGGATTACCTTATTATTTGAGCAAGCATGATCGAAAAACAATTATGTGGGATGTTGAGCCAGAAAGCTACCCAAAGATAGCGAAAAACCCAGAGACGATTGTTCAATACGTACTTCAACATACAAAGCCCGGCTCTATTATCCTGCTTCATATTTGGCATTACTCTAAGGAGGAGCAAAGCTACATTATCGAGAACGTAACAAAGGGGTTAAAAGAAAAGGGATATACATTCCAAACTGTTTCACAGCTGTTACAATAGACTGCTTTTTAAAATTTGAAATAAGTAAAGAGGGGGGCACCGTTTCCCCCTCTTTACTTATTTTTTCATCTCATGACTTCCCCAGCACCCATTTACTTTTACTATTCTCTGTTTGCTTTGAGCCTGCTGCTAAGGGAAGATATATTAACAACAAAGAAATTTTTGTTGTTTTTTTGCTTGGGGTTTCTTTTACAAGGTCCTTTCGCAGCAGCTGCGTTGTTTCTTGCGGGGTTATTACTATAGCTGTGATTTCAGCCCTTTCTCCTATGCAAGAATACAAAGTAGTAGGCGCTCGCAAAAAAGACTAAGTAAATGGGCAATATACATACGCAAATGCTATAAAAGTTTGAATCATGATTTCGAAAATTCCAATCATTTAGCCGCTTCTTTAATAATTTACCCACTCTCCTTTCTTAGACACTAAAGATATAAAATACATTTAAAACAATATACAATAAAACCCTCATTAACCATAATTAGGAAAAGTATTTCAACAATAAGATAGGAATTCTATATTTTGAGGTACATTTTATTTAGGAGGAATTCATGTATGACAGTCATCAATAATCTTAAGCAAACTCTTGCTGGATTAAAAAGTGCTCAAGCAAGCTTAGAAGGGTTTGCACTTGCCACTGACAACCAACAAGCAAAACAATTGTATCAAAATACTGCTCAGCAAACACAAACAATTATTGATTCTTTAAACTCTCGCATTCAGGAGATTCAGCAAGAAGAACCTCAATATAACCAATAATTACAATTCCAGCGGCCTAAGAGGACTGTAGTTGGGCTATGTAATTGAAAAGGATGATTTCATATCGTCCTTTTCTTCTTTGCTCAAAGTATAACAATAAAAGGAAATGGGATGATGGAATAATGAGAGGAGTAATTATAACAAAGTTTTTTTTCTCTATTCTCTTGTTCGCTGTCATTGTCGGCTGTGGTAATGAACAAAAGAAGGAAACAGCTAAGAATGAACCTCGATTAACAACAGTTAGCTCAGATTCGTTCAATCAGCTTCCCTCCCAAAATGCTGAAAAGCAAATTGTTTCTCTAGAAGAAGTAACAGCTGCAAAAGCTGTCAATTCGGATAAAGAGCTTTACGTTGCTGCAACACCACAGCATCACGAACGATTTCAACTAGATCGCTTAAAAAAGAAAATGAAACAAAAAATGAATGACGTTTATCCAAATTTAAAAAGCTATATAAGTGTTGATAAAAAAATCTTCATGGAGATTGAGCAGTTAAAAAATGACATTAAACGAGGGAAAGCAGATAAGAACACCATAGAGAAAAAATTTAAAAAAATAAAATTAGACATGAATTCCGATACTTGATGTTTCGATAAAGAAAACTCGCCGATTGGCGAGCCCTGCCCTTGGAGAAGACAGAGGCGTAGTTGCACTTACACTTTGTTCCTAAAATTTCTCGCTACGTCGGATGGTCCTCCAGCTAGAAATTTATACGTTCTTAAAGTGTAAAGAAAACTCGCCGATTGGTCTCCTAGCTGGAGAAATTCAAGCATAGCATTTTACACTTTTTTACCCTTATAAAAAGGAAGGTTTCATATGTCCAAGAAAAAGAAAAATATAACACCTGTCCAACAAGAATACCAGACTTTTGCGAGTGAGCGTGAAATCAAACGTCCAGTTTTGAAAAATTGCATCAAAGCATTCTTTGTTGGCGGATTGATTTGTTTAATTGGTCAGCTCATCTCCACTATGTATATTACTTATTTTGACTTTACGGAAAGGTCAGCAGGAAATCCTACTGTAGCTACAATGATTTTTATCTCGATGCTTCTTACAGGATTTGGGTTTTATGATCGATTGGCTCAATTTGGAGGTGCCGGCACAGCTGTCCCAGTTACCGGTTTTGGAAATTCGGTTATCTCCGCCTGTATTGAGCACCGCACAGAAGGATTCGTTCTGGGAGTAGGCGGCAACATGTTCAAACTAGCTGGTTCGGTTATTTTATTCGGTGTTTTCTCCGCCTTTGTCATTGCTATCATCAAGACTATTTGGATACAATGGGGAGGTTTTTAAATGTTACAAGGACACCGAACATGGGTATTCGAGAACAAACCCGTCATTCTATCAACTGGTGTAGTTGGAGGCCCTTTTGAAGCAAATGGAAACGTTCCAGAGGATTTTGATCTTCTTCATGAGGATTTATGGATGGGACAAGACTCCTATGAAAAGGCTCATCGTGTCCTTTTGGAAGAAGCCTGCAAAAGAGCAACAGAGAAAGCAAAGCTGCGTACAAGCGATGTTCAATTCATATTAGCAGGGGATTTAATCAACCAAATTACTCCCTCAAGCTTTGCTTCCCGTACACTGGGAGTTCCTTATTTTGGATTGTTTGGAGCATGTTCCACATCAATGGAGGGACTTGCTTTAGGTGCATTTATCGTGAACGGAAAAGGGGCCAAATACTTGCTAACGGGGGCATCCAGTCATAATACCGCTGTAGAGAAGCAATTTCGATATCCTACGGAATATGGAGGCCAGAAGCCTCCTACCGCACAGTGGACGGTGACAGGTGCAGGAGTTGCTTTGTTAAGTGATCAAGGAGAAGGGCCTTATGTCACCTCCGCAACAATAGGAAGAGTCGTAGACATGGGGTTAACCGATCCATTTAATATGGGAGGCGCTATGGCTCCCGCTGCGGTCGACACAATAGAAGCACATTTTAGAGAGCGTCAAATTGACCCTTCCTACTATGACTTAATTGTAACAGGGGATCTCGGGCGAATTGGTCGGGAAATTTCCCTTGATTTACTGCATAAACACGGATTGTCTATACGCAGCGAGCAATTTCAAGATTGTGGATTAATCATTTACAAGGAGGATCAGCCGGTTTTAGCTGGTGCGAGTGGTGCAGGCTGTTCTGCAACCATTGTTTACGGCCATTTGCTAAATCGAATGAAGAAAGGAGAATTTAGCAAAATTCTTGTAATAGCAACAGGCGCTTTGCTATCTCCTATATCCTTTCAGCAGAAAGACACCATTCCTTGTATTGCTCACGCCGTATCCATTGAATTTGGGGGTGTACAATAAAGTGATCTTTTTTTGGGCCTTTGTAATCGGCGGAATCATATGCGTAATCGGTCAAATCATGTTCGATGTAGCTAAGCTTACCCCTGCTCATACGATGTCTACCCTTGTTGTGATTGGGGCTATATTGGATGGGGTAAATCTTTATGAGCCTCTCATCGACTTTGCCGGAGCGGGTGCAACCGTTCCTATTACAAGCTTCGGAAACGCTCTTGTTCATGGGGCAATGGAAGAAGCGGAAAAACACGGATTGGTCGGGGTTATAACAGGCATGTTCAAAGTAACAAGCGCGGGGATATCTGCGGCTATCATCTTTGGTTTTATTGGAGCTTTATTATTTAAACCAAAAGGATAAGAGGTGTTTACATGACTATAGCTTCAAGTGTGAAATCTTGTCTTGCGAGCTTGAAAGGTGCACAAGCAAGCTTAAGCACATTCGCTCAAAATGCTGCTGATGAAGAGGCAAAACGGGTCTTTCATGAGTGCATGCTGGAAATGGATGATGTGATCCTAGATCTTCAAAAAAGAGTCGGTGTTTTGGAACGTGAAGAACCTCAATATAAAGGATTTTAGCCGAAAGGAGGAAAATGAATGCCTGAATTGCCGCATTGGCTTATGATTACTGTACGTTCAATTAGCTTTTTAATTATTTTATTTTTATTAACAAAATGGCTTGGAAAAAGGCAAATATCCCAGTTATCATTCTTTGAATACATAACAGGTATTACAATTGGGAATATTGCAGCTGAAGTATCAATGGGAATCGAACAAAGCTTCTCAGATGCTCTTATTGGTATACTCGTTTGGTCTGCAGTGCCTTTTCTGGTCGGGTTTATTTCTTTAAAAAGCAAAAGAATACGGAATTTTGTGGAGGGAGAAGCCACTATTTTTATTAAAGATGGAAAAGTTCTAGAGGACAATTTAAAGAAAGAAAAATATACAATTGATGAATTAATGGAATTACTGCGTAAAAAAAATGTGTTCAAGGTTTCTGATGTCGAGTTTGCTTTACTGGAGCCGAACGGAACTTTAAACATTTTATTAAAGAAAGAGAATCAGCCCCTTACTCCAAAGGTTCTTGGACTGAAAGTGGCACAGGAGAAAGAAACACAAACAGTTATTATGGATGGGAAAATATTGAACCAGCCTCTGTCAGCAAGCGGTCATAATCAAGGATGGCTTAGAACGGAGTTGGAAAAGCTAGGCGTTACTTTGGATAACGTATTTATTGGTCAAGTGGACTCCTATGGACAGCTTACTGTTGATTTATATGATGACAAAATTCAAATTTCTCCTCCTCAGGAAAGGCCACTCTTATTAGCCACTTTGAAAAAATGTCAAGCTGATCTTGAACTATTTGCTCTAGAAACAGGCTCAGTTACAGCTCAAAATATGTACACAAAGAATGCCTTACGTATGCAGGGAATTTTAGATAAGGTAACTTACCTTCTGAAAGAATAAGAAATTTCTTTTATTTGTTTCTCCTTAAAGCAAAAAGGGGCTAATCCAAAAGGCACATTAGATGAGTTTTGGTTAGTCCCTTTTTAAACCTTTATTTCGTTTTTACTCTAGCTGTTAATCATTCTTATTCCTGAACTAACTCAGCTTGCCCTATTTGTTTAAACTGTCTTCTATAAGCCACTGTAAAGTAAGTGATTGTTCCAACTATAGAAACAATCGCCCATCCTGCCAACACAAAGACGTTATCCCACATAAGAGGAATATTGTCAGCTGAGATAATGGCACGGAATCCGCTAACCGAATATGTCATCGGCACATATGGCGCCAATATTTGCAGTGCATCCGCTACAAGCTCGACTGGATACGTACCTGCGCTTGCAACAAGCTGAATAATTAATAGCAGAATCGCCGCAAAACGTCCAACATCTCCAAACGCTGTAACAAGAAATTGAATTAGTGATAAAAATGTAATACTTGTTAAGAATGTAAATAACATAAAATGCGGTACGCTTGTTACATGGATATCAAGACCAAGCAGCACAACACCATCAACGATTAAAGACTGCATCGTTCCCATAATGAGAATGACTGCATATTTACTTATAAACCAGGAGAAGCCGGATTTTGGAACCCCAGCTGCCTCACGCAACGGATAAATGACTGTTAGCATAATAGAACCCACATATAAGCCAAGAGACATAAAGTATGGCGCTACACCTGTTGCGTAGTTGATGGCTTCGCCGAAGTCTTTTGTCACGAGATTCACAGGCTTAGCAAACATTTCGTATGTTTCTTTACTTCCGCTTGCTTCACTCGTTTCTTTTGCTGCATCGCTTAATTTAGTGGACAACTCGCCTGCACCATCCGTAATTTGGCTTAAACCATCGGTCAGCTTTCCGGAACCGTCAGCCAACTGCTCTGTACCATCAGCTAATTTATCAGAACCATCCTTTAATTGAGCAACACCGCCTGTAAGCTGAGCTGCACCGTTAGCTAGTGTTTGGACACCTGTTCCCATTTGCGCAGAAGCAGATGTTAATTGTCTCATACCGTTGTCTAAATCAGCTGCTCCCGTTGCTAAAAGCAAGGAGCCCTTCGTTACTTCTGACAATTTTCTTCCGAATAGCTCAAAGCCCTCCATATATTCTGTTTGACCGTTAACTAATGCTGTTGCTCCAGTTACTAGCTGCTTTTGTGCATCAGTTACTGCTTGCATCCCAGCTTGCAGCTGCCCGATTCCACCCTGAAGTTCGTTCGCCCCCGACGCTAGTCCGTTTGCCCCTCCAGCGATTTCTCCAGCTTTCACTGCCAGCGTTTTTGTTCCTTCGGCTACCTGTGCTGTTCCGCCCTTTACACCTTGGCTTTGAGCAAGCAGCTTTTCAATTGTCGGCTGCAATTGGCTTTTATACGGCTCCGGCATTGCTTCTACCTGGATTTGCAGCTGCGCTAAACCATCCGTTACCTTGTCTGCTCCTGCTGCAGCCTCGGTTGCTCCAATCCCCACACTCTCGGCGCTATCCTTCCAGGCTAAGCTTCCCTTTGATAAAGAAGCCGCTCCTGCTGCCAATTTGTCTGCTCCTTCCTTTGCTGCCGGAAGTTTGCCATTGATTTCATTTAATCCGGCAAGAGACTGTCCCAAACCATTAGAAACATCAGTTGTTCCCTTTTGCAGTTTCAATGCATTTTCAGATAATGTCTTCTGACCGTCTTGCAGCTGTCCTAAACCGTTAGACAATTCTCCAAGTTTGCTGCTTAACGTATTTAAACCGGCTGCTTCTTGTGTCATTCCTTGCTGAAACTGACTGGATTTGTCTGTTAGCAGATTTAAGTTGGCTGCAATCTCCTGAGACCCATTCTTTGCATCGGATAACCCGTTTTGAAACGAGATTGATTTTTCCGCAAGCTCCTGCAAATGAGTATGAAGCTCCTCTGCTCCATCCTTGGCATCAGTGCCGCCATCACGAAGCTTACCTGCACCGTCTCCAGCCTCTTGCAATCCGTCAGATACCTTCGCGATAGAATCAAACATATCCTCAGTATATGTTTCAGTAATCGTCGCGGAAATCTCTTCCTTCATTTTCTCAACTGCGCTGTTTCCGATTTGCGCTGCCAAAAAGTTATATGCCTTATTTGGAATATATGCCAATTCCAAATGCTTTGGATGTTCATCCATGAGTGTTGTTGCATTCTCTGAAAAATCATTTGGAATGCGAATGACCATGTAGTATTTGTTATCCTTCAGCCCTTGCTCAGCCTTCTCTTCACTCACAAAGTGCCACTGAAAGCTATCCTTTTCCTTTAATTTCTCAACAAAGTCCTCTCCAACCGTCAATGCTTTTCCCTCATATGTTGTTCCTTTATCAAGGTTCACAACAGCCACTGGCAAATGGTCAAGCTTGCCATACGGATCTTTAAATGCATATAAATATGTTCCTGCATATAAAACAGGAATAAACATAATCGCAATAAGGGCTATCACTGTCATCCTTTTTTGGAAAAGTGCAGAGAATTCCGCCCGTAATGTTGTAAGTCTTTTCATACTTCTCCCTCTTTCTACGAATGACTGATTTGTTCATTTGGTCATATTGCTCTAAAGAAAACTCGCCGATTGGCGAGCCATGCCCTTGGACGAAGACAAAGGCGTAGTTGCACTTATACTTTGTTCCTAAAATTTCTAACTACGTCGAACTGTCTTCCTGCTAGAAATTTATACTTTCTTAAAGTGTAAAAAAGAAGGACTATCTATTTGGACAATCCCTTCAATAAATATAATTCAAACAGCTCAGCAATTTGCTTTTCTCCAAGCGGTTCATGATGCTGTTCCCAATCAGAAATGAGCGCAATGTACAAACGTCGCATCACAAATGCTGTAATCTCTGGATCACACTCACGGATTTCTCCCTTTTGAATAGCCAACTCAAGATGGTACCTGATAAACGAAAGGATAGCTCTGTCCATTTTCAGTAAGACTTCCTGCACAGCTGGTGTTCCGATATCCCGATCCTCTTGAAATAGCTTCCAAGCAAGTTTATGATCCTTTCGAAATGTTAAAATACTGGAAAGAGCTCGTAGTACGTTCTCAATAAACGTATCATCTTCTCGAATCGCCGCCTCTGCCGCCTCCTTCATCTCTGAAATTAAACATGTCACAATCTCATCAAGCAGCTCTTCTTTGTTTTTAAAAAACGTATAAATCGTTCCTTTGCCAACGTTGGCCATTTTGGCGACCTGATCAATTGTTGTTGCTTTATAACCAAACGATGCAAAGGATGCAGTTGCCGCCTCGATAATGGCCCGCTTTCGATCTATTGCCATCTTGCTTCACTCCCGAAGTGACCAAATGAACAATTTAGTCAGTTAGTATAGTGGTATCTTATCATATGAATGTAGAATGAGCAAGAGCTCTGCAGTGTAAGATCTTTTCCTCTCTGTTCATTTCCTACTATAAAATTTCCTCTCTGCTACTTTTATGATTCCTACAATCGTTAATATTTAGTATTACCAGTGCAGTGAATAGTCTCTTAGTCAAATTTACATTTTTTTACAACACTAAAGAAAACTCGCTGGAAATTTATACTTTCCTACAGTGAAAAAAAGCGCGAAAAGGCAGCAGCCATCTCACGCTTTTACAATGGAGCAGCAGTCTTACCCATGACTGACTTGCTTTTTAAAAATTACATACTTGCTTATAAAGTAATTCACAAGAATTACTACTACGTTTGCCACGCATTTTGCAATAAAATCATTCATGTGCAGTTGCGCGACTAATAACAGCATCGTTCCAATATCAAGGCCATAAGAGAACAAGCGCGCAATAAAGAAAAGAAACATTTCCTTTAGTACGAACCGCATGCTGGATTCCTTACTCCGAAATACATACAGCTTATTCGTGACAAAAGCGAATAAAACAGATACAATCCAAGCAATCGTGGTTGCCAGCTTATATTCTATCTGTAGCAGCTTTGTACAAAACAAATACGTAACAATATTAATGGCCGTTGTCAGCACACCAAACACGACATACAAAATAACTTCCCGTTTGCTATCCATCTGTCCTGCGTACCCCTACACCAATTCTTCTACTAGGCTGACCTTCCTCATTGGTAATCTTCTGATTATTATACTCATCTACAAAGTATAGTGGCCTTTTTTTCGTCTCGTTGAAGACTCTCCCTAAGTATTCACCTATAATGCCTAATGAAAGAAGCTGAATTCCTCCCAAGAATAAAATAACGGCCAATTGCAGGAAAGTATACATTTCCAGCTAGAAGCAAATTATACCGAAACCGCAAACTCCTTTTGTATACCATTAAGAACTTTCTCAACGACCGCCTCTGCCTGGTCAATACAATCTGGAATTCCCGCGCCAGCATATGAGCTGCCTGCCAAATATACCCCTGGTAATTCTCGCTCCATAAACTCATACAGCTTTGCCATTCGCTCCTTATGACCGACCGTATATTGCGGCATTGCTTCCTGCCAGCGGCTAACTACAGTAAATTCCGGCTCCGCATCAATGTCCATCGTTTTCTTTAAGTCTGTTAGGACAGTCCTAATCAGATCCTCGTCCGGTCGAACGACAATCTCTTCATCCCCTGGACGACCGACATAGCATCGCAGCAGCACCTTTCCTTTTGGGGTTGTATGCGGCCACTTCTTATGAGTCCATGTACAAGCTGTGATCGTGAAATTGCTATTCCGGGACACGACAAACCCTGTTCCATCAATATCCTTTTGAATCGCATCCTCAGAAAAGGCAAGAGCAACATTTGCAACAGATGTAGAGGGAATGTTGCGAAAGAACTGAAATTCTCGATATTTCGAAAACAGTGCCGGCAGCATCTTATGAGGTGTTGCTATAATCACTGCAGCTGCTTCTATGTCCTTTCCATTGCTTAGCATCAGATGATAGCCCTGCTCTGTTTTGTTGATTTTCTCAACGCGCGTAGATTTCATAACCGTTCCTGCTTCAAGGCGATTCTCCATTGCTTCTACGAGCGATCCTAGTCCTGCTTCCAATGTTAAGAAAATCCCTTTCTTCTTCCCCGCCCCCGGTGGCGTTTTCGGTGCCAGCGTCCGCATCCCGCGGACAATGCTGCCGTGCTTTTGCTCCACCTGATAAAACTGCGGAAATGTCGCCATTAAACTCATTTGATCAATATCACCTGCATAAATACCGGATAATAATGGTTCAATTAAATTTTCAACAACTTCATTTCCGAGGCGTCTACGGAAAAACTGTCCAAGTGATTGATCCGAAACCTCCTTGGAACGCGGCAAAATAAAATCAAAGCCGGCGCGCAGCTTGCCAAGAGGAGAAAACAATCCAGATGTAACAAAAGGGGTAACCTGCGTCGGGATCCCCATCATGGAACCGCTCGGAATACCGTGAAGCTTGTCATTCACAAGAACGTATGATTTTCCGGTTGCATTGTTTACCAGTGCGTCTTCCAAACCAACTTCCTTCGCCAAACGGGATGCACTTGTTTTTCGCTCTAAAAACGAATCGGGACCGCGTTCAATGACAAATCCGTCACGGCGCACGGTTTGAATTTTCCCACCCAGTCTGCCGGAAGCTTCAATTAACAATGTTTCCATTGGGAGCTGCTGCTCCCGTATATGCTTTTGCAAGTAATATGCAGCGGTTAATCCAGCGATGCCGCCGCCGATAATCACTACCTTTTGTCCCATGTCGGTGCCCTCCCCTGCTGCTAACGCAAAACGCTGCTTAATTGTTTCAGTACAACATCTGCTAAACTTTCTATAAACTCGTCCTGCGCATTCGGCATGGCTGGACGATAATAGCTAGCACTGATTCGATCAGTTACTGCTTTACATTCAATATCGTTATCGTATAAAACTTCTAAGTGATCTGATATAAACCCAGCAGGAACATAAACAAATGCCTTGTATCCCTGCTTATCATGTAAGTCCTGCGTCAAATCCTGAACATCTGGTCCAATCCACGGCTCCGGTGTATTACCAGCACTTTGCCAGCCAATCTCATATCGTGTAACCCCGGATTCCTTTGCGATAAGATCTGCCGTCTCCTGCAGCTGTTGAGGGTACGGGTCCCCTGCTGCGATAATTTTTTCCGGCAAACTGTGTGCAGATACGATTAAAACAGCATGATCCCGTTCTTCTTCTGTCATGCTAGCGTATGTTTCTCTTACTTTGTTTGCCCAGTAGGAAATAAATTTTGGCTCTGCATACCAGCTCTCAATCTCATAAATAACAGGACCACCAAGCTTTGCAGCCTCTTCCTTCGCGCGTCCATTATAGGATTTCACGCTAAAAGTAGAATAGTGCGGAGCAAGAACAATGCTAACAGCCTCTTCAATACCATCAGCATGCATTCGCTGCACTGCATCCTCTACAAATGGCTCGATATGCTTTAATCCAAGATACATTTTAAATTGAACTTCGTCTTGCACTGTATTTAACTTTTCCTCCAGCTTTTCTGCCTGCTCAAGCGTGATTTTCGCAAGAGGGGAAATGCCTCCGATCGCGCGGTAGCGCTCGGTCAACTCTTCAAGAGCTTCTTCACTCGGTCTGCGTCCCCTGCGAATATGTGTATAGTACCGCTCAATATCCTCCTCTTTGTAAGGAGTGCCGTATGCCATTACCAGTAAACCAATCACCTTTTTCATCCGTATGATTTCGTCTCCTCTTTGTCTATAGTACTTAAAATAAAAAGTTATAGGCTTCTAGCCGCTGCAATCGGCGAGTTTTCTTTACACTGTAAGAAAGTATAAATTTCCAGCTAGAAGTGAATTCGACGCAATTGGAAATTTTAGGAATACAATATAAGTGCAACTACGGCTCGCCAATCGGCAAGTTTTCTTTAAGACAACTGCAGTCTAGAATATTCGTGTATAAATTTGGTCAGGCGCTGCAATGTTTCGGGTTTTAC
The DNA here is from genome assembly GCF_038440375.1 of Bacillus sp. OTU530. NCBI lineage: Bacteria > Bacillati > Bacillota > Bacilli > Caryophanales > Bacillaceae > Bacillus > Bacillus sp. OTU530. The sequence continues at coordinate 14,082 of NZ_JASATP010000033.1, forward strand.
TTCCGGGAATACGCCGTGACCTAGGTTAAAAACATAACCTGGTTGCTTCATACCTTGGTCCAAAATAGCTTTTACGCGCTCTTCAATAACATCCCATGGGCAAAGAAGAATTGCGGGCTCTAAATTTCCTTGTACTGCTTTTTGAATGCCGCACGCACGTGCTTCTTCAATCGGCAAGCGCCAGTCTAACCCCACAACATCAAGCGGCAGGTCATTCCATTCATTAGCTAAGTGACTTGCCCCTACACCGAACATGATGAGCGGCACATTCGTAGCGCGAAGCTCTGCAAAAATACGCTCCATCGTCGGCTTAATATATACGCGGTAATCCGCCACATTTAATGCTCCTACCCATGAATCAAAAATTTGGACAGCCTTCGCACCAGCTTGCACCTGTGATTTGACGTATGTAATAGTCATATCTGCGAGCTTCTCCATTAGTGCAAACCAAGCTTTTGGCTCTGCATACATAAACGCCTTTGTTTTGTTATAATTGCGTGACGGACCGCCTTCAACCATATAGCTGGCTAGTGTGAAAGGAGCCCCGGCAAAACCGATGAGCGGCACATCCAGCATCTCTGTTGTCAATAAACGAATCGTTTCTAATACATATGGCACATCCTGCTCTGGATGGATCTCACCAAGTTTTTCAACGTCCTGCAAGGAACGCACAGGGTTAGAAATAACCGGTCCAATACCCGATTTAATATCAACATCAACACCAATAGCTGGAAGCGGTGACATAATGTCTTTATATAAAATGGCTGCATCTACATTGTATTGATCAACAGGAAGCTTTGTCACGTAGGCACACAACTCAGGTTGATGCGTAATTTCAAACAGTGAATATTTCTCCTTTAGCTTACGGTATTCTGGCTGTGAGCGACCAGCTTGTCTCATGTACCATACCGGAACATAGTCTGTTTTTTCTCCCCTGCAAGCCTTTATAAATGTATCATTAATATTTCGTACCAAAACCCCTGTCTCCCTTCCTCGACAATCAGCATATTATTATCTTTTCTTACTATACCTTTTTATTAAGAAAAATGCATAAAAAACGGTCATCTGTTCAATAAATTGACATTTTTCAACGAATTACATCGTTTTCATTATAGCATACGGGCTATGGTCGAGGCTTTTGTTACGGGTGCACGCTTTCTGTTTTTTCCCCCTCCTGTTTTGTTTGCGGATTGAACGGCACTACATAAAATTCTGGAACAGAAAAGATGTTAATATATTTCGCATTAAATTCGCCCTTCCCTGTGACTGTACCGATTAGAATAGAGGAACTTCCTTCTTTTTTATAAACACGGTACTGGACCCGTTTATCTGGAAGAGGCGTCCATGTAACCTTAGCTGTAAACAATCCAAATGGTGTAAACACAAGCTTTACACGTACATTCTCCAGTTTATCAAGCCGGATTGGCTCTTCTACATTTTCTACATCCTTTGGCTGGGGAAACTTTGCAAATACTTCCGCGTGGGCATCTGTTAAGACTTTCTTGAACAATCTTGTCGGGTAATTGCTTCCGCCTACTAAGTAATGCTCCGAATCCGTACGGTCATATCCCATCCACACGGCGCCGACAAGCGATGGTGTATATCCTGCAAACCATACGTCTCTTGCGCCCTTGTTATTACCTGGGAGCGATGTTGTACCCGTTTTGCCAGCCAGCGCTCCTCCATACTGACCAGCTTGTGCGGTTCCTTCCTTTACTGCTCCTTCAAGCATGCGCGTCATGTACCAGGCTGTTTGCTTTGAGAAAATTTGTGTTTCTTTTGGCGTTGCTGTCGCAATTGTATCGCCATTTCGGTTGACAATCTGCCTTATGACATGCGGTTCAATCACTTTGCCCCCTGCAGAAAAGGAACGGTACAGCTTCACTATTTCTAACGGAGATGTACCTTCCTTTAAACCGCCAAGAGCCGCGCTAAGCCCTTGCTCTTCAATGAAAATACCCGCTTTCTCTAGTGGCTGCTTCGCTGTTTCCAAACCGAGATGATCCAGCAGCCATACAGCAGGAATATTGGCGGACTCCTTGATGGCATCGTACATCGTAATTTCCTTTGAATAGTGGTCATCATAGTTTCGCGGCATGTAACCGTGGAACGATTGGCGTTCATTTGTCAGAAGAGAGTACGGCTTATACTCCTTCGCTTCAAGCGCAGGAGCATAAACAAGCAGCGGCTTCAAAACGGAGCCGGGCTGCCGCTTCACAAATACACGGTTCCAGCCCCTTGGTACATAGTTTCGTCCGCCTATTGCGGCGCGGATACCTCCTGTTTTGCTGTCCATCAATACGAAAGCACCTTCTGCATCCCCATCCGTCCCAGGAAAACTGCTCTCATTCTGAAATAGCTTATAGGCTGTTTTTTGTATATCCGGATCCATGGAAACGACAAAAGTATATCCTCCGCGCAGTACTTCTTCATATGATAGTCCATATAGATCCTCTGCTTCTTGAAATACCATATCAATGTATGAAAGATACGCTTGCTCTCTCTCGGTTTTGGTCACATGAAGAGACAAAGTTTTCCCTTGGTAGCGTACAGCATCTTCAGCTGATATATAGCCTTCTTCATGCATAAGGGACAAAACAGTATCACGGCGCTCCTTGCTTTTTTCTGGATGCAGCACAGGAGAGTATGTATTCGGGCCTTTTGGAAGAGCGGCAAGCAAAGCACCTTCTTCAACTGTGAGTGCCTGTACATTTTTGCTGAAATAAAATTTCGCTGCCGCTTCAATCCCGTACACACCATGCCCGAAATAAATCTGATTTAAATACATTTCTAGCAGCTGCTGCTTCGTGTAACGGCGTTCCAGATTTAATGCTATGATTAGCTCTTTTGTTTTTCGCAGCAATGTTTTTTCATTGGTTAAAAAAACATTTTTCGCCAGCTGCTGCGTAATCGTGCTTCCGCCTTCTACTTTTCCCCGCACCAATATATCCTTATAGAGCGCGCGAAACACAGATGGGAAATCTACACCGTGATGCTCATAAAAACGAGCATCCTCAGTCGCCACAAATGCTTGTTGCACGTAACTCGGCACTTTTGAAATGGACACAAGTTCCCGGTTTTCCGTATAGAGTTTAGAAATTTCATTTCCTTGTTCATCTACAATACGGGAGGCAGAGTTCAGCACAAGCTTTTTGTCATCTATAACATAATCCCCAAGAGAGATAATGAGAATATAACCCAAAATGGCTGTGAGCAGAACAACCGCCGTTCCGAGAAGCCATAATCTTATTTGTTTCAACGGAGTGTAACACCCCTTCCAAATAGTGGTTATTTTTATTATTTGAGAAATTTAGTTCTTTATGTATTATTTTCTTGCTTTTGGTTTATTTCTTATTAATTCATTCTGGAAAACTTACGCTTTCAATAAAGAAAACTCGCCGATTGGCGAGCCGTGCCCTTCGGCGAAGACAGAGGCGTAGTTGCACTTATACTGTATCCCTAAAAATTCCGATTACGTCGAATTGACTTCCAGCTGGAAATTTATACTTTCCTACAGTGGTACAAAAAAGCAGGAGCGCCTATAGGCGCTCCTGCCTCTCCTTAAGCCATCGCATCCGATAACAATTCATTGTAATTTCTCCAAGACGATTCATAAGCTGATAATTGGCATACGCTCCAACCGGTGCTCCGATAACGGGCACAAGCTGCAGCATCTTTGCTAAATCAATATAATCCCGATACTCCTGCTGCAGCTTTCTCCAATCCACTTGCTTATGGACACTATCCCAGTTCTCAATAGTCTCAAAAATTTCGCGGCGATGATCATCGCTGGAAAACGCCAGCTGAAATACGTGCAGGATAAAAAGCCGCTCCTCCTCTTTGCTTGTGTCATAACCATAAAGCGTTGCAGCATCAAACAAAAACTTAATCTTGATTGTTATAAGCAGCGGAAAGTCAGCTAATCCAAGTAAAATGCCTCCTGCTCCTGTACCCGCTCCCTCTACTGCCGCAATTTTTTTATAGTCTTCAATCTTTTTCGCAGTGCGTTCATCCCGTTCCTGCAGCGTTAAGCTTGTATCCTTTAGCTTGGGCTGAATAAAGTCAGATCCTACCACGATCGCCTGCAGCATCTTTTTAATCGTTTCTGTCAGCACAGCATGCGCTTTTTCAGGAATCAATTCCTGTACCTTTGTTTGCACCTGCTTGGACATGCGTGCCATAAAAGATGATGGCTTTATCATATCCTTTTTCCAATTATCAAGTTGCTGTTCAATCATTTGTTCATACTGTATCATTCATCTCTTCCCTTCACTCTATGTGAGAGCTTCTAGCTTTTTTGAACAATATGCATACGTAAATCCGTAGCTGAACACTATGTTTAGCATAAGCGTAAGCAGAAAAACAGACCACTCTGCTGCTGCAGCGCCAACAATTGCCGCCAAGATAAAGCTGCTCGCTCCAAGCAATATCAGAATAAGTGACAGAAATGCCTTTTTCTTATGCAGTTCCGGGATAGGGTATAAACTAAGCCAAATCTTTGAGCGATGATGTTTCCATAGGCTAAGCAACTGATAGCCAATTAAATAAAGGGAAAACACACTCACTAAAAATCGGCCGTATACAAAGGGTAATACGTAGACAACAATTCCGCCAATGATGAGAAGACGTAATACGAGACCGAAGTAATCCCCTGAACGCAGCAATGTTCTTATGTATAAATAGAAATAAGCATCCTGCCGTTCGCGAGGAAGCAGGGCAGTTATCCAATCAAGCCATCTTCTTCGCTGAACCCGTCCTTTTAATGCCGGAACATCCGTAAACAAGTTGGCGATTCGATAAAATAGCATAAGCTTTTTTCCTTCCTCTGCAATGAGACGCTCCCAGTGCAGACTTTGCCCCTTCGCCTTTCCGTGCAGCAAAAGCAAATACAGAGCCATTATCCCAACAACACTTCCCGTATAAAAGAAGGAAAACTTCGCAAGTAAGAAATACGCGAATAAAAAATTGACCCCAAGACGAAGGGTACGATCATATATGATGACGGCATCATCCCTCATATATAAAGCTTCCCAAGAAGCAAATAAATTCCAAAGCTTTGCAAGCGCAAATAAAAGTAAAATGAGTAAATAAGATGAAATTGCTGGCTTCATTTGCTGAAAATACAAAGGGGCAGCGGCAGCTCCAGCAATCGCTATCGTATATAATGAAATAATATAGGTAAAACGCAAGCCTTTTGCAAAATAAGGCTTCATCTTCGTTTCAACCGGGAGCAAAAACACAAGGTCTGCCGGCTTTAAGAGCGTTTGAACCGATCCCACCGTTAAAATGACTGCAAACAACGCAGCAAGCAGGGCAGCTGTCGGAAACGATGCTGTTAACGTCGCAAGCCATTGCTGATAATAATATGCTCCCGCACCAATCGCAAAGATGAGCACAAACTTTAAATGATCATTAAATATATATTTTCCGTATGTACGGACTTCCTTCCAAAACAGTTGAAACCGCTGCCTCCATAGTTCATTTATATTCATTTTCTTCTTCCTTCGTCAGCTCAATATAAATGTCATCAAGCGTTGCATCTGGCATAGAAAATTGCTGCTGCAGCTCCTGAAGCGTACCGCTTGCACGCACCTGTCCATGGTGCAAAATAACAAACGAATCACAATAACGTTCTGCTGTTGCCAAAATATGTGTGCTCATTAAAATTCCGGCTCCGTTATGCTTCATATTCTCCATCAGCTGCAGTAAAGACTGAATGCCAAGCGGATCTAAACCAACAAATGGTTCGTCAACGATATAAAGGGATGGCTGTACTAAAAAGGCACACATAATCATTACCTTTTGCTTCATTCCTTTTGAAAAGTGAGAAGGAAACCACTTCAGTCTGTTCCCCATTCGAAATTCCTTCAGCAGCTTTGCTGCTCTTTCTTCATATATATGCTTTTCTACACCATAGGCCATAGCTGTCAGTTTTAAATGCTCCTCAAGTGTCAGTTCTTCATATAAAACAGGTGTTTCCGGTATAAAAGTGAAGCTTGCTCGATATACTTCCGGATTCTCACGAAACAGCTTGCCATTAATGGTAACCGTTCCTTGCTTTGGCTCCATTAATCCAATAATATGCTTAATGGTCGTACTTTTCCCCGCCCCATTTAAACCGATTAAGCCAACAAGCTCCCCAGATCGCACTGAAAATGAAACATTCTGAAGAACAGGGCGTTTCGTATAGCCCCCTGTCAGGCTTTGGACTTGTAATAATTCTTTCATATGTTATTCCTTTCTCACGCATTTGTTTATATTACCATCTTACCAAAAAATGTAGAAACTACATAGCACAACGAAAGTTATGTCAAGAAAACTTTTTTAAGATTCTGTTGTATAAGTCTTCGAAAACGGGACATCATAATTAGTGAGGAAGGGAGATGTTGAAAAGCGATAGCCGAGGAAATGATGAGTAGCTGTTGTAGTGATTCTTCATCATCGAAACGGGGTGTCGATCAAAGACGTAGTGACCATAAAATACGCAGATAATCAAGTCCACGAAACGGGGTGTCGGTAGGAGAGCAGATATTCGATTAGAGACCATATGTACTCTTGTTGAAATAAGCTATCTTCCAAAAGCTTCGGAGTAAAAAGGACACAGTATGAGGAAATAGCGCCAACTTTAACTGTAAATGAGGTGTCTCGACCAGAGCAGAGAGTAGATATACGTATAATTTCCAAATAAATGAGGTGTCTGTTAAAGATACGACTGTCTGAATAAATAAGACGCATGAATGAGGAAATATAAATCAACTTTAACTGCAAATGAGGTGTCTCGAGCAGAGCAGAGAGTGGATATACGCATAATTCCAAATAAATGAGGTGTCTGCATTGGGTACAATAGTCCAGTAAACTTTTCAACACACCTTTCTCAACCGGCAGGAAGCTGAATTCAGCTTCCTGCTTTTTTTATACTGGAGGAAAGTATAATTCGACGTAGTCGAAAATTTTAGAAATACCATATAAGTAAGGCTACACCTACACCTCTATCTTTGTCCGGGGAGCAGGGCTCGCCAGTTGGTGAGTTTTCTTTATACTTTAGAAAAGTATATCTTTTTAGCCAAGGAGCTTTTCTTCCACTGTTTTTTTCCTGTATGCAAATATGATAAAATACGACTAATAATAAGGAAAGGATGAAAAAAATGACTCATAACCCAGATGATTGTATTTTCTGTAAAATTATAGAAGGAACTATACCATGCGCTAAAGTATACGAGGATGAGCAGGTACTTGCCTTTTTGGATATTAGCCAATCAACAAAAGGGCATACGCTCGTCATTCCAAAGGTACATAAACAGGATGTATTTGCACTTACGCCAGACATCGCTGCTCACTTATTTTCCGTTGTGCCTGGTATTGCTAAAGCGATTCAAATGGAATACGGAGCAACAGGCTTTAATTTGTTAAATAATAGCGGCGAGCAAGCAGGTCAAACCGTGTTTCACTTTCATTTGCACCTTCTTCCGCGCTACAGTAAAAATGATGGCTTTAAGGGTACATTGGTATCATTCCAAAATGAATATACAGCAAACGTTTTACAAGAAATGGCAGGCGCCATTGCCCGTCGCATAGAATAATATAATTAGACAAACAGACAAATCAGAAGCATACATAGGAGTATTAAAGCACCGAGACAACTAGAGAACAAAGCGCGTTGCTTGAGTAGAAGCGCAGGCGGGTATGCACGTTTTTGTCTCAACGAGAGCAGCAGCAGAGCCGCTCGCATAATGCAAAATATACCGATTAAGAAAAGCACGAGCGTAACCAGGTTCATCGTTCATCCCTCCTCTTCCTATGGATATGCCTGTTATGTCCTATTCATGAACAGAGCAAAAATGCACAAGGAGGATTCCTATGACAAAAACAAAAGCATTTATTACCGGAATACTTTGCGGAAGCGCTGTTGCCGGTATCGCAGCTTTACTTACAGCTCCCTCTTCGGGAACGGAGCTGCGCCGTAAATTAAAGGAAAAAAGTGAGGATTTCAAAAGATCATTAACAGATCTAAAAGATGATACAAAGCTGCTTACAGAGCAGATTGCGGGAACAGCTGCTGAAGGAAAGGATGTATTTATTGAGCTGAAAGGAGATGTCCAAAAAGTATTCTCTTCCTGGAAAAATGAAACAACCCCTCATCGTGAAAGTATCCAACGAGAAATTGAGGAATTGCAGCAATCCATTGATTATTTACAACAATCCGTACCTAATAAGAATTAAAAGCATTACACATTGGAGTTGTAATCCAGTTGCAATGTATAATTTGTCAAGATTAAGTATATATATGCTTAATCTTGACAAAAAATTTTCACAATTCTAACAAAAGTACTTTATTAATTTTTATTTTACTGGCATAATAGGTACTAATTAATTCAGATTGCGAGGAGAGTAGGTGAGTCGATGAAAAGTGGGGAAAAGCATTATTCGGTCAAAGAGGCTATGATTTTCAGTCAAAGAATTGCTCAATTATCAAAAGCATTATGGAAATGTGTTGAAAAAGATTGGCAACAATGGATTAAACCGTACGATTTGAATATTAACGAACATCATATTTTGTGGATTGCGTACCATTTAAAGGGTGCTTCTATTTCCGAAATTGCAAAGTTTGGTGTTATGCACGTATCCACAGCTTTTAACTTTTCAAAAAAGCTGGAAGAACGCGGTCTTCTTTTATTTTCTAAAAAAGAGGATGACAAGCGGAATACCTACATCGAAATTACAGACCAGGGCGAAGAATTGCTGCTTAATCTTATGGAAGAGTATGAACCAGAGAAAAACTCCATATTTACAGGCGCGCTTCCGCTTCGTGATTTTTACGGAAAATTCCCTGAGAATATGGAATTAATGGCGATTCTAAGAAATGTTTACGGACAAGATTTCATTGATATCTTTGAGAAATCCCTAGAGAATATCGAAGAAAATTTCACAGAAAAAGGTAAAAAGGTTGTAAAGCTAGAAAGCTAAAAGCCCCTTTTTTCTTGTAAGAGTTCGGTAAATTGCAGCATAAGCGGCAGACTCGTTAGAAACATTTTTTAAATTCCGTAAGAAGCGGATGATAAGGTAGAAGTCCTTCCGCTTTTTGCAATTTGTACTTTTTGTTCAATGATTCACAGAATGCTAAAAATAGTTGCTTTTTTACTCCATTGTGAATAAGCAGTCTACTCGTCGACTGACCAGCTGTTAGACGAAGACAGAGACGTAGTTGCACTTATACTGGATTCCTAAAATTTTCGACTATGTCGAATGACTTCTAGCTAGGAATGTATCCTTTCCTACAGTGTAAAAAAGGATAACCATTCGTACTTGCTGGGTCTAGGAGAAGCACAAGCTAATATGCTATTTGTTCCAACCATTTGCTACAGTTCACTCTGTTTCCTCACTTTCTGTCGATAGTTTATAGGGAAACCTTTATAACACAACCTAGACAACCTATGATATAATACACAGCATACGGATGATTTTTTTATGCAAAAGGAGGACTCTCCTAGTGAATTTTGTTTTTGCTGCCTTTGCACTTATTGTTCTATTCTATACAAATTTTATGACTCATACGCTCTGCCACCAAAAACAACTGTCTGACTCTCATAAAACACGTGTGTTTCGGACAATCAACGTCTGCATAACGATTTTACTGATTTCCAGTTATGTAGAGGTTATGTATAAATAAAGAAAACTCGCCGACTGGTGAGTTCTGCTCTTAGGCGAAGACCGAGGCGTAGTTGTACTTATACTGTATTCCTAAAATTTTCTGACTACGTCGAATCACTTCTAGCTAGAAATTTATGCTTTCCTACAGTGTAAAAAAGACAAGCTCCGCTTATTTTTTTTGCAACGTTGACTGGGCAGGCTGTCTCTTCAGCATCATAAGGGGTCTCTGGGATGGTAGAAAGAACGCTCAGACAATGAATGGATACATTCAAAAATAAAAAGTTCGGCCATGCGCGGCCGAACTTTTATAGTTTATTCCGTTTACAAAATCTTAGCAGCACACCCAAGCTGCTCCTACAATGATTAACAAGATAAACAATACAACGATTAGCGCAAAGCCTCCGAAGTGTCCACCATATCCGCCGCTCATGCCCTACACCTCCTTTATGTTATGGAGTAACATATACTATGCATTTTAATACTGAAAAGAGTAGGCTGTTATCCCGCTTTAGATAAGAAAGTCGATTAATATACGTAAGCGCATCCTACAATAATTAATAGAATAAACAATACAACAATTAACGCGAAGCCGTTACAAAAACCAGCACTCATCCTATTGACCCCCTTTTCAAACTTCCCTATATTGTATGGACGATAACAAAAATTGCCTATGCGAATGCCCCAGTGCAACATGCTGCTGTAGAGAATTGGGCATTTTTTTCCTTCCGAATAGGAAAAAGAAAGAAAATATGATATATTAATTGTTGTGTTATTTGACCATACTGGAAAGTAAAAAATGCATAGTAGGAGTGTTATAAGATGAAGAAAGCAATTATTGCGCTTGCTGCAACGAGTGTACTCGTTCTTTCAGCATGCGGCAATTCTTCCGAAACGATTGTATCAACAAAAGCAGGAGACGTGACAAAGGAAGAATTTTATGATGCAATGAAACAACAAGCTGGACAAAATGTCATTAAAAATCTTGTCATTCAAAAGGTATTCACAAAAAACTATAAAGTGGCAGATAAAGATGTTGAGGCTGAATACAAAAAAACAAAAGAACAGTACGGCGACCAATTTGACTCGCTTTTAAAACAAAGCGGCATGACTGAGAACTCACTAAAAGAGCAAATCCGCGCAAGCCTTGCGGTAAAGAAAGCAATTGGGGCTACGATTACGGAGAAAGAGCTAAAAGCACAGTATAAGCCGGAAATTCGCGCAAGTCATATTCTTGTGAAGGATGAGGAAACTGCGAAGAAAGTAGAAGCTGAGTTGGCGGCTGGAAAATCCTTTGAGGATCTTGCAAAACAATATTCTGAGGACACAGCTTCAAAAGAAAATGGCGGTGACCTTGATTATTTCGGGCCAGGTAAAATGGAGGCTGCTTTTGAAGAGGCTGCTTATAAGCTGAAAAAAGGCGAAATCAGCCAACCAGTTAAAACAAGCTATGGCTACCATATTATTAAAGTAACAGATATCAAAGAGCTAAAGCCATATGATGAAGTGAAAGACGACTTGAAAACGCAGATTATTGAAACAAAAATGGCAAATACTACATTTATGAATGATTTTATTGATAAAGAACTGAAAAAAGCTGACGTAAATGTGAAGGATAAAGATTTAAAACCAGCTTTTGAAACGCAAGCTGCTACAGGAAGCCAGTAACATAAATATAAAAAACCGGACAAGCCTTGGCTTGTCCGGTTTTTTATATGTTCATGGCTCACCCACGCTCTTCTCCTATATTCCATGTAAAGGCATGTGCCATATAACTGGTGAGCCCTGCCCTTTAGCAAAGACGGAGGCGTAGTTGCCTTTATCCTTTATTCCTAAAACTTCTCGCTACGTCGAATGATCTCCCAGCTAGAAATTTATACTTTCTGGTGTAAAAATCCGGCAAGAATGCGCTGTCGGATTATAGCAAAACAGACTGATCATCCTGCTCCTGTGCACGACGCTCACGCTCTTCCTTAATGCGCTGCATATACATATTACCTTCGCGCTCGATGAACTCCTGATCGAGGTCCTGTTCTTTTTTTGAAGTGTACAATACCATATAGCCGCTCACGATAATACCAACAATTACAACATATACCCACCAAGGCAATGTTTCCATCCCCATCTTAATCCCTTCCTTCCTAGACAAGCTTTACTTTCACTGTATGAAGGAAGGGTAAAAAGTATGACTATCGATGAAACGACGGTTTATAAAAAGCGCGTTGATCAAGCGCAAAAATTCGGTCCGTATACTCTCCAGGCTTGACACGACTTAACGCACGATCCATCATATTCATTTTCGCATCAAGATTATCAATATAATGAAGCACCTCTGCCTCACGCACAAGCGGCGGCTTTGGGCTTCCCCATTCTGCTTTACCGTGGTGACTGAGAACAAGATGCTGTAAAATCACAATCTCTTCTCCTTGAATATTAAGCTCCTCCGCTGCCTTTGCGATTTCGCTCACCATAATTGAAATATGCCCGAGCAAATTCCCTTCAACCGTATAAGAAGTAGAAATCGGACCAGATAGTTCAATCACCTTCCCTAAGTCGTGTAAAATAACGCCAGCATACAGTAAATCCTTATCAAGAGACGGATATAGGGAAGCAATAGCTTTAGCCAAATCCAACATGGAAACAACATGATATGCAAGCCCAGAAATAAATTCATGATGATTCTTTGTTGCAGCCGGATAATCAAAAAAGGCATCTTGATATTTTTTCAGTAAATGCCGCGTAATGCGTTGGATATTCGGATTACTCATTTCAAATATGTATTGTGTAACTTTTTCCTGCATTGCATCCTTTGTCAACGGTGCTTTCTCTACAAAATCAGAGATATCCGGTGCTTCATGCGGCTGTGCTAGCCGAATTTGCTTTAGCTTCAGCTGGATGCGCCCCTTATAATTTTGAGTATCACCAACAACCTTTACAACCTTTTCCGCTGTGTAATGCCCTTCATCCTCCTTTGAAACATCCCAAAGCTTTGCTTCAATCTCACCGCTTTGATCCTGCAGCATAAGAGTCAAGAATGGTTTTCCATTGCTTGCAATTCCTCTTGCTGCCGACTTAATAAGTAAATACATATCAACTTGCTCGCCAATCTCATGCTGTATGAGCTTCTTTTTCATATATTTTCCTCCAAAATGACTAATTATCTTTAGTATACCACGGAAAAAACTTCCACATGAATAAAGAAAACTCGCCGATTGGCGAGCCCTGCTCTTGGGCGAAGACAGAGGCGTAGTTGCACTTATACTTTGTTCCTAAAATTTCTCACTACGTCGAATTATCTTCCAGCTAGAAATTTATACTTTTTTAAAGTGAAAAGAAAACTCGCCGATTGGCGAGCCCTGCTCTTGGGCGAAGACAGAGGCGTAGTTGCACTGATACTGGATTCCTAAAATTTCCGACTCCGTCGAATGGTCTCTCGGTTAAACATTTATGATTTTTTAAAGCGTAAGGAAAGCTGGAGCGCGGTTCGGACAAGGCTGATTCATGGAAGCCTTCCATATATTCACCTTTTGCAGAAATATTATTTAACTGTGAGGGCAAGAGCAAGACAAGCATCAAGCTGGCTATGCGCCATTTTTCAAGACAATGACCGTATCCTCTGAAAAATGAGACAGCAGATGAGGATGACATGTAAATACAATCACCTGCCGCTCCCTGACAATCTCCTTAATCAGCTCAATCGTTTGCTTCGTACGTACTGCATCAAAATGCACAAAGCTATCGTCTATAATAAGAGGATAGGATTCCTGCACATCATAGGCACAGGCGAGTGCAAGCCGAAGTGATAAATACACCTGTTCAGTTGTCGCTTGACTAAGCTCATGACAAAAAAAACGCTGGCCATCCTTTCGTTCTACCTGCAATGCTTGCTCCGCAGACGGCGTAAGCAACCGAGTATATTGTCCGTTTGTAACATATGTAAAATACCGTTCCGCTTTTTTTAGAATTAGAGGCAAGCGCTCCTTATAATACCGCGCTGTTGTATTTTGTAAAGCAGCCTTTGCAATTGCATAAGCAGACCATTTCTTAACCAGTTCACGAAGCTGCGACCGTTTTGCTTCCCACTCATGGACGATATCCCTATAAGTACTTCCATTTTCAAGAGCAGTCATTTCTGCTGTACATGTAGCTGCTTCATGCTGCAGCTGTTGCTGCATTTCATGCAAGCGCTGTTGCTTTTTCACTGCTTCCTGCAGCAATGCTGCGCAGTCTTCTCCGATATCCGCTATGGAGGGATTAACAAGCCGTGTACGCAGCACCTCTATTTGTACTTCCAAAAATGAAAGCTGCTTTTGTGCTTCATGTGCCTCCTCAGCTTTTTGTCCGCGCATCAAAAACTGCTCCTCAGTCTGTGCGTCCGCAGAGCTCCAAAGTGTATCACGCTCTTGCTCCAGCTTCGAATCTATAAGCTGCAATTCCTGTATTTCTATCTCCCACTGCACTATCTGTTGCTTTAGCTGCTGATGCTGCTGCACTTTCTGCTTTTCTTCCTTCAGTATCTCGCTCATCCCATACAGTAATGCAGCACTATTTTCATCTCGTACGGCAAATATATCCTGCAGCCCCCTTATCTTTTCTTCAAAGGTCTTCGTTTCTCCCTCCAGCAGCCCTATGCGTTCCTTTCTTTTTATTGTTTCACGCTCCCCTTGCTGCAGCTTTTCAAGTCGCTCAAATGCAGGAATAAGCTGCGCAGCAGGGAGTGCAGATGGCAAACCCGTTTTCTCCTTCCATGCTTGTACTTCCTTCTGCAGCACATACATATTTTTCTCCCATTCCTCATATTGGGACACAATCCGTTCGTAGGCTCGCTCTGCCTGCTGTAGCTTAAATTGTTCACGCTCTAGCTGCTGCTTCCTTTCATCATCCATGTGCAGCCTATGCTTTGCCTGTATGGTTTCCTCAGAACGTCCCATTCCTTGCAGAGCAGCCAAGTCCTTCTCCAACTCCAAGGCAAGAAACTGCTGCTTATTGCTCCCGACCGTAAAGAAAAGAACTATACAGACAAATGCAAATAAACAAGCAAATAACACTAGCTTTACATTTAAAAATAAACTGGCCGCTAACACTATGGAATTTACTGATAGAAGGCTATAAAATAAAACATTACGCTTTTTTCGTCTTATAAGCTCTTCTTCTGCCTGTCTTCCCTGTTTTTCCTTCAGCAAATGGAGCATATGAGTTGAAGCTGCTGCCTCTGTGAATGCCTCATTCTCCAGCAGCTTTTCACATTGCATTCGTTCAGTAGCTGAGAGAAGCGAGCCTGCCACGTACCTTACCTGTTCCTCTAGCTGCTCCAACAATTCCTTGGCGGCGGCAAACTGCTCGTCAAGCTGCTGCTTTTGTTCCGTTAGCCGTTTAAACGCTTGTGCTGCTTCCATGACACCTTCCTTTGCTGAAAGACTGGCATGAAAAAGCAGAGCATCCCCTGAAAAGCCAATACTCGTTCGCAGCTCCTGCTTCTCCTCCTCAAGTCTTGCAAGCTCTGTCTGTAAGGAAAGGACATCCCGCTTAGCCGTTTCATATGACATATAACCAAGTCGGCACGCCTCCACAACTGCTTCCTGCTCCAATATGTGTTGACGGGTGGAAAAAGATTCAATCGTTTGCTCCGTATCCTCTATTTTCTTCCTTAATGTTTGCAGCCGGAGACGGATTGCCTTCCATTCTTCCATAAGCCTCTCATAACGGTTTATACCATTAACCGGAAATGAAGAAGCAGCAACCGAAGATAAAAAACTTTCATATTTCTTTTTCTCCAACTGCAGCGGCTGCAATGTTGTCATTGTTTCGTAGTCCCTGATAGCGAGGCGAAGCTGTTCCTGCTCAAGCTGTAGCTCTGTCAATTTTTCCTCGCTGCTTCGTTTTTTCGAAGCCCAGTCCTTATATGTATCAAGCTTGTGCTGCCACCTCTCTAGCTCTTCCTTCAGTTTGCTTGCCTCTTGCAGTGCAGCGTTCACTAACGGCTTGCGGCCATTCGGTTTGAACAGCGCCTCCATGCCGCTATCCAGCTTTTTCTCCAGCTGCAAAATTGCATCCGTACCAATTGCACCTGCAGAGAATAAATAAGATCCAAGCTCTTCACGGCTGACTGTATGAATATTTTGTAAACCATGCACATCAAAAGAAAAAATAGAATCAAATAACGTGCTATCCATTCCTTGGAGGATTGCTTCCAATAATTCCTCTCCGCCGCGTGTACCGTCCTCTAAGTATATAGTTACTTCTCCAACAGCTGTTTTGGGAAGGCGCTCGATCTTAATTCGGCCGTACTGATTGGTTTGCAGTGTAAGCGCACCTCCATATCTTCCGCCTGTTCGCGGCTCATAGCGATATTGGCCGCGCGTTGGAAATCCAAATAGTACACTCTTAATGAATGAACGAATTGTCGACTTACCGGCCTCGTTTTCTCCATACAATACAGATAATTGCGATAGCGTATATTCTCGATTTTCCAGCCTTCCATAGCCGTAAATATGCAACACCTCAATTTTCAATATGCTCTCCCTCCCTTCATCATCTCTCCTATAAGCAAGCGCTTTGCTTCTTCTAATATGTCCTGCTTTTCCTCCTCTGAGAAGGGCTCTATCACCTTCCTAGCAGCCGAAGTGCTCCAAAACGGCCGCAGAACTGTATCTATCTCTGAAAAGGAGTCGGCCTCTTGAAGCAAATCCAATAGAAACGGGCTCTCCTTTAATGCTTCTTCTGAATATGTCCGGTTCAAACATGAGATAGGATAAACAAAATCGTTCCGTTCCTCTCCCTGAGCCAAAATCGCCACAAGTTCATCGACATGCTGACTGTCTTGTAAATATAATGCAAGCGGCCCGCTTCCGCTTATCGTCAAAACGAGCAATACTCCTTCTGTCTCACGGCGCAGGTCATTCATTACCTCTTCACAGCGCTTTAATAATTCATCTATCCTTTGCATTCCCTCAATGGAAATCTCTGCTTCCTTCCAAATAATGCTGGCAGTTGGAATGAATGTATAGGAGGCACGCCCCTCCATCAGTGTTACAAGATAACAGCCCTTCTCCCCCATTTCCTTCCGATGTCTTCCTTGTATATTTCCCGGATAAATAATGGGCGGCTGCTCGTTTAGCACAACCCGTTTATGAATATGGCCGAGCGCCCAATAATCGAATTGCTTTTCCATAAGCTCCGATAACAAAAATGGTGCATAACTGCTATGCTCATGATTTCCTTCAAGGCTGCCATGCAGCAAACCGATATGAAATGGAGCCTCTTCTTCTTTTTCATATTGAGCTGCCATCCGTTTCGTTACTGCCCTTTGCCCATAGCTAAAGCCGTACACATATGCAAGCAGTTGCCCTTGCTTATGAAAAGGCTGCTTCGTCACAAATGGCTGCTGAAACACATGAACGTTGTTTGGAAGCTCTATACCCGCTCCGTTTCCTCCAAGATGATCATGATTTCCATGACTTATATAAACTTGAATGTCATAATCATGCAGACGACGCATTTGCTCCCGTAAAAACAGCTGCGCCCGAAGGCTTCTTACCTCCCTGTCATATACATCACCGGGAATGACAACGAAATCAACCTGCTCCTGAATCGCTGTATCTACAATACGCTGAAATGATTGAAATGTACTTTCCTTCATCGCTTCAAAGATAAACGACGGCATTGCTGTTTCCATCCCTTTAAATGGGCTATCCAAATGCAAGTCTGCCGCGTGAATGAACGTAAGCTTCATAGAATATACCCATCCTTCCTTCTATCATATACTTGTAGTTATTGTATCATGTTTCTTAGACGTGATTAGATCGTATTGAGGAGGTCAAAGAATAAAACAGATACGTTCATCATACATAGTTTGATTATCACTCTACGATTTTTCTTGTGGAAACGAGCCATTTTATAAAAAAATAGGAATATAAATTAAATATCTCAAAGGGAAGGAGATGACAAAATGAAAGTGTATGTCTTAACTGCATTTGCCAAAGACGGTGCAAAGCTGTTGGAGGAATCCTTTGAGGCGATGACAGAAGCGGAAGCAAAGCAGCGAGGCGAAGAAATCCTGCAGCAAAACGATATTACCCAGACGTACCGCTGCACATCCTCAAGCGGCAAACTCATTTTATTTCATGAATAGATTTATAATAAAGAAAACTCGCCAATGATTGGCGAGCCCTGCCCTTGGGCGAAGACAGAGGCGTAGTTGCCCCTATACTGTATTCCTAAAACTCCCGACTACGTCGAATTGTCTTCCAGCAAGAAATTTACACTTTCTTACAGTGAAACATATTCAGATTATAAAACTCCTCTTCGCTGTACATATAGCCGCTTAGTATCCCTTCTTTTTGGAAGCCAGCATTCAGAAGCACACGTTCAGAAGCCCTGTTATCAGGATGTACGAGTGCACCGATGCGATAAACATCTAAGTAAGAGAACGCGAAGGAAACAATCGCACGAATTGCTTCTGTTGCATAGCCATTTCCCCAATGCCCTCTATCAATCTCGTATCCAATCTCACAGCTGTGATTGTGTAGATCCCAAGAATGAAAGCCACATGTTCCTAGAAAGACACCATCTTTCCTCCGAATAATTCCCCAGCGGATATGGCGGCCTTCCGTAAACCCCCGCCGAAAGTTTTCACACATAGCAGCAGCTTGCTCTAACGATTGCAGTGCAGGCATTCCCCAAAAGCGCATCACCTCTTCGTCAGACAAGCAACGAAACAATGCATATTCATCCGCAGGTGAGATATCCCGAAGCAGCAGTCTGCCCGTTCTTAGCACTGGAAATGAGGAAAGTCGAAAACTTTGTATCATAATGACCGCCTCCCACAACAGAAACGTAAAAGAGATTCTACCAGAAAAAAGAGCAGCTGTACAAATTTAGGAAAAATGAGATTCCTATTGAATGATTAGCAGCTTTTACTTACTCTCCCCCATATACAGGCGAGCGCTTTTGCAGAAATGCTGCTATGCCCTCCTGGTGATCCTTGGTTGCACGCATTTTGCTTTGGCCTTCCTTTTCAAGCTGCAAAACTTGAAGCAATGCAGGCTTGTTGCGCTCACAAAGAATATTCTTTGTTTCAATCATAGCACGAACCGGCTTCTGCAGCCATTCTCCCGCCTTTTGCTTCACTGCTTGCTGAAAATCTGATTCCACAGCCTCATCAATAATGCCAAGCCCTAATGCTTCATGAGCATTCATCCTTTGACCTTCCCAAATAATTTGCTTCGCAAGGCTTTCGCCGACTCGATTTTGCAGGAAGAAATGACCGCCTCCGTCTGGAATAAGAGCGACGTTAATAAAATTCATCGCTATAATGGAGGATGCATCCGCTATCACATAATCACCAGCTAGCGCAAGACTTAAGCCAAGACCTGCCGTTGGCCCGTGAATGGCACTCATGACAAGCTTGGGCATTGTATACAATGTGATGATAAGCTCCGATATCATATCCATAATAGGTGAAAATTTACTTTCATCCCTATCGGAGAGCATTGACTTAATATCTCCGCCCGCAGAAAAGCCTCGCCCGTTCCCGCATAAAACCACAACATCAACTTTACTGTCCGCTACTTCCTTCAGCTTATCAACCAATTCCCGCAACATACTCTCGTCGAGAGCATTTAATACTTGCGGTCGATTCAGCATCACGGTTGCCATGCGTCCTTCATACTTGACAATTACAGACTCTGTTTGGCTTGAGACATTCATTGAGTCATCTCTCCTTCTCTGATTTTCCTTATCTATAAACAATTTGAGTTGGTGAAAAGGAAATCCTGCTTTTGTAAGGAAAAAACAACCATCCGCTCTCTGGCTCAAAAACTTACCAAAAGCTATCGTTACGCACAAAACTAGAAGTTTTTTATCTCCTTTCGAAGACGTGTGCCCACAGGATTACACACTAGGGGACCGTTTCACGATGTTCAGGAATTGCCCGTCTTCCTATGACTAAAGCAGCAGCCGAATGAACCTTGACCCGGAAACGAGTTTGATATTTTAATCTTCCAATGGGATAAGAAAAGAATCCTGAGATATACCCCAAGATTCTTTTTGACAAGTTATTATTTAATTATGCTGCGCTCCGTGAATAGTTCTTCTAATATTCTTAGCTTATCCTCTGTATATTTAACATAACCATCATTATACGATTTCGGGTCCTTCGGATTAGCGAAATGCGTAATCGCCCCTGTTTGCGGGTTCACGAATTTACTGGAAGCTCCGCAGCCCAGTCCGATAATAGACTGCACTTCCTCCATAATCACAATATTATAAATGCTCTCCTGCTCAGGAATTGCATACCCGACATTTTCAAGGTTTCCAAGAATATTTTTCTGACGGTATAGATAATATGGAACATAGCCATGACACAGCGTCCAATCCTCAGCCATGTGCATCATTTCCGTAATTTCCTCACGCCCTGCAACCTTGTACTTTCGTTTATTTTGCGTCATTTCTGATGCGCGCTTAAAGGAAAGGGTATGGACCGTCAAGGATTCAGGCATTAATTTCTCTGTTTCTTCCAGTGTATGCTTGAAAATGTCCAGCCCTTCTCCTGGCAGTCCGATAATTAAATCCATATTAATGTTATTCATCCCCATAGAGCGCGCGAGATGATATTTCTCAATCGTTTCCTCTACTGTATGATGGCGACCGATTGCTTTTAATGTTTCCTCATGGTATGACTGCGGGTTAATACTAATTCGGTCAATATTCCACTTTTTCAACACTTCTAGCTTTTCTGGAGTAATCGTATCCGGTCGTCCGGCCTCAACGGTTACTTCCCGAATGCTTGCTACCCCTGGAAACGACTCATACATTTCCTCATACAGCATATCCATCTCTTCTGCTGTAATACTTGTTGGCGTCCCTCCGCCGTAGTAGACAGTTGTAATAGTGATACCTTTTTCCTTTAAAAATTTCCCGATTTCCCGAATTTCATAATGCAGCCCGCCGAGGAAGGAATCAACAGAACCTTGTCTTCCGTTAATGGCATATGCCGGGAATGTACAATAGGCACATTTCGTCGGACAAAACGGAATCCCGATATAAATACTCACCTCATCCTTTAACTTATACAGATCAGGTACAGCAGCAAGCTGGCGGTCAACAATGCGCTGCATTAAGTCGATTTTCTCATCATGAATCAAGTAATCCTCGCGCAGCTCCTTATGTGCTTCTTCCTTCGTCATGCCGCTTTGAAGCTTTTTATGAAGCAGCTTTGTTGGACGAACACCGGTTAAAACTCCCCATTTTTGTTCAATTCCTGTCAATTGCTGCAGAACGGATAGGTACACATAGGAAACGGTATGCTTCACTTGCTTGAAGCGTTCCTTTTCATTCTCAAAAGCGGAAACATCCTTAGCGAACGTTTCTCTGTATACATTCCCTGTCGACATCTCAGTTAAAGCTGCCGATGCTGTAACAATATCCTCTCCTGTAATCGAGATATCGACCACAAGATCGCCTTTCTCCGCAAAACACACTTCACTCTCTTCATAAAACAATCCGCTGATTAACCGAAGCGGACGTAAAAATCTATCATCTTGTAAGCTTTGAATTGCAATTCGCAACGTTTATCACCTTTTCACATAAATTAAAACGCCCATCCTTGGATGGCCTAATTAGATGAACAGGACATATACAAGCCAAGTTCTTTCCTGCCCATTCATGTAAGATAAAACTCCCTTTAGTTTACTTGAACGGCTGGGAGAGGTCAATATGTGCAAACTTCTCATTTTTGATAAAGAAAACTCGCCGATTGGCGAGCCATGCCCTTGGGCGAAGACAGAGGCGTAGTTGCACTTATACTTTGTTCCTAAAACTTCTAACTACGTCGAACTGTCTTCCTGCTAGAAATTTATACTTTCTTAAAGTGTAAGAAAAGCAGATTCAGCCAACAAAAACTCCCCAGACATTTGTCTGAGGAGGTATATTTACCATTTTTTAATTTTAATATGAGCCTTAAGAAAATTAAGCGGAAATTGCTTACGGAAGTGCTCTTTAATCATATATGTGACGCCATGCTCGTTGTTAGAGCGTGTAACCCAATCCGCAGCCTTCTTGAGTGCAACAGGAGCATTGCCCATCGCTACGCCAAGACCGACGTTTTCAATGACTTCCAAGTCATCCATACTGTCTCCAATTGCAACCATTTCCCTCGGTTCAATCCCAAGATGGCTGCCAAGCTGCTGTAAGCCTCGCAGCTTGGAAACATTCGCTGGAAGAATTTCGATTTGCTCTCCTTCATACTCAATGATATGGATATCTTCAAACGCCTCAGCTAAAGTAGCAAGGGCTTGCTCTTTATCCTGTCTGCTTGAGAAAAACACATCAATTTTCGGTGCGGCTACTGGCTGATCACGAAGCGTGTCACCAAGTGATTCTACAAACTGGACGGGATAAAACACAGGATCGGCACTCGAAAGCACTGTTTTCGCAATTAAATTGGAAGCAAGGCTGCGGCGATTGCCAAGGGAAAATCGTTCATGGCAAATGCGGATATTGCAATCAAAATGCTCCAGCACCTGCACAAGATTGAATGTTTTTTCCTCAGAAATACGCTTTTGGATAAGTGGTTCATCTAATGAAGAAGAAATAAAAGCACCGCTATGCGTTATAAGGATGGAGCCTAGCTTTAACGCCCTGGCAATCTTTTGTGCAGATTGAAAGTTGCGGTTCGTAAATAACGTAACGTATACACCCTTCTCCCTTACAAAATCAATTGCTTCCTTCGTTCCCTTTTGCAGTCTTCCATTTGGACGAAGCAATGTTCCATCTATATTAATAGCTAATAAACGATAAATCATGCTGAGGAACCTCCCTTTCTTAGCTGTGGCACTCTACAATTAACGTATGAGGCATGGATGACAATTAGAACGAACGGCAGTAACAACCAATCTAAGTGGGTAAACTGTAACAGATAGCAAGACTTTCTAGCTGTATTCCTAAAATTTCTCGCTACGTCGAATGGTCTTCCAGTTAGAAACTTATACTTTCTTAAGGTGCAAGCAGAGAATTCTTCCAACACGCAAAATAGCTAACGCCTTATTCCTTAAAGCAACTGCAACATTCTACTTTCTGAAAAGGAGAACCTACTATGAAATGGCCTATAAACTGGTATGAAGGTGATACACTTGATGTAGCCAAACGTCTTCTTGGACATCGGCTTGTCCATGTGGTAGATGGAAAACGAAGAAGCGGCTTAATTGTCGAGACAGAGGCATATAAGGGCCCTGATGATAAAGCTGCCCACAGCTACGGAGGCCGCAGAACCGAGCGGACGGAGATTATGTTCGGTCCGCCTGGACACGCGTACATCTATTTAATCTACGGGATGTACCATTGCTTCAATATTATTACAGCGCCAGAGGGTACTCCACAAGGCGTACTCATCCGCGCGCTCGAACCCGATGAAAGAATAGAGGACATGGCATCGGCACGTTTTGGAAAAACTGATATTACGAAGCAGCAATATAAAAATCTAACGAGCGGTCCGGGGAAGCTCTGCCGGGCGCTTGCTATTACAATGGAGCAAAAGGGATTGTCTATGCAAAGCGACGAGTTGTTTATGGAAATTGTCTCCGACGAGACGCATCTATCACAGCGTTATGAAATCACAGCCGGCCCGCGGATTGGGATCGATTATGCAGAGGAAGCCGTTCATTATCCGTGGCGATTTTATTTTCAAGGTCATCCGTTTGTTTCGAAATAAGGAAAACTCGCGGACTGGAAATTTACATCTTATTACAGTAGCAAAAAACAACGCCTGCTTTTTATATGCAGGCGCTGTCTTTGTGCATTTACGCTAACGAACCGTATAAATCCTCAAGTGGTTTTAGGACAATTTTATTTAAGTCTCCAATGAAAACATTAACACGCTGCTCCGCCTGCATAAGCTGTGCAATCTTTTGGTTTTGCTGCACCTGCATGACAATTTGCTGCGCCTTCGCATTATCCTCTTCCGTAATCTGTTGGCCCTGCATCATTTTTTGCTGCAATTCAAGCTGTACGTTGCGGAATTGCTCAAACAGTACCTTTGCTTGCGGGTCTGCTTGTACAGTTGCGTAGCTTGCCTTTAAAGCTTGAAAATCCGGGTTCTCCGTAATTGCTTTTTGCAGCGCATAAGCTGCATCATACATATTAGTTGCCATGCTTTTTCCTCCTTTAGCCATTTCCGGCACGCTCTTAACTATATCAGACTATGTATCCTATGTGGAAATCTTTTTCATTATGACATGAAGAAATAAAGAAACCCTTGCACTTATATGGTATTCTTAAAGTTTCCGACTACGGAGAATGGTTTCGAAACAGCATTTGAATAGGCACGTGATTCGTATATCCCCAATAATCGCACCAAGACTTACCATTTCAATTATATTTAACCACAAATTCAAGATAGTCCAACCTTCCATTTCACCTGTTGTATCATTTACTCATAAACTACATTATTATCTATATTTCATTATAGAGCTTGGACAAAATGCAAGCAAATGAGGGACTTCTATGTTTTCTACAACAACAGTAAGAATAACCGAAGGCAGCTTGATTGAAAATAATCAGACAATTGCCCTATCGAAACGACTCGCCAAGCTATGGATGATTGAACAGAATGATACAATTACACTTTTTTTTGGTCTAACAAGTGTAACTGTGAATATTACTTCAATAGGTGAAAAAGAAAATGCTATTCTCTGCAGCAAAGAGCTTCTTGCGATCCTGAAAATCCCTGGGGAATATGAGCTCCACTGCAGCTATCTCCCATCTCAAAAGGCACTGCATCTCGGACCTGTTATTGCGATTATTACAGAGATCAAGGAGCAAAGCTATCCTGTTTCCTTTGGTTCTCTTTCCTCCTTTTGCGAAGAGTTTGCCCTTTTAAGCGAACAAAGCGCTTGCTTTTGCTATATTACCTCTTTGTCTCTTTGGAAGGGTGAGGAAGTGTGGGGATACCGCTATGAGAATGGCCACTGGAAAAAGGAACAGATGCCATTTCCAAATGTTGTTCATAATCGCATTCACTCTCGAAAAACAGAGCAAAGCACTGTATTCTCCAGCTGGCTCCAAACCTTAAAAACCTACCATATTCCCCACTTTAACGACCGCTTTTTGAACAAATGGGAGGTATATGAGGCACTCGAGCAATTTGCTTATTTACAGCCATATATTCCCTGCACCTTCTTATTTGATAACAAACAAGTATTAGAGAAAGCGCTCGCTCTTTATGACTGCGTGTTTATCAAACCAGCTTATGGAAGCCAAGGGCGAAAAATTTTTAAAGTAACTCGTACTGAACATGAATATACATTAAACTATACGACCTTTTCAGGGGACATTCATACCTCATATACATCGGTCGATAGCTTATTTGCAGCGCTTAAGCCTTATATTGGGCACCGGCCTTACATCGTTCAGCAAGGTGTAACATTGTATACGTATGAAGAACGTCCTGTTGATTTTCGTATTCTTTGCCACAAAACGGAACAAAACCAGTGGAAGCTTACCTCTGCTGTTGCACGCGTTTCTTCCCCAAATGAATTTGTCTCTAATATCGCAATGGGTGGAGAAATTTACAAATTCGATGAGGTACTGCAGTTTGCCTTCTCCCAGAAACAAGTTCGACATTTAAAAAAGCTGCTATCCGAGCTGGCACTAGAAACCGCCCGGTGCCTTGGACAAAGCTATGACGGTTTATACGGAGAACTCGGGATTGATCTAGGATTGGACAAAGACGGAAATCCTTGGCTTATTGAAGTGAATTCAAAGCCATCCAAAAATATGCTTCCAACCGCGATACCAACGCCTATTCGTCCATCCGTCCGGTCCGTCTTGCAATATTGCTGCTTAATTGCTCAGCAGCCATATAAGGAGGAATCATAATGACGCTCGGCTTATTATCTCTTCGATCTGATCAAGAAACAGAATATTTTACAGAAATCGCGAAACGGGCTTTTCTGCATGGCATGCAGGTTGTTCGGTTTACGCCTTTTCAAATCATCCCCGCCACAGAGCAAGTTCATGGTTTATTGTTTGATTCCGTGCAAGAGCAGTGGGTTCAACATACTTTCCCCATTCCTCCTTTTATCTATGATCGCTGCTTTTATAATCGCACCGAAAGCTCAAGGCAAGGAAAGCCCATTGTAGAATGGCTAAAAAAGCGGCCACAAACCCAATTTTTAGGTCATGGCCTGCCCGATAAGCTACAAACCTATTCCATTCTCTCACATCATCCAGCCACGGCTCCTTATGTTCCCTATACCGTAGAAGCGACGATAGAGAACGTTTGGAAATATATATGGAGGCATAAACAAGCTGCTTTAAAGCCAGTGAATGGCTCTCAAGGAAACGGATTTTGCTTTCTATCCTATGGGCGCCGTTCTATTCAAGCGACCTTACAACAGGCTAAACAGACAATAACAGAAAGCTTTCTTTCCAAAGAAGATTTTTTAGCTTGGCTCGCCTCTCTCCTGCAATCGCAAACTTACCTGCTGCAGCCATTTTTATCCGTGCAAGATGCGTACGGACGTCCATTTGATATCCGTGTTTTACTGCAAAAAAATGAAAAGGGTGTTTGGGGGGAGGTTGGACGGGGGGTGCGCTGCGGCAATGAACGGGCTGTTGTTTCCAATTTGCATGCAGGAAGCCAGAGCATCACATATGAGGAATGGAAACAATCGTATCCGAAGCAGGAGCGGCTGCTGCTGGAGGACAATATTACAACTCTCCTCAAGGCTGTACCTATAGCTTTAGAACAAACACTGCCGCCGCTGTTTGAAATCGGTCTTGATATTTCTGTCGACCAAAATCAGGCTGTTTGGCTTCTCGATGTTAACTCAAAGCCTGGGCGAAGAGTAATGCTGGAGTGCAAACCAGAAAACGTTGATCACTTATATCACGCACCGCTTGCCTACTGCAAATACTTAACACTCGAGGCGCAAAAAGGAGCGGATTCCCAATGAAACTGCGTTCTTACATGCTGCAGAAAAGCGGTCGTGAGCCAAATACGGTATACCTCCCCTACACATTCGATAATATCCAATCCCTGAAATACATTTCATTTGGCACAAAAATTATTGAATGTGACGTACGAGCAGATTCTTTATCAGACAATACCATCTCCATAGGGCAGGAGATTATCGCAGATTTAAAGCTGCCATTTCTTACACCAATTCATGTATTTGTCTACGAAGAAACCATTGTAATAGGTCCGCTAATTGGAATTTTCACGGCCGGCTTTACAGAATCTTCTTTGCGGCCAATTGGGGAACGCTCACTGTTTTTTGCCAACCTGCTCACAGCTAAAGACGATACGAAGGCATACTTATTTGCATTTGGATCACATCAAATTAACTGGAAGGAAGGAACCATTACCGCTTACTTTTATAATGAACAACGCTGGGTACAACATGAGGTTCCATTTCCACACGTTATATACGACCGGCTCCCAAATCGGAAAACGGAAAACCACCGAGCCATTGCCCGGGTAAAAGAACGGCTCCAGCATGAATACTTAATTCCTTGGTTCAATCCTGGATTTTTTAATAAATGGGATATTTACCGCTGCTTACAGAAAGATGAAGCGGCAGTTTCCTACCTACCGGAAACACATCGTTTTACAAGCTTTGAGCAAATTGAATTTCTTTTATCCAAGTACGGGCATGTGTATATTAAGCCGATTAATGGCAGCTTAGGAAGCAGCATTTATCAGGTTCGGTATGACTTTGAGGAAAATGAATATTACTGTCGCTATCGTGATGCCGATGGGAATAAGCTGCGTAAATACCATTCTCTTGAATACCTTATCAATCACCTCTTAAGCCGTTATAATTTAGAAACGTTTATCGTACAGCAGGGCATTTCGTTGCTGCGTATAAATGGGCAGCCTGTCGATTTTCGCATTCATACAAATAAGGATAGACACGGCTATTGGCGAATGAGCGCAATTGCTGCCAAAATCGCCGGTCAGGGCAGTATGACCACACATATGAATAATGGCGGTGATGTAAAAAGCTTGGACGAAATCTTTCCTGATCCTGTTGAAAGAGAAAGTGTGCTGCAAAAGCTAACAACAGCTGTCCTTCTGCTCAGCGAGAGCATCGACACACATCTAGACGGATGCATCGGGGAAATTGGCTTTGATCTCGGCTTAGATAAAACGGGCAAAGTGTGGCTGTTTGAGGCAAACTCCAAGCCAGGCCGCTCTATTTTTCATCATCCGAAGCTAAAGAAAAGCGACCGATTAACGAAGGAGCTCTTTTTGGAGTACGCACTGCATTTAACTGAAAAATCATTATTCTCCCCTGAGGAGCTGTTTCAATGAACCAAATTTTCTATGACTCGAAAACAGAGTGCTGGCATCATTATGAAACAGGGCGAATGTTTGGCCAATCCCAGCTTAAAGCTGGAACAGAGCATTCCTTCTCCTTTTCCATCCAGCAGCAAGACGAGCGGCTTGGACCGCTCGTTGGTATTTTGACAAGCGGTACACCAAAAGGAAAGCTTTACGGTGATTTCACACGGTTTGCCGCCATCCAAGCAGCCCTTCAAAGGCAAGGCGGCATTAGTTTTGTCTTTTCGCCGTATGGATTACAGGAGGAACATATTGAAGGCTATGTATGGCTCTCGGAGAAACGATGGTATAAATGCCGTTTTCCGTATCCTGATGTTGTATATAATCGCGTGCCCTATCGAAAGCACGAACAACGACCAGAAACGAAACAGGCCATTGAGCAGCTCACAAATCGTGATATCCCGTTATTTAATCCTTGCTTCTTCCCCAAGTGGGAGAGTTATCAAGCATTTTCCGCAAATGAAGCATTACGGCCGTATTTGCTCGAAACAAAACTGCTGCAAACGGAAGAAGACTTATGGCATATGCTCCACAGCCACAAAGAGATATATGTAAAACAATCTGAAGCCGCAAAAGGAAAGCATATTTTTTCTTTACGATTTACTGACGATAATCTAGTGCTTCAAAAAGACTTGCAGGGAGAGTACATACAATCTGTTTCTTATATCTGGGACTTCCTCTCAAAGCAGCAAAAACCGTATATCGCACAACGCGCCATTGCACCGGATATGCAAAACGGAAGAAAATACGATTTGCGTGTTGCTGTACATGCTGCAAGCAGAACATTTCACATTAGCGGCATCGGTGTGCGCCTTGCAAAAAAAGGGCATATTGTCACGCATGTCCCGCATGGCGGGGAGATTATAGTACAAGAGAAGCTGCATCGCCCAGTCCGCTATGATATTATCGAGATGCTTGCTGAGCAATGCGGCCAAAGCCTATGCAGCCGCTTTGGCCGCGTTCGGGAATTTTCATTAGATATTGGCGTGGATGAATCGGGTCACTATTATATATTCGAAGCGAACAGCAAGCCGATGATTTTCGACGAACCGCATATCTATACAGAAACGCTCCACAACCTGCTGGCCGTGTTTACTGCAGAAGCGGGATTTTCTAAACTAATGCCATAGTATCTTTTAGTATTTGACAGCAACACAGTACAAAAGCATGTGGAGCAATTTATCAAGACCTAAATTATAAAAACCCTTAAAAATAAAGAAGAGCACATATTAGTCATGTATAATATGTGCTCTTCTTTTATTCCATTAAAGCGCCCTTTGGAATAACTAAGATATGTCATCAGTCCTAAAATCACTTAATTGTTCTTCCACTAACGCCCCCGTTCAACAAGAAACTACTCAACTAATCATCTAAAAGGTTGAAGTCCAAAGAAATGCATACCTATTTCTGTATTAGTAAAAAATACGGAAGAGGTGAGAACAAATGGAAAATGATAATTTAAAACTTACATCTTCCGAAATAGGAACACTATGGGGGGAGTATGTAAACGGAACTATGACCGAGATAGTAAATAGGTATATGATTTCTATCTTGGAAGACGAATCAATAAAAAAAGTTTTTGAAATTGCCATTGAGACATGGGAAAAGCAAAAGAAGCAGCTTGTTTCCTTCATTGAGAAAGAGGGATTTCCAGTTCCTATTGGATTTACTGAGTCCGACCTTAATAAAGGTGCAGAGAGATTGTTTTCTGACACATTCTGCTTAAATTATTTACATATTATGACTATACATGGTTTGTTGGGTCATACAACTGCTTTAAGTGTTTCTGTCAGAAAAGACCTACGGGAATTTTACAATTCATGTGATAATGATGCAAAAAGTATGTACGATTTAACCATTGAGTTATTGCTTAAGAAAGGAAAATTCCAACGAGACCCCTATTTCTATCCTAACGAAGGCCCTGAATTTATTTCTACCAAAGATTTTACTAATGGATTCTTCGGAAAAGAGAGACTTTTATCTGCTTCAGAACTAATCAGTATTTCTCTTAACATTAAAAAGAGCATTATGGCAAAAACTCTTTCAATTGGATTCAGTCAAGTCACAGAATCGAAAGAAGTAAGAAAGTTTTTTGAGGAATTAGAACAAGCCGCAGATGAAAACCTACAAGCCCTTTCAAAAATTATGCACAATGATAATTTGCCAGTTCCAATGTCGTGGGAATCAGAGGTTACAACGTCAAAAGACTCTCCTTTTTCAGATAAATTAATGTTGTATCATATGGGCTTCTTGGCTCAAACTGCACAAGTATATTATGGGACAGGTCTAGCAGGAGCCATGCGAAAAGACCTAGCTGTAGCTTATGAAAAAGCAATTCTAAAAACATTAGGAACTACCAAAAACTGGTTCGATATTATGGTGAAAAACAAGTGGTTAGAACAGCCACCACTTGCTCCCAATAGAAAAGAACTTGCACGAGATCAATAGGATATACCCCTCATTAGTGAGGGGTATATTTTTAATTAGCTTCTTATTTTAATGGATAATTCCAACATAAAATGGTTATTCCTTCTTCAACATATATATTATATACCATCTTTTTAATATTTGATTATGGAGTATGCTATGTAAAAAATAAGAGGATCTATGCCTTTATATTGAACATAGTATCCCCTTCTAATTTTAGTATGTTTAAAGCAATCCACATGCTTTTGTACTGTGTTGAAAAATCTATAGCGCAGGTTTTACTTTAATGTTTTCAGTCTTTTTAATGCTAGTATTTTGTTTCAAAATAGTTTTACGAATAAATGGAATTACCCATCGGTCTAAACCAAATACACCGGCGTTAAACCCAGCTGCTAAAATAATTCCGCCTAATAGAATGTCAGTTGGATTATGAGAAACAGTTCCCGCAAGCAAGAAGCTAAAATTCATTACAAGACCAAAGAACGCCGCCGCTGTTGTTAAGCAGCCGAGCAACAATCCAAGACCTATAAGCGTTTCACCTAATGGAATTACAATGTTAAATAAGTCCGCATTCGGAAGAGCCAGGTTTTTTAAGAAAGATACATACCATCCATAGACAACGCCATCTGGACCAGCAACTGGTTTTGCAACAGCTCCAGCTAAGAAGCCAGCTGCATCAAATTGACCGCTTTGTAATTTTCCTAGTCCTGCTGTAAACCAAGAGTATCCTAAATATAAACGAAGAACTGTTAAAAGAGCTGCTGCAATTCGATTTTCCCTAACAAACTTTCCAAACATACAAGATCGCTCCCTTTCAAATTGGATTAAGTAATGATTACACCCTTAGTATATTTGAAAGTTTGTAAGAAGCATCAGTTTTGTGAACATATTCACAAATAGTTCAAAAGAAATTGACCAAATGGTGAATACTTCCTTCTTCCTAAATTCGGTAAGAACAACCGATTAAAAAGCTATATCATTCTACCTCCCGGGCAGAATGATATAGCTTTTTGAGCAGGAGTAGATTTTTGTTGCGCTGCAAGAAAGAAAATATAAATTTTCATCCGGAAGCCAATTTAACGTATTCGAAAATTTTAGGAATACGTTGTAAGGTAGCTACGCTTTTGCTTTTGCTTTTTCCTAACAGCTCGCCAATCCACGAGTTTTTTAGAACGAACGACCACATTTTTAGTCCTGTATATACACTTGTTCTTTTTGAAAAATGGAGTTTATTAGAAAAAAATACAAATCCCTATTGCATTAAAAAGAAATAAAAAGTAGAATGAAGGAGAAATGTTAACGTTAACATTCATAAGTCACTTCCGTCCTATTATTTTTTTAATTAAAAATGTTAACGTTAACAAAAAACTGTAGGATGGTGAAATAATGGAAAAATTTATGAATGAAAATTTTTTACTTAAAAATAAAACCGCTATCTCTCTGTTCCATGATTATGCGAAGGAAATGCCGATTATTGACTATCATTGTCATTTAAGCCCTAAAGAAATTTATGAAAATAAAAAATTTAAAAATATTACAGAAGCTTGGCTTTATGGTGATCATTATAAATGGAGAGCAATGAGAGCAAATGGAATCCCAGAAGAATATATTACCGGAAATGCAAGTGATTATGAAAAATTTCTTGCCTGGGCAAAGACGGTTCCAATGACAATAGGAAATCCTTTATATAATTGGACTCATTTAGAATTGCAGCGATTCTTTGGCATTTACGAAACATTAAACGAACAAAGTGCTTCAGGGATTTGGGAGAAAGCGAATGCCCTTATAACTGGAGAAGGATTTGGCGCCCGTGACCTCATCGTAAAATCAAATGTTAAAGTGGTTTGCACAACTGATGACCCGACAGATAGCTTAAAATATCATCAATTATTAAAAAAAGATGAAGACTATCCTGTCAGTGTTGTTCCGGGTTTTAGACCGGATAAAGGCTTGGAAATCAACCGAGATGGATTTCTAGAATGGGTTGGGAAGCTTGAGCAAGCTTCCCAAGTAAAGATTGAGAACTATAAGGACTATCTCGCTGCACTTGAAGTGAGGGTTCAGTTCTTCCACTTAGTTGGCGGTGTCGTCTCTGATCATGCATTAGATTCAATGGTTTATGAAGAAGCGACCTTTGATGAAGTACAGGAAATCTTTGCAGAAAGATTAACTGGCAGCAAGCTCTCCTTAGAAGCGGAAAAGAAATTTAAAACCTTTACATTAATTCACTTAGGCAAGCTATATGCAGATCTCGGTTGGGCGATGCAGTTCCATATTAATGCCCATCGCAACAATAATACAAACATGTTTAAGCGATTAGGACCTGATACCGGTTATGATTCAATTAATGATGATCAAATTGCCAAACCACTCGTTTCAATCCTGGATTCTTTAGAACAGGCTGGCAAGCTTCCAAAAACGATTATCTATTCTTTAAATCCTACTGATAATTATGTCATTGCAAGTATTATCAATAGCTTTCAAGATGGAAAGACACCAGGAAAGATCCAATTCGGTACTGCATGGTGGTTTAATGATACGAAGGAAGGCATGCTAGAGCAAATGAAAGCACTCTCCAATGTAGGGCTTTTTAGCCGGTTCATTGGAATGCTGACAGACTCTAGAAGCTTTCTATCTTATACGAGACATGAATATTTCAGAAGAATTGTCTGCAATCTGATTGGAGAATGGGTAGAGAATGGTGAGGTTCCAAAGGATATGGAATTATTAGGGAGAATCGTCCAAGCAATCGCCTACAACAACGCGAAAGAATATTTTCAATTTCAAGGAGTTACAGAAGGCAACCCTATTTCTTCTACAAGATCATAACGAAAGATGCTAAAGGTTGATTAATGCTGGTGAGGTAGTAAAATAGGATAATATATGCCACTTTTTCTAAATGAATGTAATGAAAAAAGGAAGGAAATAGAATGGTTACTATTAAAGACATTGCTAGGCTGGCCAATGTATCTCATACAACGGTTTCAAGGGCCCTCAATAACAGCCCGCTTATAAAAGAGCCAACCAAGCAGAAAATCCTTGAAATTGCCTCCCAGCTAAACTATACACCAAATTATAATGCAAAAAGCCTTGTGACGCAGAAGTCCCATACAATTGGTTTGTTTTTTTCAAGCATAAGCAACGGAACATCTCCAAGCTTTTTTGTTGATGCGCTCAAAGGTGTCAATCATGTCATCAGCCAGGATTATAATTTATTTGTCCGCGGCATAGATGATTATCAGGATTTTTCAACAATTAATCCCCTACGCTTTGATGGCATCATTTTAATGAGTCAAAGTGTGCAAGATAATTCGTTTATCTACCACACAATGCAAAAGGGAATTCCCCTTGTGGTACTTAACCGTTATATCGAAGAAAATCATATTATCAATATTTTATCTGATGATACAGAAGGATCCCGTCAAGCAGTAGAATACGTGATTAAAAACGGGCATCGGGATATCGCCATTATTGAAGGAATACAAGGCTTTAAGTCCACACAAATGCGCAAAGAGGGATATCTTCAAGCGTTAATCCAACACGGGATGTCCAT
This sequence comes from Bacillus sp. OTU530, assembly GCF_038440375.1. NCBI lineage: Bacteria > Bacillati > Bacillota > Bacilli > Caryophanales > Bacillaceae > Bacillus > Bacillus sp. OTU530. The sequence continues at coordinate 48,050 of NZ_JASATP010000033.1, forward strand.
TCAGCCCGAATACTCTGTTAGTGGAAACTATGATATGGAAAGCGGTTATCTCGCGATGAACAAACTGCTGTCATTAAAAAAGCCTCCAACAGCTGTTTTCTGTTCAAATGATGATATGGCCATTGGTGCCATGAACGCAGTTTTCGCTAAAGGACTAAAGGTTCCCGATGATATTTCAATTATTGGTTTCGATGATATAGGTTTTTCTCGGTATACAACACCGCGCCTAACAACCGTAAAACGCCCTACAGAACAAATCAGTATTTGGGGTGCGAAAAAAATTCTGTCATTAATCATGGGGAAACAAGAAAAGGCGGAAAAGATCTTTGCCAATACAGAGTTAATCATTCGTGACTCTGTTAAAAAGATGGAGTAATATTATTGTCCCGTTTTGGGACGATTATTGAAATAAATGTTCACGTGTGCATAACGAAGGGAGATACCTATAGATGCAGAGGTTAAATAAACACAATTACAAGCAGTCTGCTGTACGTCCAGAGAAAATTCTTCAGTTTGGAGAAGGAAATTTTTTAAGAGCGTTTGTTGACTGGCAGGTTCAAGTATTAAATGAGAAAACAGATTTTAATGGAAGTGTCGTCGTGGTCCAACCAAGGGGCTCGGAAAAAATTGAAAGACTGAATCAACAAGATGGTTTGTTCACCCTTTTTTTACAAGGAATGAAGGATGGGAAACCCGTTGATGAGCATATGGTGATTGAGTCGATTAGCCGAGGGATTAACCTTTTTACAAACTATGAGCAGTATAAAGAACTGGCGGGAAAACAGGATATGCGTTTCATCATTTCAAACACGACAGAAGCCGGGATTGTTTTTGATCCTGAAGATCGGTTGGAAGATCGACCGCCAAGGAGTTTTCCAGGAAAGCTGACTGCTTTTCTTTACTATCGCTTTCAAGCTTTTTCGGGAGACGATAGCTATGGCTGCATCGTGATTCCTTGTGAGCTGATTGAAAATAATGGCGAAAAACTGAAAGAGGTTGTGCTTCAATATGCCAACCACTGGAACCTAGGTGATGAATTTATCAATTGGATCCACAAGGCAAATACGTTTTGTTCCAGCTTAGTAGACAGGATCGTCCCAGGCTTCCCATTAGATTCAATAGACGAGAAAACAGCAGCGCTGGGCTATAAGGATGAATTAATGGTAGTCGGAGAGCAGTATCATCTTTGGGTGATTGAAGGACCTGATTGGATCAAAGATGAACTGCCAGTTGCGGGTACAGGTTTGAACACGTTAATCGTTGATGATTTAACACCCTACCGAGTGCGAAAAGTCCGTATTTTAAACGGTGCTCATACCGCTATGACACCTGTTTCATACTTATATGGCCTAGACACTGTGGAAGAGTCGGTCAAGCATCAGGAGCTAGGGGTATTCATTAAGGAGTTGGTTGATAATGAAATTGTTCCAACTTTAGATGGATCGCCTGAAGAACTTGCTGCCTTTTCAAATGAAGTGTTAAATCGCTTTATGAATCCATATATCAAACATTATTTATTAAGCATTTCCTTAAATTCCATTTCAAAGTTTGCGGCGAGGAATTTACCAACGTTACTAGATTACGTGAACCAAACGGCTACTTTGCCGAAACGGCTCGTTTTTTCTTTAAGTTGCCTGCTGTATTTTTACCGAGGAAAACGAGGGAATCAGGATATTTCATTACAAGATAATCCAGAAATCCTACAATTCTTTCAAGCTCTTTGGGGGAAAGCCGATCAACATGAATTCCATATAGAAGATCTAGTTAAAACCGTGTTGGCTAACAAACAGCTATGGGCAATGGATCTTACTTCGATTCCAGGCTTGGTGAGCGCTGTAACAACTAATCTCCTGAATATTAAGCAGTTCGGAGTAAAAGAAGCCCTTAAAGAATTATACGGGACATCAATTAAGTGAGGTAATCATGCGGATGAAAAAATACTTGCAAATAAATGAAAACGATAACACTATCCTTGCCTTAAGAGACCTTAAGAAGGATGAAGAACTAAGCATCGACGGAAAGGCCATTCAATTAAAACAGGATATTTATCGCGGCCATAAAATCGCTTTAAAAGAAATCCAAGAAAAAGAACATGTTATCAAATACGGGTATCCAATCGGCCATGCACTCATAACAATTGCTCCTGGAGAACTTGTTCATACCCATAACACGAAAACGAATTTATCCGGAACGCAGGATTATCGGTACACACCGAAACAAACGGACCTTTCATATAAAAATGAAAATCGGACCTTTAAAGGCTATGTAAGGGAAAATGGAAATGTCGGGATTCGAAATGAACTTTGGATCGTGCCAACAGTAGGCTGTGTAAATGGAATTGCCGAAAAAATTATGAAACGCTTTGAAAAACATGTAGGCGACATAAGTCCGTTTGATAATGTTCTCGTTTTAAAACATAACTACGGCTGTTCCCAGCTCGGTGACGACCATGAAAATACAAAGCAAATTTTGCTCAATGCTGTAAACCATCCAAATGCTGGCGGTATTCTCGTTTTAGGGCTTGGATGTGAAAACAATGAACTTCCTGAATTTAAAAAGGCGCTCGGTGACATAAATGAAGACCGAGTCAAGTTCCTCATTTCCCAGGCAGTTACAGACGAAATTGAAGAAGGATTTAAACTTGTCATGGACATTTATGAAAGCGCTAAAAATGATGAAAGAGAAGATGTTCCCCTATCAGAACTAAAGATTGGCCTGAAATGTGGCGGTTCTGACGGCTTCTCTGGAATAACCGCTAACCCTCTTTTAGGCAGATTCTCTGATTACTTAATTTCACAAGGTGGAACCACTGTCTTAACCGAAGTTCCAGAAATGTTCGGTGCCGAAACCATCTTGATGGAACGAGCGGCTAATGAAGCAGTATTTCATAAGGTCGTAGATTTGATCAATGACTTTAAGGATTATTTTCTTCAGCATAATCAGCCTGTCTATGAAAATCCATCTCCAGGAAACAAGGCTGGCGGCATTACAACTTTAGAAGACAAGTCACTTGGATGTACACAGAAGGCTGGTACTTCCACCGTCGTGGACGTTTTGAAATATGGGGAAACTCTAAAAACAAAAGGATTAAATCTTTTAAGCGCACCTGGCAATGATCTCATCGCTTCTACGGCACTTGCATCAGCAGGCTGTCAAATGGTGCTGTTTACAACAGGCAGAGGAACACCATTCGGGACATTTGTTCCAACTATGAAAATTTCAACGAATACCCAAATTTACGAAACAAAACCACATTGGATTGACTTTAATGCTGGAACATTGCTTGAAGATGGGAGATCAATCGATCAAGTAATGACTGAGTTTGTCGACTATATTATCAGAGTTGCAAGCGGAGAATTTGTTAACAATGAGAAAAATGATTTTAGAGAGATTTCAATCTTTAAAAGCGGTGTAACATTATAAGCTGATTTTGTTTTTTTAAGCGAGTCTCCTTGACTTATTCTCACCTCATTCGTTTTAGTTACCAGTACAGCACATTTCAAAAATATCATTCCAATATATCTGGAGGTAATTATGAGCACAATGTTAGCTACGAATAATTCCCAACAGGAACAAAATCCTAAGCACGAAAAGATAAGTGTAAAAGAGAAAGTGTCTTATGGATTTGGAGACTTTGGTAATGGTTTCCTGTTTGATTTAGGTCAACTCTACCTGCTTAAATTTTTGACAGATGTTGCTGGAATCCCAGCTGCAGCAGCCGGTATGATTTTCTTAGTAAGCAAGCTGTTTAATGCTGTTATGGATCCAATTGTCGGTTCGTCGATTGATTATCGTAAGAACGTTGGTAACCGCGGCAAATTTCGCCCATATTTATTATTTGGCAGTTTTATATTAGGAATCATTACAGTGTTATTGTTCATGTCACCAGCTGCTTCGACAACAGGAAAGCTGATATATGCTTATGTGATTTATATGATATGGGGAGTAGCCTATTCATTTACAAACATTCCTTATGGTTCACTGGGTGCTGCAATTACCCAAGATGCAAGCGATCGCACTTCACTTGCAACATTCAGACAAATCGGTTCTTTAGGTGCTTTGTTGATTACAAGCGTTATCGTTATGCCAATCATTGTGCAATTTGAAAATCCACAAGTAGGCTATCCAGTTGCTATGGGGATGATGGCCATTATTGGTATTCTCGGATTCTATATTTGTTATCGGAATACAAAAGAACGAGTGATTGTAAAAGAGGCTCCGAAGGAAAAACTATCTGTAAAATCAATTATTAAAACATTTATTAAGAATAAACCATTGTTAACACTTGTGCTAATGACGATCTTTTCCATTTCTGCTTATAACATTAAATCAGCGCTACTGGTCTATTTTGCACAATATAATTTAGGAAATGTAACACTTGTAGCGAACATGAGCTTTATCATTATTGGTTCTTCATTTTTGGGTGTTATCCTTATGCCTAAGCTTGTTTCAAAACTTGGAAAAAAACATACGGCGATGCTGGGGTTTGCAATCTGTATAGCCGCTGATCTTGTGAATTTCTTGATTCCGACTAATATTTATTCATTCACAATTCTTTCAGCAATAGCTTTCATTGGAATTAGTATTCCAAATGGTATTACATGGGCATTGGTTTCGGATATTATTGACTATGGCGAGTGGGTATCAGGAGATCGAAAAGAAGCGACAACATATTCTTTATTTAACTTCTCAAGGAAATTGGCACAATCATTGGCAGGTTTTCTTTCCGGTCTCGGTTTATCTTTAATCGGCTATGTGCCAAACGTGGCTCAATCGGCTGGAACCTTGCTGGGTATTAAAGGACTGCTTACTCTATATCCAGCAGTTGCATTAACTATATCTTTACTAATCATTGGATTTATGTACAAGCTAACAGATGAGAAGCATGCAGAAATTATGAAGGATCTTAATGCAAAAGCGTAGTTGATATAAAAAGGGAACCTTCCTTCCTAACATAAAAAATGAATTATTGTGTAATTAAGAAAAACAAAAGCAGCCCTGTGTTTTTTCAGGGCTGTTCTTTTACATAGGTTTTACCATATATCTTCGTTATTCTTGTAATACCTTCTTATGAAACATATAAACTTATTCTTTTTTTGCTTGCTGCTTATTGTTTACATAGTCTATAAAATCCTTCGCTTGTTGAAATTCTCCTTGCAGTTCTCTAGGAAGCTTTTCCACCTCTATCGGTCCCTTGCTTGTATCTATTTCCCCTTGCGCCAACACCTTTTCATATGTCATGAGAGCCTCAATATACTGTTCGTGTTCTTCAGAAGTTAGGATTTCTAGCTGTAAAATGTTTGAGTATTCTGCACTTGAACCGAAAATAATTTTCTGTTTAATTTTGGAATATACATTACCAAAAACACAGAACGTCCTATACTAAATACAATAAAAGAGAACCATAAACCGTGATTTTGAAAACTAGGCACTGCAATAAATAGCGCCATGAGATAAGCAATCAACGCCAAAATCATCGAGTTTCGAATAGGTGCTGCTTCCGTTGCCCCTGTAAAAACACCATAAATAATGATGCCAAAGCTGGCTGAAATAGGAAATAGCGTAATCCATATTCCATAGGCATTTGCCAATTCAATAACACTTGGTATACTCGTAAATAGCATAATTATATTATGACCAAACAGGACGTAAATACCTGCGATAAAGCAGGACGAAAAGATAGCCCACTGACACGATAGCGAAAGTGTCTTCTTGTACAATTGTTTATCGTTTGCTCCAATTGCTTTCCCTACAAAAATACTAGAAGCATTCGCAAATCCGTCAAAGAAGTAAGCCATGAGATAGTGAATTTGGATGAGAACAGCATTTGCTGCCAAAACCTCTGTTCCAAAGGAAGCCCCTTTCGCCGTAAATATATTAAACATCGTTAATAAACAAAGGGTTCTGATGAACAAATCCCGGTTCACACTCATCATTTTTTTGAACGAAGCGGGATCAACAATCGCTTTTAAAGGAAGGCGCTTAAATGTAAAAGGAACAGTCTTCCATATGACAATAAGTCCTATAATAAAAGCCATTATTTCCGATAGTAAGGTTGCTACAGCTACACCAGCTACTGCCCAAGAGAATACGTTAACAAATAATAGAGATAGAGCGATGTTTATGAGATTCATAGATACTTGTATCATTAAAGAGGTTTTAATCCTAGACATCCCCATTAACCATCCGAGGATAACGTAATTCATTAAAGCGAACGGGACACCCCATATACGAATACTAAAATAATCTGATGCCAACGCCCGGACGTTAGACTCTGGGCTTATTAAGGTTAAAAATAAATGTTCGATAGGCCACTGTAGAAGAATAAAGGCAACCCCTACTACAATTGCCACTACAAATGGCCTTGTTAGAGCTAAAACCCCTTGCATATCATCATTTGCTCCATACGCTTGCGCAGCAAAGCCCGATGTACTAACTCGTAAAAAACCAAACAACCAGTACATCGTATTAAAAATAATGGTTCCTACAGCCACCGCCCCAATATAAGCAGGGTCAGGCAACTGCCCGACAACTGCTGTATCAACAGCCCCTAATAAAGGAGTAGTTATGGTTGAAATGATCAGGGGAATAGCCAACATAAGATAGGATCGATGATTCAATAGTTTCCCTCCTTTCTCTCTCATGCCAGAGGTTGGGCATAACGTCTCCCTCCAGAAAGAGAACGGTAACGGGGATGCTCGGAAAGAATAGACGAGAGCAAAGTTTGCACAGCAGGATGACGCGATGTGAACAGCTTGTCTTTACTTTTGCACTCCTCAACTATTTCACCTTTCTCCATCACAGCCAAAGCATCGGAGATAGAATAAGCAGCTTTTATATCATGGGTAATAAAAAGGTATGAGAGACCAAAAGCTGACTTCAATTCACTCAATAAGTTTAAAATATTTGTTTGGTTAACCATATCTAGACTACTTACCGCTTCATCTAATACAATTAGCTTCGGTTTTAAGGAAATCGCTCTTGCAATATTAATCCTTTGCAGCTGTCCTCCGCTAAATTGATGAGGGTACTTTCTCATATCCTCATGATTCAGACCTACTCTTTCTAGTAAATCTCCAACGGTCCGCTTCTGTTCATCCGGAGACATTCTTTCATAGTTTTGTAATGGTTCACTAATAATTTGTTCCGCAGTCATGCGTGGATTTACTGAAGAGTAGCAATCTTGAAATACTACTTGAAGATCGCGGCGAAGCCGTTTACGAGTGATGCGGTCTGTATTATAAAAATCATGCCCTTGAAACAAAACCTGCCCCTTTTGCGGCTTCTCCAATCCAAGGATTACTTTTCCAAGCGTGCTTTTCCCAGCTCCGCTCGTTCCGAGAACACCTAGACACATTCCTTGCCCTATGGAAATCGAAACGTTGGAAAGCACCCGTTTTCGTTGGTCTGTTCTGCTAAACAAATTATAGGAGCCGTACGTATGTGTTACATCCTTAACCTGCAGTAAACTCATGGACTCACCACCTGTTTTCTTAAGATATTAATGCTAGTCTAACAATGTTAGAGAATCCTGCGCTTTTTTGTACTGATCGGAAAGTATAAATTTCCAGCTAGAAGTGAATCCGACGTAGTCGGAAATTTTAAGAATACAGTATAAGTAGGGCTCAGTTTTCTTTACTAAATTGCAACGATGGTCGAGCATGAAGCAGCTTTTTCGTATATTCATGCTGCGGATGATCAAATAACTGATAAACATCTGCTTTTTCTACAATTCTTCCGTTCTGCATCACGATGACATCGTCAGCCAGCTCAGAAATAACTCCTAAATCATGAGAAATTAATAAGATCGCCGTACCATATTCTGAACGAAGCCAATCCAACTGCCGCAGCACCTGCAATTGGTTTGTCACATCTAGCGCTGTTGTTGGCTCATCAGCAATAATTACAGCTGGCCGCAAGCACAAAGAAATAGCAATCATTACCCGCTGCAGCATTCCTCCGCTTAGCTGAAATGGATATTTACGCATAATGTCTGAAGGATTTGGCAAATTTACGTTGTGCAAAGAGTCAACAGCCAGCTCAAATGCTTCCTTCTTTGTTAAATTCGTATGAGTCCGAATCGTTTCAATGAATTGGTTGCCAATCGTATATACAGGGGTAAAAGCGTTCATTGGATTTTGCATAATAAGAGCAATCTCTTTTCCTCGAATCCGCTGCATCTCCTTCGCGCTCAGCCCATTTAATTCCCTGCCGCGCAATCGTATACTGCCTTCTATACTCGTTGTTTTACGGTCTAGCAATTGCAGGAGTGATAAGGAAGTAATGGTTTTTCCGCTGCCGCTTTCTCCAACAAGCCCGAGCACATGCCCAGGCTTTAGTTCAAATTGGATATCCTGCACCAAAGGAATTGTTCCAATGGAGGTGTTTGCTTTTACCTGAAGGTCGCTAACCTCCAAAATATTATGCTGCTTTTCTATCAATTGTCTCATTCCTTTTTAAAAACGTCGTTTTACACCAAAGCGATCTGATAAAGCTTCTCCCAATACATTAAAAGTGATAACAACGAGCATAATCATTACACCTGGATATATCATTAACTCTGGATTGCTTCGTATATATGATTTTCCTTCATGAATCATAGCACCCCACTCTGGTGTGGGCGGCTGAATACCGAGTCCTAGAAACGACAGGGCGGAAATATCCATAATAGCCCAGCCTATTTCAAGTGTCCCCATTACGACAATTGGAGGAAGTACATTTGGGATAATATGCCGTCTAATAATTTTCCATTGTGAAGATCCGTTTATTCTCGCGGCGGCAATAAAGTTCTGCTCCTTCAGACTGAGCACTAAGCCTCGGAACATCCTCGCGTAATACACCCACTGCACAAGCACCATTGCCAAGATCACCTGTTTCATCCCAGGGCCGAATATTCCGACAAGTCCAAGAATAAGTACAAGATTCGGGAATGCCATCACTCCCTCACAAAATCTCATCAGTACAAGATCAATCCGGCCTCCCTTATAGCCGGCAAACGTTCCGACAAGTAAACCAATCCCCAATGACGAAATGAAAATTAAAAACGCAATCCCTAGGGAAATACGAGCACCATGTAAAAGACGAGACAGATTACATCGCCCCAAGTAATCAGTACCCAGTGGATATTCCATGGAAGGCGGCTTTAATTTTAAAGCTAAATTCACTTGAATTGGATCGTGCGGGGAAATCCACGGAGCCAAAATCGTAAGTATAAAAAGAACGATTAAAGTGAATAAGCAGACTGTGATGGTTGTTTGGTGCTTAAAAACACCCCTTATACTCGCAATCATTGATCCGTTCCCCCTTTCCAAGAGATGCGCGGATCCATATACATTTGTACAATATCTACAATCAGGTTGCACAAAATAAATAGACAGGCCGCAAGAAACACATAGCATTGGATGACTGGTATATCCCGGTTAAAAATCGCCTCAATAAAATAACGGCCAAACCCAGGCCATGAAAAAACGGACTCAACAATAATCGTTCCCGTCAGCAGCTTGCCAAAATTCATCCCAATCCCCGTAATCATCGGTAAAATTGCAATTTTTAATACATGCTTTACCATAATGGCACGCTCGTGAATACCTCTTGTTCTAGCATACAAGACATAGAAATCCTGCAAATTCTCCAGTACACTAATGCGCAGCAAACGAGTATAAATAGCAATTAGCGGTAAAGCCAGCGTTACGGACGGAAGAATAAAGTGCAGCCACGTTCCCGTCCCCTCTACAGGAAACAGATCAAATTTCACAGAAAACAAATAGATTAATAGATAACCAAGCCAAAACTGCGGAATGGAAGCACCCAAAAAAGCTAGAATTCTGCTGAACTGATCGATGACCCCGTTTCTCTTCACTGCAGCTAAAAATCCGATAGGCACACTAACGAGTACGGCTAGGAAAATGCTAGTAAAGGCAAGTTGGACCGTTGCAGGCATCCGGTATACAACCTCCTGCCAAACTGGCTTGTTAGAAAGATAAGATATGCCAAAATCAAGTTGGCATATCTTAATAAGAGATTGGATATATTGCACAAACAGCGGCTGATCTAGACCAAACTCCTGTCTTTTTTGTTCTAACATCTCCGCTGTCGGTTGAATATGGGCAGCTGCCAAATATGCTTCAGCAGGGTCGACCGGCGACAGATGAATGAACAAAAAAGTAAGCAGTGTGGCAAAGAGAAAAATAGGAATGATGGCAAAAAGTCGTTTCATAATATAGCTACCCATTATTTCTCCTCCTGCCGTTTCCTAGTTATTAATATTAATTCCACTGAATGGATGGTCATCACGATTTGCTGGGAATTCAAAGCTAGTTACATCCTTTTGATACACAGCTGTTTTCTTAATATAAGAAATCGGCACGATTGCTGCTTGATCCTGTAGTGTCTGCAAGATAGAGCTGTATAGTTCTTTTCGTTTTTTCTCATCCGTGGAGGCAAATACTTCTTTAATTTGTTGATCAAGCTGTTGTTTCACTGGTAAGTTGGACAAAGCATCTGAGAATCCAAATCCGTCTACGGAGACAATGTTAAGGAAGGTATGCGGATCATATGGAGCTCCGTAGTTGCTATAGAAATTCAAGTCAAAATCATTTTCACCAAAGCGTTTTACTTGAACGGGCAGCTCAACACCATTAATATTCAGCTTAACGCCGATCATCGCCCACTCAGCTTGAAGAGCTTCCGCCATTGCCTTTTGGATTTGGTTCGACTTGTCATACATCAATTCAAGCTCCAATGCTTTACCATCTTTCTCTCGAACACTTTTTCCAGCTGGCAGCTTCCAGCCCGCTTCTTCTAAATAACTCTTTGCTTTTTCTACATTATACTTAATAGGTGTTGTTTTAATATTGGTATATAACAGGTTGGGAGCTAGAATATTGTCTGCCTTCTCTTCCAGTCCAGAAGTCACTCCTTCTACCATTGCTTGCTTATTAAAACCGTATTGAAGTGCTAGACGTACCTTTATGTCGGAAAGCTGCTCTTTCGTCGTATTCATGACTAATTGTCTTGTTGCAACAGGTTCAGAAATACTTGTTTTATATTTTCCTGACTCCTCTAATTGTTTAAAAGCATCCAAACTAATAGCGCCCTCTCCATAAATTAAATCGAGTTCGCCCTTTTCAAAAGCAAGTACTCTTGTCTCTGCATCAGGAATTGTTTTAATCACGATTTTATCAACCTTCGGACGTTCACCCCAATAATTCGGGTTGCGAGTAAATACCGCATATTCATCCTTCTTATATTCCGCTAGCATCCATGGTCCCGTTCCAACAGGTTTCTTCACTCCTTTTGAAGTGTCACCGTCATCCGGAAAACCTGCTTCACCTAAAAAACGGACTGGACGGACCACTGCTAGCTCCTGCAATGTTGGATAATAAGCCTGCTTTAATATGATTTTGAAGGTAGAATCATTGATTACCTCCGTCTTATCAATCATACTGATTAATCCTAACCAGCTATGCATTTTCACGTTTTTCATAATCGCATCAAAATTCTTTTTCACAACATTCGCATTAAACGCTGTTCCGTCAGAAAATTTTACATTTTGACGAAGATTAAAAGTGTACTCCTTACCGTCTTCAGATACTTCCCATGATTCAGCTAGAGCTGGTTCCAGCTTACCCCCTTCTTTATAGCTAACCAATGGCTCGTAAATCATTGATTGGGCAATCATTTGTGAAGGGTTGTAAACATGCGGATTCATCTCTCCTATATCCCTCGGCCAAGACAAAGTGAGAGTTTTTTCCTTATTACTCGTTTCCTTCTCTGTCTGCTCACTTTTTTGTGTTGTACAACCTACAAGGACAACAGATAAGAGCAGAATTACTACTGATAGTAATATAGCGATTTTCCTTTTCCCTTTAAGCATTAGTAAATACTTCCCCCTTAAAATTAATAAAACAGATGGATACGAATGAAAATGATTATCATTCACTAATAATAGTTAACTAAGATACCCCCTGTCAATGAAAATTACGAATAATTTCACAATTAGAAACAATTCCCATATACTATGTCTTCCTTGGCATGCATATTGACCATGATACTTCGTAGATCAGTTTGCGGGAATGCGTTCCGGTACCAAGGTTCTGGCATATGTTACATCTATCTGCTTCCATTTAAAAATAAGGGAAGTTTATACAATTTTAAAAAAACTTAACCAGAAAACGTTTCCATTTGCTATTATAAATTTTAACAATATAACGATTTGAACCAAGACCTTGGACATAAAGTGTTTTTACTATTTTTATTTGCAGTCTAATGCAACTTGTATAACTATAACCGAAGAGGAAGCTTTTATGAAAACAACAGGCAGAATAACTTTTATCAGCATTACGATTATTTTTTCACTCATCCAAATTTTCTTTTTACATGAGCTGTTACAAATGCAAACTATCCAGTCCTTGTTAGCCGTATCCATTGCTTGGTTTATAGGCAAACAATATGACAAAGCGAGGTTTTATGCGGAGAAGGCAAAAGTAAGTGAAAAGAGCTATAAACAACTAATTGAAACTATACCTAATGCTATTATTATACACTCGCAAAACCTTATCCTTTATGTAAATAAAGCTGGGGAAAACATGCTGGGCGCCTCCAAAAAAAATGATATTTTAGGGCAGACGATTTATAGCTTTATTGATGGTAATTATCAAGCTCTTGCAATGCAGCGCTTAAAACGGCTGCGCGAAGAAAATAGACCTCTTAATCAGGTCGAACAAAGGCTAGTACGCTTGGACGGAAAAAAGGTCTTTATTGAAGTCTCTAGCCGAGCTATTGTATATGAAGGAAAAGAAGCAATTTTGTCCATACTTAACGATATTACTGATAAAAAGAAAACAACAGACACCCTTCTTCAAAAGTCAGAAAAACTGGCAGTTGTGGGACAAATGGCGGCGGGAATCGCACATGAAATTCGAAATCCCCTCACTTCTATCAAAGGATTCATTCAGCTGTTTAAATCTAGATATCCAAGTGATGAAGAATATTTTAATCTTTTATTAACAGAATTAGAACGAATTAATTTGATTGTTAGTGAATTCTTAATACTAGCTAAACCAACTGATATTGTGTTTAAAGAAAAAGATATAAAAAGTTTAGTTCAAGATATTGTAACTCTTATCAATACACAGGCCATTATGAATAATATTCAAATCCTTGTAGAATTTGAGCCGGATATTCCGATTATTGTGTGTGAAGAAAATCAGTTAAAGCAGGTATTCATCAATGTTTTAAAAAATTCCATTGAAGCGATGCCAAATGGCGGCATAATTCATGTAAAGGCAGCTATTAAGGAAAAAAATAAAGTCTCCTTATATTTTATTGACCAAGGATCTGGTATCCCTGAGGATCGATTGCCAACTCTTGGAGAACCTTTTTACACCACAAAAGAAAAGGGGACTGGCTTAGGATTAATGACAAGTTACCGAATTATTGAAAATCATGATGGGGAGCTGAAAATTTCAAGCAAAGTAAATGAAGGAACTACAATTGAAATTATATTACCTACAGTTCCCCAATCTCATCTGGTCCAGTTAACTTAGAAGATGTTTTTATTTGCTCATGAACGTCTTTGTACTGTATGAGGGCTAGGTCCGAAAAAATAGAAAAATCGATTATCATTAAATAACTAGTAAAACTAATAGTTTCAATGATAATCGATTTTATATTTTCCGTTCATGTTTACTATTGATCAGTGCGCTTTAAAAAGCAGGAAAGTTACACCTCTTAGATACTTCTTAGTTACTTCCTCATTAGCTATGAAACCTTTGAAATCCCTTTTACATCTTGATTCATTTTACGCACGCCAAAGATAATTGCAGCCCCCCAGCCAAGTACAAGCAGCAAATAAATATAAGGATGGAATGAAGCATTTGCTACCCATGTATTTAATATTGTTCTTACGTTGACAAGGATAATAAAACCGCCTACTAATAAGCCCATCAGCTGTGGTGGAACAATCCGAACGAACCAAGCAGCGATTGGTGCAGCAATAACGCCGCCAATCACAAGCGCAGCTACCCACATCCAGTTCACTGACTCCCAGCCAAGTGAAATCACAAAGCCCACTGTTGCTGCTACAGCAATAGCAAATTCACTCGTATCTACTGTTCCTACTACCTTACGTGCAGACATGCCTTTTTTTGTTAAGAGAATTGGTGTCGCAATTGGCCCCCATCCTCCCCCGCCTGTTGCATCAGCAAAACCCGCAATTAAGCCCAATGGAATAGATTGCTTAATTGATAGCGGCTTTGCTTCTGCTTCCTCACTCTTACGAAACACAAACAGAAAGCGAAACAACACATAAAATCCAAGAAGCATTAAGAATGTGGACACATACGGTTTGGCAACATCCCCAGGCAGGCTGCTCAAAAAGCATGCTCCTGTAAATGCACCGATTGATCCAGGAATGATAAGACGGTAGACCATTTTTCGATCAACATTGCCAAATTTAATATGCGAAATACCAGAAGCTGCTGTTGTTGCTACCTCAGATAAATGAACAGAAGCAGACGCGACTGCCGGTGCGATTCCAAATGCTAACAACAATGACGATGAGCTTACCCCATACGCCATTCCAAGCGCACCATCAATTAACTGCGCGAAAAATCCAATAAACGCCAAAATCAATAATTTTTGCATTTTCATCCTCCTAGTTTGGTTATAGTTATAACCTCATACCCAATTCAACCTTACTTATCCTGTACGTATATAGTTAAGTTAGTCCCTAACCTTTAATACACATTGGAATACTATGAATTAAACCAAAAAATAAACATATACCTTTCAGGTAAATTACTCCTTTTTATATAGATAACAAGCTGCCTATCAAGTTGAAATCTTCTGAATTTAATTTCTCTTATCTTATTCCAAGTTCACCACTATGTCAACTTGTATTTTTAAAAATATATAGGTACATCCTACTCTCCTTCGGAAAAGGCAATGATATAAATAAAGACCAAGACCTTGCTTCATTCTCAAATTGGAACGTGTTTTATGAGGACAAACATAAGAGTCCATGAGTAAATATCTGAATTATCTAAACTTACAAATATTATACTTGAGTTATCATAGTAGCAAACATCTATTAGATCTGTCCTTGACGAATCTGGAAATTAACACCATTTTTCTACTCCTTAGCTTCCTCCCCCTTAATTTATGTTAATATAATATTATAGTTAAGTAGTTTTATTGCTATAAAACTGGCAATGATTAGCTTGTATATAAGATTTTCACTTCTATATAAGGGTATTTTAAGAGTTTTGGTTAGATGGTGAATTGATCTTTATGTTTTTAATAATTAGCTAGATAAAACAAGGGGAGAGCTGTTATTGATGAATGGTTGGGTAAAACAAAATACATTATCAGCATTACATAAAACAGCCGTTATTGTATACGGCCTGACAACTTTTTTGTCATTTTTTTCTCATGTATTTCCGATCATAGGAGGGATTGTATTCTTTTGTTTTACTGCTTTGCCTAAGATATGGAGGATGTTAATCTTTTTTGCAATTACCGCATGTATTGTTACGCTTCTTCCATTTTTAGCACCCATTGCAGTTATTTTAATGGTTGTATTTTTTATTATGCGCCTAAAGTATATTATCCAAAATTGGAGACCAATTATCGGAGGAATACTTGTATACGGTTCATTTTTTATTATGTTTAATAATGCTTATCAATGGCAATATAGTCTGAATATATTCAGTGCTTTATTTACTGGTGTTCTTGCTGCTATATTGCTCCATTTTTATATGAAATGGTTATATCGAAATGGATATAGCGCTAGCAAGGCTTTAGAAATTATGGGTGCTGTACCAGTTGTCCTTTTAGCACTAATACTCCCTTTTTTAAAAATGGTAGACTTTGCGGATTTTAGTCTATTTGAAGGAACTGTGGATCACGCTCCTGTCTCTGAGGGAACTAGCCATACTGTAACAACTGAAACTGTTCCTGGAGGAAGCCACCCTGGCATGCATCAAGTGGCAGGACATATGCGTACTGCTCCAGATGGAATTATCGAAAATAATTTATCGTATCATGGACCAGGTAAGATACCAAATACCCCTATAGTGCACGTTGATTCATATGTACGAACGAATCCAGATGGAATAATAGAAAATAATCTGTCATACCATGGTCCCGATAAACTAGTATCCTCTACGAATATAGACACACTCCCTCATACAACTGCTTCTTCTAGTGAGGGAGTGACAGTGACTGACTCTCATATAACAGACGGTGTTATTAAGAGCAATCAGCAAAAAAGAAGAAAAACGGATTAGGCATTTCCTATAAAATTCTTAGGCTATAGAGAAGTCCTCTCTATAGCCTATTTTGTATGTAATCCTCCTTTTCTCTCAAAACTTGTAGTGTTGAAAAAAGGCATGCTATAAGGAAGGCGGTTATTATGCATAAATAGTCAGCAGCTTTTTCTCCTGTTTCATTTCTCTGTCTTCCACACCTTCTTAACTCTATTGATATTTGCCTGCGTATTTTTATAAAAAGCGGAAGAGCTATCCAGCAGCTGCGGATAGCTTTTTCTCACCAGAAAGTATAAGCTCTCAACTAAAAACCAATTGGAGATATCAGGGAATTTTAGGGTTAGAGTGTAAATGCAACTACGCCTCTATCCTCGTCAACCGGCGAGTTTTCTTTCTAAAAAAGCCTGTTCTATTGCAGGATATTGGATCTAGCCTATCTAATGTATTGTTCTTCCATTCCTATAGAGAGGAAACAACCTGTTACATACTACGCCCTTTGATTTGTCGTATAAGCTGCTTTTTAAAGTCTTCAAATGGAACGCTTTGCGATTGTTGATCCCCGTGTTTTCTAGCATTTACCGCATTTTCTTCAATCTCCTTATCCCCTAAAACAAGCATGTACGGAATCTTTTGCAGCTGCGCTTCCCTTATTTTGTATCCTAGCTTTTCATTACTATTATCAATTTTCACTCTTGCTCCCAGTTGTTTCAGTTCTGACTGAATCTTTAAGCAGTAGTCCAAGTGAACTGGCGAGACAGGGATAATTTGTACCTGCACTGGTGCAAGCCAAACAGGAAAAGCACCCGCAAAATGTTCAATTAATATTCCAAAAAAACGATCAATGGATCCAAAAATAGCACGATGGATAACAACAGGACGAACCTTTTCATTATTTTCATTAATATAAGTTAAATCAAACTTCTCTGGCATTTGAAAATCGAGTTGAATTGTCGCACACTGATGGCTCCGTTTTAATGCATCTTTAATATGGAAATCAATTTTTGGTCCATAAAATGCCCCGTCTCCCTCATTTAAGTGATATTTAATTTCTAACTTTTCAAGTACATTCTTTAATGCCCCTTCAGACACTTCCCAAAGGCTATCATCGCCTAATGCATCCTCTGGGCGAGTCGAAAGTTCTACCGAATATTCGAAACCAAAAGTGCGATACACTTTGTCAATTAAATAAAAGACCTGTTTCATTTCATCTTCGATTTGATCCTCTCTAACAAAGATGTGGGCATCATCCTGACAAAATGTACGAACCCGAAGCATTCCATTTAAAGCGCCGCTATATTCATGGCGGTGAACCTGGCCGAATTCTGCCAAACGGATAGGTAAATCTCGATAAGAGTAAAGATTATTTTTGAAAATTAACATATGACCTGGACAATTCATTGGTTTCATCGCAAATCTTGTCTGCTCCACTTCAGAAAAGTACATATTTTCACGATAATGATCCCAGTGACCTGACTGCTCCCATAATCGTTGATTCATCATAAATGGAGTACGAACCTCATCATAATCAGCACTGCTTTGAAGCTCACGAGAAAAATTTTCTAACTCATTTCTAATAATTTGCCCTTTTGGTAAATAAAACGGCATTCCCGGAGCTTCCTCGGAAAACATAAATAACTCCAATTGCTTCCCTAACTTACGGTGATCTCGTTTTGCTGCTTCTTCTAAGAACCTTACATACTCATTTACATCCTTTTTATGTTTAAACGCCACTCCATAAACTCGTTGCAGAACTTCGTTTTGACTATCCCCCCGCCAATAAGCTCCTGATACGCGAGTTAACTTGAATGCTTTTATTAAACCAGTAGATGAAAGATGAGGACCACGACAAAGATCAGTAAATTCTCCCTGTTGATAAAGAGTTATTTTTTCATCTTTTGAAATGTCTTTTAATATTTCTAACTTAAATGGCTCACCTTTTTCTTTAAATAACTTTTCAGCCTCCCCATAAGAAACCTCCATTCGCTTGATTGTTAAATTCTCATTTATGATATTTTCCATCTCTTTTTCAATGGCAAGTAAATCGTCGGAGCTTAAGCTGTGCTCTAGTTTCAAATCGTAGTAAAACCCCTCCTCAATGACTGGCCCTATCCCTAATTTCACACTACCATAAAGTCTTTTCACAGCTTGTGCCAATACATGCGCTGATGAATGTCTTAGAACTTGTAATCCTTCCTCCGAGTCTAGAGTTAAAACGGAGAGTTCCACATCTTTTTCTAGTTTGTAGCTTAAATCCACCAGTTGTTCATCTACCTTCCCTACAACTGCAGCCTTTCTTAGACCTGAGCTAATAGAATCTATTACCTTTTCTATTGTAATGCCTTTCGGAAATTCCCTTATTTCCCCATCTGGAAATTGAATTTTAATTAATTTTTCACTCATATCAATAGACACTCCTTTAGTAATAAATAAATAAAAAAACACACTCATCCCCAGGCAAGGGACGAGTGTGTTATACCCGTGGTTCCACCCAATTTCCCATAAGCTAAAAACGATAACTTACGGCTTTGGTGCTGTAACGCAGCATGGACGATATCAGATACTATAGTTCCCTGATATAGCTCAAAGGC
>NZ_JASATP010000034.1:0-65178 GCF_038440375.1 Bacillus sp. OTU530
TAAGGGCAACTACGCCTCTGTCTTCGCCCAAGAGCAGGGCTTGCCAATCGGCGAGTTTTCTTTATCGATTGGAACATATTCATTGTACACCGGACTCAAATGAAATCGTTTTCCCTATACCATCCATTGTGACCTGTACCCCAAGCGGAATTCCCTCGTTTGGTTTGCAATGTCCAATTGGAAAGCCACTTAAAATCGGAATATTGTACGGTACAATATGATCATGGATAATCTCAGCAATCGTAAGTGAGCTAGCACGTGCGCTTGGATTGCAATTATGGAAATCTGCTGCGATCACACCAGCACACCGTTCAAACTTCCCTGCGAGCCGAAGTTGATTAAACATCCGGTCAAGACGATAGGGTTCTTC
Organism: Bacillus sp. OTU530; assembly: GCF_038440375.1. Classification (NCBI taxonomy): domain Bacteria; kingdom Bacillati; phylum Bacillota; class Bacilli; order Caryophanales; family Bacillaceae; genus Bacillus; species Bacillus sp. OTU530. The sequence continues at coordinate 371 of NZ_JASATP010000034.1, forward strand.
TCCGACATCCTCCAATAAAAGAATTTTTCCGGTTGTATCAATTTCGTAGGGTGTACCCATTGTACTTGTCAAAACAGTTACATTTCCCCCAATTATAGGTGCCGTAAACGAGTAAGAAAATGATGGGTACGTATTTGTTTCTGCTGCTTGAAACTGTATGGTAGTGGGTGAAAAAAGCTGATGCAGGGAGGGAAATACGCTTTCCTCTTCATCTCGGCCACCTTCCTCCATCATCGGTCCATGAAACGTTACAAGCTGCGCATATTGGATAAAAGCTGTATGAAGCGCTGTAATATCGCTATACCCCCAAAAGATTTTCGGATTTTGCCGGATAATAGAGAAGTCTAAACCTGGAAGAAACCGGGCACTCCCGTAGCCGCCACGAGCCGCAAACACAGCTTTTACCCTCGGGTCATAAAATGCCTCATGTACATCCTGAAGTCTCATAGAATCGGTACCTGCTAAATAACCACGTTTTTTTTGCACGCTTTTTCCAACGCGAACAGAAAGGCCAAGCTTCTCTAATTTCATTACCATACGGTTTATAAAGCCTCTATCGGCTGAGCTAGCTGGGGCAATAATCATTACAGTATCACCGTACTGTAAAGCTGACGGTTTTCTCAAGAAATCCCCTCCTGAAATCTGTCATTTTGTAAAAGGGGAAAATTCCCTTCTCTTCAGTCTATTCAATTATTAAATAATTTTTCACGAGAAAAATATTGAAGAAGAGCTGGATCATATAGCTTCATTTGCTCCTATGGCAAGAAGACGGAGTGCGTAGAAAGATACTATAACCGCTTAATTTTATAGGGATAAAGAAAACTCGCCGACTGGCGAGCCCTGCTCTTGGGCGAAGACAGAGGCGTAGCCCTACTTATACTGTATTCCTAAAATTTCCGACTACGCCGAATTCACTTCTAGCTGGAAATTTATACTTTCCTACAGTGTAAAAAACCGTCTGGCTTATGCCAGACGGTTTTTTTACTGCTTACGATGAAATTCTGCTAATGCTTCGTCTACATACACCCAACCCTTCCAGCCGATGTGAAGGGTATCTTTTAGAAAGAATGGATTATATTCCTGGCTTGATAAATCAGCGACAGGAAAGCCGGATCTTTCAATTACGGTACGCACCTTTTCATAATATGCTTGACGACGTTCCTTTGGGAACCCAGCAAAGTCATACCAAGGACCATTAACTGGAATGGAAATAAACAATGCTTTTGTCTTTTCTTGCTTAAGCAAGTCCAAAATCAATTGTAAATCTTCGTATTCCGGGGACTCGGTATAAGCTTCATTTGCTTTATAGCCTTTAAGTTTACTAATCTTATCTGCAATATGCTTACGATAATATCGGTCCTCAATCCAATATGGATTCGTTTTCGAGGCTGCTTCTCCAGTTCGCTCCGCACGTTTATTTAGAGCGTTAAGAGGCAATGACCGCAAACGATGATCTATTTTAGGATTACGTGAATTTACTGCGAATAGAGACATGACAATATCCTTGCGCTCTAGAATATTCCGATACACATAACCGAACGGTTTTACTGCCGCTGCTTTATATCTATGCTTTATATCGTGGTATACGATGCCTTCTAGCATCGTTGTTAACAGCTTATCATTTCTGACAATATCAAACATGAGAAGCCGTTTTGCTGCTTGTTTCTTTAGCCTAACCGAAAGCTCATCATTAAACACAAGGTCATACGCCTGCAGGGAAGAGTAGTTAGGTGCAAAATGCACCTCATTCAGCCCTTCTTTTGTAAACCACTGCGGTGATAAAATAAATACAAGCTCACGATTTTTCAAGTCATCCCCCAGCGCAGCAAAGCTTAAGAAATGCACAAAGCTTTGTGTACCGCCACGGCCAATTAAAAATGGCGTAAAGCCCTCTGGATTCACTTTAAAATAATTATACGGATGATACACATCTAAGCGAGACAGCTCAGATGAACCGTACATCGGTAAATATTTATTATCCTCTAGCATTCGCTTTTGCAAAGCCAGTCCTTGAAATACATTTGTACTCAAGGAGGCAGCTGCATCTTCCACCTTTTTATCGCTGATCAACGGGTACAGCCATTGTACGGGTATGAAGAGCATTGTGCAAAAAAGGGCGAATGCCAGGAAGATTGGACCAAAGGTTGGTTGCTTCATCGCATCTCCGCCAATTTATTAATAATCATATTCGGTGTTGCCCACTCATCGCGGTCAAAATCAGAAATAGAAACTTCCATTCCCAGGCGTTCTTGGATTTCAACTAGTAAAGACACTGTACCGAATGAGTCTAGAACTCCTTCTTCAAAAAGCTGTATATCCGGATTTTCTTTTACGATGTCATTTTGACATACTTCTTCCAAAATATCTAATACTTGCTCTCTTAAATCAGCCATGTTTAGTTCTCCTCTTCTATGATTTCATACATAATATTACCCCATCTCTGGCAAAATGCAAGGTTAGATAATACGGCCAGAGAAGATTAAAAAACCAAAGCAAACAAGGTGGAACGTAATGATAACAGCCAGAACATGTGTAAGTGTATTGTTAGGCCAAAATTTATGCTGTTTGTTTTTCCTTTCAAATATATCAAACAATATGAAAAGCAGTGCATGGTACAAACCGTAAATAATGTAATTGATATGAAGGCCATGCCAAACTCCCATAATGAAGAAGTTTAAGAAAAAACCAATGTTGGAAATCGCATAACGGTTTTTTAAAATCTTCTTTTTTGTCATCAAAAATACAAAACGCATGTAAACATAATCGCGGAACCAAAAGGATAGACTCATATGCCAACGATTCCAAAAATCCTTAATATTCCGGCTTAGAAACGGCTTGTTAAAGTTCTCAGGCGTTTTAACCCCTATCATATAGCTTACACCGATCGCAAATAAACTGTAGCCTGCGAAGTCAAAAAATAAATATAGACTGTACGCGTACATATAAAGCAGGATAGAAGCGAACGTATCCTGCTTCACAAAGGTCCCTTGCAAAATGTACGTATGAATGAGAAAGCCAATAATGAACTTATATAAAAAACCTTGAAAAATACGATTGATTCCTATAAAAAGCATGTTTTTGTACTGCTCAGCCGTCGGCGGCTGTTCTATATCCTTTTGGAATCTCCGGTATCGATCAATGGGTCCGGACGTAATCGTTGGAAAAAATAACAGAAATCTCAGAAAGTTAAACACTGTAATTTCTTTAATCTGTCCATCTCGAATTTCCATTGTCATTTGCACTGCTTTAAATGTTAAATACGAAATACCGAGAAACCCTACTGTACTCATCGGCTGTACAAATGGAATCACCTTCACAAGAATGAGCGGCAGAATGGACAAGAATACTGCCGCATAAAATGTACTAGCCTTGTTATCACGCTTTCTGAGAGCTAGATAACCTTTTACAAGAGCTGCTTGCCAAATTGTAAATAAGATTAAGGTGCCTGCCTGCACCGGTTTGTTCCCGAACACAATTGCCAAAATTACGATAGTTGCGAACGCATTATACGTATGCAGCGCTTTGCCTTTTAGCCCCGCGATAATCGTCGGCGTAAGCAAAACTGCCACGATAATGAAAAAGTAAAACGTTGCGTAAGGCGTCATTCTGTAACCTCACTCAGTAATTTTTTTCGATCAGCCTTTCCGTTAGCTGTCATCGGAATTGAATCCTGATACATAAACTTTCTTGGGATCATATAGTTTGGCAATATAGTACTCAGCTCTTTCCGAATAGCTGATGTTAAGTGAAACTCTTTTTCAAACGAATGCTCAGCTGGAATAATGACCGCGAGCAGATAGTCATATTTTTCATCCTTTTTGATTGGCAAAATAACAGCGTTTTGCACATATTGGCTGGAACGTAGATGATGCTCAATTTCCTCAAGCTCCATCCGGTAGCCGTGCAGCTTGATTTGGAAATCCAAACGGCCATTATAAAACAGCAGACCGTCCTGTAAGTAACCCGCATCTCCTGTTTTGTAGGCACGTTCGCCATCAACTGTCGTAAATGCTTTTGCCGTTAACTCTGGACTTCCTAAATAGCCTGTGCTTACGCTTGGACCGACGATTACGATTTCGCCTTTCTCACCGTCTGCAGCAAGTGTACCATCTTCCTTCTGAATAAGAACGCGGCAATCTGACTTACAATAGCCGACTGGAAGGGATTTATATTGCTCTAGCACATTCTGATCAATCTGAATACCCGTAATTGCAACGGTTGCCTCAGTTGGCCCATATGTGTTCATAATGGCTGCTTTTGGGAAGCGCTCAAGCAAGTGACGCGCCGCATTATTTGATAACACTTCACCGCAGAATAAGAATGTTCGTACATTCGGAAGCATGCTCTCTGAGAAGGACGGTTCCATTAAACACATTTCTGCAAATGACGGTGTTGAAGTCCATACGTCAATATTAGATTTTGCTAAAGAGGCGAATAAATCTTTTGGTTTTGCAATCATATCTTTATCAACGGCCCACAAAGTTCCACCTGTGACAAGTGAGGGATATAAGTCCATCACGGATAAGTCGAAGGAGAATGGCGCTTGATTTAGAAATACTTGTCCTGTTTGCAGGTTAAAATCCTCTAGCATCCAAGACACGAAGCTTTCGAGACAGCTTGACGTGATTTGTACGCCTTTTGGATTTCCCGTACTTCCAGATGTGTAAATAATGTAAAAATTGTCTGATTCTTTTACTGCGTTTGCTGGAGCAGGTGCTTCGTCTTTATATGTCTCAAATACATCGTCTAACCAGTTTTTTCCCACGACGCGAACCGGCAAATACTCCAATGCATCCGTTGTTGGAGAAAGAAGCAGCTTAGCGCCAGAATTTTCTGCGATGCGAAGCACGCGTTCTGCTGGAATGGATGCGTCGACTGGTATATAGGCATGTCCTGCTTTTACGCACGCCAAGAAACATGCAACCATTTCCGGCTGCATATGACCATAGACCATAATGGGTGAAGCATCTTGTTCATATTCTCTTATAATCCACGCCGCAAGTGCATCTGAATATTGTTTTAGTTGTCCGAAAGTGAGCCTCTCATCTCTCCAAACAAATGCTAGGCGATCTGGTGTTTCGATACTCCACTTCTCAATTTGTTCTAATAAATTCATTTTTTTCCCACCCTAAAATTCATTGTAAATGAACGTACTCGTATTCGTATCTGTAAATCCATACAGCCATAAAAGGGCAATGAGGATCGCGAGGTAGTATATTGTTTTAAGAACCCATTGCGTCATTGGCCGGGACCACAATTCCTTTATAATATTCATGGTTGTCTCCCTTTACTTATTATCGGTCTCTATACACTTGTTAATTTTAAAATAAAAATTCCACCCAAATGGGTGAAAAAGGTTGTAAACGCAACACTCTTTGTTTGTATAGTAGCATTAAAACAAGGAAAAGGAAATCCATTCTTTTCATAAACAAGTTATGCATGCCAAGAGTAAGTATACAATTGAATGAAACAATCTATCTATCCCTAAACATATGCATCATGCAGGAAAAGAAAGGGTGAGATTAGAAATGGAATAGAGGAACAGGTATATTTTTATAAATCCAGCATAAAAAAGCGTAACAGCCTTTTTTTGCTGATGATTAAAGAAAACTCGCAGATTGGCGAGCCCTGTCCCCTGAGCGGAGACAGAGGCATAGTTGCCCTTATACTGTCTTCGACTACGTCGAATTCGCGCCTAGCTGGAGATTTATACTTTCTTAAAGTGCAAGCTTATGTTCAGTAATTATACATTCTTAGCAAGTCAAGGAAAGGAGTAAAGATATGATACAGCCGTGGATACCCGAAATTTCGAAGGAGAGGCTCGTTACGTGGCGTCGTTATTTACACCAACATCCAGAGCTGTCATTTCAGGAGGAACGTACAGCACAGTTTATATATGATACACTTTGTTCATTTCAAACACTAACGGTTACAAGACCAACTGGTAACAGTGTAATGGCCAGAGCCATTGGACCAAAGCCTGGTGTTACAATCGGCATTCGGGCCGATATGGATGCGCTGCCCATTCAGGAGGAAACCGGTGCGGATTACGCATCATGTGTCCCGGGAGTGATGCACGCATGCGGACACGACGGACATACAGCCATTTTGCTGGAAGCGGCATATATCGTATCACAGCATGTCACGGAACTGTGCGGAGAAATCCGTTTCTTCTTTCAACATGCGGAGGAGCAATATCCAGGCGGAGCAGAAGAGATGGTGCAGGCAGGTGTGATGGATGGAGTGGACTACGTAATTGGATTGCATCTCATGTCCGGACTGGAAACGGGGAACATCGGCATCGCCTACGGTCCGATGGCGGCAGCTCCAGACGTTTTTACCATCGAAATCCAAGGGAAGGGCGGACATGCTGCACGTCCCGAAGAAACGATTGATCCCCTTGCGATTGGCGCACAAATTACTACAAACTTGCAGCACGTTGTATCACGAGGTACCGGGGCCTTTGAGCAACGCGTACTGTCTGTGACGCAATTTCATGCAGGAACAGCCGATAATATTATTCCAGATACAGCTTCCTTGATGGGAACAGTGCGCTGCTTCCGTGAGGAGCTGCGCCGAGAAGCAGAGCGGAAAATTGAACAAATTGTAAAAGGTCTTACGGCAGCGCATGGAGCTACTTATTCCTACAGTTATCGATACGGCTACCGACCAGTTGTAAATGAAGAATATGTAACAAAAGTTACCGAGCAAAGCGCGATCGAGCTGTTCGGAAAAGAAGCGGTTGTTACAGTTTCTCCTTCTATGGGCGGAGAAGACTTTTCTGCCTTTTTACAAAAGGCGCCAGGGTGCTTTTTTAAGGTAGGTTCAGGAAATAAACAGAAGGGAACAGCGTATCCGCATCATCATCCGAAATTTGATATAGATGAAGACGCCCTAAGCATAGGGGTGAAGATGTTTCTTCAGACAGCTATGCAGCTGCAAAAAGGAGGAAGTCCGACTGCTTAAAGTCGGGCTTTTTTTACACTTTAAGAAAGGATAAATTTCCAGCTAGAAATGATTCGACGTAATCGAAAATTTTAGGAATACAGTGTAAGGACAACGATGTCTCTGTCTTACAAGTTTTCTTTAACGTATACCAATCTGTATGTTGTAGAGAGGGGGAGTTTCAATATTACCTCCCCAAGTTTGGCCATATTAGACCAGAAAGATTAATAGGTTAAGCATTGCGCCAGCAACCAACCGACGGATAAAGATAAAAGCAGCAGCATAAGACCGACAGCACGGTTATCTTCTTCCACCGCCTGATGAATGCTAAAACGAATGGTGACAAGCTCCGCTAAGTAAAAACATACAATTTGTGCGACAATGCCAATGCTTCCCCAAAGAAGCATATCTGTAATAGAGACAGAGTTGGCAATGGCTGACCCGAGTACAAAAGAAAGTCCAAGCAACTTTCCACCAATAGACATTGCAGCTGCTTGATTCCCTTTTCCAATTAAATGAAACTCTTTTGTTTTTGTAGTAACCTCAAACAAAAGCAGACCTACAAATAACAAAACCACTCCCACTGCTGCATACATAAGAAAATTGACAAACAAGCTCATAGAAACACCTTCTTTCTTTATATAACACTATGCATATTATATAGGAAATCATTGCAACTTTTTCGTAGAAATATAGAAAGCTAAAAATTTAGATCTATAAGGCCACTGTGCATTGTTATGTGTAGTGAATGTTGAGTTCATAAATTAGCTAAAAAAGATTTTGTAAATAGACTTGTATGGATTATGGGAATCGTATATAATCAAAACATGAAATAAGTTAACCGTTTAACCGGAGGGGTTATGACTCAAAAAACTACAATTCGCGACGTTGCGAAATATGCCGGTGTATCGGTCGCGACAGTTTCTTATGTAATCAATGGTGTCAATAAGGTTTCTGATGAAACAAAGCAACGAGTGCTGCAGGCTATTCAAGATTTGCAATACCAGCCAAACTTTACGGCTGTAAGCTTATCTACGAATAAATCAAATATGTTTGGTATTCTGATTCCGCTCGTGGAAGATACGCTTGCTCCGGTCTTTGCAGGCAACCAATACTATAGCGAATTAATTAGCGGTATTGAGTATGTGTCACGTAAGAGTGGCTATGATTTCCTCATTTCTGGTGCAAGCAACCCGAACGAGTGCCGGAATTGGGTGACCAAGCGGAACCTTGACGGACTCCTTTTTTTAGGCTCATTTCCGGAGAAACTATACGAGGAAATGAAAACGCTTCATACAAAAATCGTACTTGTAGATGCGTATGAAGAGTATTCAAGATTGTACCATAATATCCGAATGGATGATGAGCTAGGAGGATATCTCGCAGCACATCACCTTGCTGAAAGAGGGCATAGCCGCATTGCTTTTGTTGCGCCAGGCATAAATAATCCAATTGATCGACGTCGTTTTCTTGGATTTGAGAACGCGCTCAAAGAACATCATATTTCTGTAAATCCGGAATGGATTTTTCTAAGTGGTGATGGAGCGTTTCAGAGTGGCTATAACGTTGGAATGCGTTTGATGCAATCCGAAGCGACTGCTGCGTTTGCTACTTCAGACATTTTGGCTCTCGGGATGATCAAAGCGATTCATGAACACAATAAAGAAGTACCTCATGACTATTCTATTGTCGGATTTGATGACCTGATTATTAGCCAATACTCATCTCCAAGCTTAACAACAGTTAGGCAGGATGTATTTAACAAAGGGGCAATTGCCGCGCAGACTCTAATCGATACGGTTGAATCGAAGCAACCTCAGGCACAAACAGTAACACTGCCTGTTGAACTGGCTGTGAGAGACTCCACTCATTTTCTATAACAGCATCTTCTCTGCATATAAGCAGAGAAGAGCAGTTATAGAAAATAAGTCTGTGACCCGTCAGTAAAAGGAAAGAGCAGCCAAATTTTTATTTGCTCGGTTAACCGGTTAACTTAATTCTTACTTTAAAAGAAAGCTAGGTGTTCACATTGGTACAAGTTACAGTATGGAATGAAAATCGTCATGAAAAGAAGAATCCTGTTGTACGGGATATTTATCCAAACGGCATTCATGGAGCAATCGCAGGATTTCTAGAAGAAGCAGGATTTCAAGCACGCACAGCCGTACTAGATGAACCTGAGCATGGACTAACAGACGAGGTGCTTCAAAATACAGATGTTTTAATTTGGTGGGGACATCTTGCCCATGGAGAGGTTTCCGATGAGGTTGTACAAAAGGTGCAGCAGCGTGTTCTAGATGGAATGGGACTTATCGTTCTTCACTCTGGACATTTTTCTAAAATTTTCAAAGTGCTTATGGGGACAAGCTGTGACTTAAAATGGCGTGAGGCTGATGACAGAGAACGTCTTTGGGTTATTGATCCGAGCCATCCGATTACAAACGGCATTGGAGAGTACATTCAGCTTGAAAAAGAAGAAATGTATGGCGAACACTTCGACATTCCAGCTCCAGATGAGCTTATTTTCATGAGCTGGTTTGAGGGTGGAGAGGTATTCCGCAGCGGCTGCACATACAAGCGTGGAAACGGAAAAATATTCTATTTCAGACCAGGACATGAAACATATCCAACATATCACAATAAAGAAATTCAACGCGTCATCATGAATGCGGTAGAATGGGCGAAGCCAGTGCAGCGCAATCGTCCCGTATACGGCAATGCAAAACCGCTAGAAACAATTACCGAAAAAACAAATTAATTTATTATATTTAAGGGGGAGCCACACATGACACAATTAAAAATTGGCGTAATCGGATGCGGAAGTATTGCACAGCACCGTCATTTACTGGAGTATGCGGCGAATGCACATGTTGAAATTGTAGCGGTATGCGATATCAATGAGGAACGCGCAAAGAAAACCGCAGAAAAGTATGGTGCAACAGCTTATACAAGCTATGAGGAGTTAGTAAAAAGCGGTACAGTAGATGCAGTCAGCGTTTGTACACCAAACTATTTACATGCGCCAATTTCCATCGCAGCGCTTGAAGCAGGACTGCATGTATTATGCGAAAAACCAATGGCAATTTCTCAAAAAGAAGCTGAAGATATGATTGCAGCAGCGAATGCAAGCGACAAAAAACTGATGATTGCTCATAACCAACGCTTTGTTGCTTCACACCAAAAAGCAAGGCAGCTTATTGAAAGCGGAGAAATCGGTAAAATCTATAGCTTCCGTACAGCATTCGGCCATCCGGGGCCTGAAGGATGGAGCGCGGATGGGAAAGAAAGCTGGTTCTTCCAAAAAGAAAAAGCATTTATCGGTGCGATGGGCGACCTAGGCGTTCATAAAACAGACTTGCTTCGTTATGTATTAGGAGAGGAAATTACTGAGGTTGGCGCGTTTATTGAAACGAGTGCAAAGAGTTTTGCGGATGTGGATGATACAGCTGTTTGTGTGTTGAAAACAGAAAGCGGAATTATCGGAACGCTTGCAGCGAGCTGGTCTTACGTTGGCAAGGAGGATAATTCCACAATTATTTACGGGGAAAAGGCGATTCTTCGTCTAGAGGATGACCCAACGTATTCTCTCGTTGCACAATATGCAAACGGTCAGGTTGTAAAGTATGAACTTGGCAAAATTCAATCCAACGAATCCGGCGGCCAAAGCAGCTCCCATGTGGTTGACCACTTTGTGGAGTGCGTAGTAGAAGATAAGCAGCCGCTCATTACAGGAGAAGAAGGAATGAAATCATTAGCTGTTATCTTAGCTGCTCTTGAGTCGAACGAAACAAAAACAATTACGCGGGTGTGAGTAAAGAAAAGAGGTGACATGATGAAAAAGCTTCGGATCGGGGTGATTGGCGTTGGCGGTATTGCGCAAGGACGTCACATCCCAGCCCTTTTAAAGCTAGGGGATTTATGTGAAATTACGGCGGTAAGCGATGTAAATAGAGAGCGGGCGAAGGAAGTCGCAGAGCAATATACCATTCCGTATGCAACTGACAACTACCATGATCTGTTCACAAAGGTTGATGCTGTATGTATTTGTACACCGAACAAGTTCCACGCGGAAATTTCTATTGCGGCGTTAGAAGCAGGCGTTCATGTTATGTGCGAGAAACCGATGGCGATGAGCGCTGCAGAATGTGAACAGATGATTGCTGCTGCAAAGCAGGCGGATAAGGTATTAGCCATTGCATATCATTACCGTTTTATGAAAGAAGCACAGGCGGCGAAGAAGCTAATGGCGGAGGTCGGTACGCCGCTCGTGGCAAGAGTAGAAGCAATGCGCCGCCGAAAAGTACCTGGCTGGGGCGTCTTTACGAATAAAGAGCTGCAGGGCGGAGGAAGTTTGATTGACTACGGCTGCCATCTTCTTGATTTGGTGCTGTGGCTTATGGGGAATCCGAAGCAAATTACAGTAAACGGCAGCACCTACAATGCCTTAAGTACAATACCAAACCAAGTAAATCAATGGGGTTCTTTTAACCATGAAACATTTGGGGTGGACGACCATGTAACAGCATATGTGACATTTGAAAATGGTGCTTCGCTTCTGTTTGAAACATCATGGTCCGCCAATGTGAAGGATGACAAGGAACATGTTAGCATTTCAGGTATTGAAGGCGGTCTAAACGTATTTCCGCTAGAGCTGTACACGACAAAAAACGGTATGCTGTTAAACAGTGAGGCGGCATGGCTTCCAGGTGAAGATGATCCAGGTTTGCCTCAGGCTCGAAACTTTCTGAGCGCTTGTCTTGGATTAGAAGAGCTTGTTGTACAGCCGGAGGAGGCACTGCAAGTATCGCAAATTATCGATGCCATTTATGCAGGTAGCACGAAGAAAAGGGAGGAGAATGAGGGATGAAGCTAGGAGTATTCACTGTATTATTCGCAAATCAATCGTTTGAGGAAATGCTCGATACAGTACAAAAAGCAGGATTACAAGCAGTAGAAATTGGGACAGGCTGTTATCCTGGTAATCAGCATTGTGATTTAGACGCATTGCTTGCAAGCGAGGAGCTTCGCCACGAGTATCTTGCAAAGATACGTGATCGAGGCTTAACGATTAGTGCATTTAGCTGTCACGGCAACCCAATTTCTCCAGATAAAGAGTTTGCGCAGGAATCGCATGAGACACTGACGAAAACCATTCAATTGGCATCACTGCTGGAAGTACCTGTTGTAAACTGCTTTTCCGGAACAGCAGGAGACCACGAAGGAGCGAAATATCCGAACTGGCCTGTAACAGCTTGGCCGAATGAATTTAACGATGTGCTGCAATGGCAATGGGAGCAAAAGCTCATTCCATATTGGAAAACCACTGGACAATTTGCAAAAGATCATAATGTGAAAATCGGTTTAGAACTTCATGGCGGCTTTCTAGTTCATACGCCGTATACACTATTGAAGCTTCGTGAGGAAACGTGCGACGCAATCGGTGCAAACCTTGATCCGAGTCATTTATGGTGGCAAGGGATCGATCCGGTAGCTGCAATTAAAATTTTAGGTAAGGAAAATGCAATTCATCATTTCCATGCAAAGGATACATATATCGACCGCGATAACGTCAATATGTACGGCTTAACCGATATGCAGCCATATGGAAATGTACAAACGAGAGCATGGACGTTCCGTTCGGTGGGCTGCGGCCATAGCCTTGCAGAATGGTCTGATATGATGAGCGCCCTTCGGACATATGGCTACGATTATGTTGTGAGCATCGAGCATGAAGACGCTCTTATGTCAATTGAAGAAGGTTTCCAGCGCGCGGTAACCAACTTGTCAGCTGTACTTATTAAAGAACAGCCTTCCCAAATGTGGTGGGCATAAGCATGCAATAAAACCATACAGCCACTGTGCAGATTCAAGGAATGCAGTCTTGAATCTGCACAGTGGTTTTTGTTACGCATTAAAGAAGAAACTTCCATCTTCGCCTAACGGATCGCCAATCAGCTGCTTTTCTTGTATGTTGCACCTTGAACGGGTGCTGCTCTGTTATATAAAAGATGCTCCCTCAAATAGGCGTGTTATGAAGAATCAACGGAATATAGTATTGTTTATTTCTCAAAGTCTGGATGGGTATATTGCAACAAAAGGAGACTCATTAGATTGGTTATTTAGGGTTGAAGGGGATAATGGCTATTCTGTTTTTTACATAAATATAAAGAAGTAAATAAAAATAAAAATAAAAATGGGTTTGACATAATAACTACTTAGTAATACTATATAGTAGTACTCAGTATTACTAAGTAGGTTATTAGGAGGATATATGAAGGATTTAACTGAAATGCTTAAAGGTGTTCTTGAAGGAGTGGTGCTTCAAAAGATCCATGCTGGAGAAACCTACGGCTATGAAATAACTAAGTACCTAAACGATTTAGGCTTTGATGATATTGTAGAAGGAACGGTCTATACCATTCTTGTTCGAATCGAGAAAAAAGGGCTCGTCGAGATTGAGAAGAAAAAGTCAGAGCTCGGACCTGCGAGAAAATTCTATACTCTAAATACTAAAGGTGAACAAGAATTGGAAACTTTTTGGAATAAGTGGACATTTTTAGAAGGGAAAATGAATCAGATAAAGGGGCAAAGAAATGATTAAAAAGATGATTCAAGAAAAACGGGAATATCGTGCCTATCAAAAAAGGGTGAATGAATTACCAGAAGAATACAGAAAGGCAATGAAAGCAATTGAAAATTACATGTGGAACTATGCTAAAGGATCAGGAATGTTGGAACTTTTAAAAAATATTTTAGAGATGTTCGAAAATAGTGCAAGTGAGGGTTTAAGTGTACGAGATGTAGTCGGAGATGATATTGCCGAATTTGCTGACTCATTACTAGCAGAATTTCCAGAAGAAACATGGATGGATAAAATGAGAAAAAAATTAAGGGATTCTATTGAGTAGAGGGAGAGACCCATGAATTCAACAGTCCTTAACATCAAAAATGTGAAAAAGAGTTTTAAAGAGAATGAGGTTTTAAAAAATGTAAATATCACTGTGAAAACAGGTTCCATATATGCCTTATTAGGAGCGAATGGAGCGGGGAAAAGTACTTTATTAAGAATTGTAACTGGGTTGATATTTTTGGATTGAAGGTTTATAGAAGAGTCATTGCTGCAAAAAAGTCGTTGCATGTATTAATTATTTTGTATTGAAACAGAAAAAAAGATAGTGGAAATAATAAAAGTGATCAATGCGGCTTTAGCTCTATAATCAATAGGGCTAAGGCCGTTTCATCGTTTTTGAAACCTATCAGGATTATAGGAATGTATATATTCATTACACTTTAAGATGGATAAATTTCTAGCTGGGAGATCATTCGACGTAACGAGAAATTTTAGGAATAAAGTATAAGGGCAACTACACCCCTGTCTGCGCCCAAAAGCAGGGCTTGCCAGTCGGCGAATTTTCTTTACACTTTAAGATGGATAAATTTCTAGCTAGGAGATCATTCGACGTAGTGAGAAATTTTAGGAATAAAGTATAAGGGCAACTACGCCTCTGTCTGCGCCTAAAAGCAGGGCTTGCCAATCGGCGAGTTTTCTTTAGAAAATTTTAAATATTTTACAAAATCAACTATGCCTATGCTACAATGAGAGTGCAATATTTGAGGTTTACATTGAAAACAGAAAGGATGAATCTCATGTTTGGAAAACTAGCGGCTGATGCACTAGGGTTAAGTGATGTAGGCTCTGTAATTAAACCGAAAGATTACGACAAGGTGGATGCAGATGACTATATTATGCATGAAGACGATGAGAAGATTTTCTTCCTTATCAAATCAAAATCGGATGAGTACTGTTTCACAAACAAAGCCTTAATCCATCTTGATGGAACAAGCGCTGTCAGTAAAAAGCGCACACTCCGCCGTTATAATTTCAGCACGAATAAAATTTCAAATGTAACACTCGAGACAGCTGGAACCGTAGATTTAGATGTTGAAATCAAATTTAACTTAGGTGTTGAACATTACTCCATCGACGTACATAAAAAGCATTTAGAGGAGCTAAAGGATTTGTATAAAGCTCTTCTTAAAATCGCAGAAATTTCACATGAAAACGAGGTTTCATTAGCATATGCAGCAAAAAGCCTAGAAGTGGCTTCTACAACATTAAGTCGCGTTACAAGCACGGAAAGTAAGCTAGTTGACCAATTTAAAGAACTCAACACCGCCGCTTTCTCTTGGCTGACAGATACGAGAAAGCAATATACTGTTAAGGACTTTGGTTTTGTGTTTGAGCGTTATATTAATAACTAGATTTTATCCAAAGAGGCTGCCCAGGGCAACAGCCTCTTTTTTTCGTTTTGAGTAAACTTTTCAAAGTCTGTCTAAGTTAATGCGGCTTCTCCTGCCTCGGATAAAGAAAACTTGCTTATTTAATATATAAGAAAAACAAGTTGTGTGATGTAATTTAACTTACCCCCACTGTGCACCCCAAAGCTTCATTTCCTTGAGAATTTTATGAAAGGCCAGACCCTTTTCTGTTAGCGCATATTCCACCGTAACAGGAACGGTAGCATAGACGGTACGAGTGACAATTTGGTGCTCTTCTAAGTGACGCAGCGTATCGGTCAAAGCCTTTGGACTAATTTTTTGGATTGCTTTTTGTAATTCCCCGAAGCGCTTTGTTCCGTCAAACAATTCGCGCAACACAAGAAATGACCATTTTCCTCCTATAATAATAAGCGCCTTTTCGATTGAACATTCAATTTGAGCTTCTAATTCTTTCTCCATACATACCTCCAGCAGGAATATAAAGGATAGTAACTATAAAAATTATACTATGTAATCTGCTCTTAACTATAGCAAAAATATTTCAGTACTTGTAGTCTACTTTTATAAAGAATATACTTTTCTTGTGTAATGAGGTTATTCCCGGATAATAGAGTATGAGTAGCAAAAGGAAACTGAACGGAGGATACTGCTTATGGAGAATTTTTCTTATCAAAATCCAACGAAGCTTATTTTTGGAGAAGGACAGCTGGAAGCGCTTAAAAAGGAGGTTCCGCAATATGGGACAAAAGTACTGCTTGTATACGGCGGCGGCAGCATTAAGCGAAACGGTTTGTATGCCCAAGTGCAATCAATTTTAAGCGAGCTCGGCGCAGATGTAACAGAGCTTGGGGGTGTAGAGCCAAATCCTCGGTTAACATCGGTACAAAAGGGAATTCGTTTATCACAGGAAAATGGCGTTCAGTTTATTTTGGCAGTTGGGGGCGGCAGTGTGCTCGACTGTGCGAAAGCGATTGCAGCGGGTGTAAAATATGAAGGAGATGTTTGGGACATTATCACAAGCAAGGTAACTGCGACAGAGGCCCTGCCAATCGGTTCTGTGCTAACGCTTGCAGCAACAGGCTCAGAAATGAATAACAACTCTGTTATTACAAACTGGGAGACAAATGAAAAATACGGCTGGAGCAGTCCTGCTACATATCCACAATTTTCTATACTAGATCCGGTATATACATATACAGTTCCTCGTGACCAAACGGTATACGGCATGGTAGATATTATGTCGCATGTGTTTGAACAATATTTTCATCATGTACCAAACACACTATTGCAGGATCGCTATTGTGAATCCTTGCTAAAAACAGTGATTGAAACAGCGCCAAAGCTTATTGACGATTTAGAAAATTACGACCACCGAGCAACAATTTTATATGCTGGTACAATGGCTTTAAATAAAACACTCGGAATGGGTACGCGCGGTGAATGGTCGACCCATGAAATTGAGCATGCGGTTTCAGCCGTATACGATATCCCGCATGGCGGCGGTCTTGCTATCCTGTTTCCAAACTGGATGAAGCATGTTATGAATGAAAACATTGAGCGCTTTAAGCAATTTGCAGTACGTGTATTTGATATTGCAGCAGAAGGAAAAACAGACCGTGACATTGCATTAGAAGGAATTGAGGCACTCCGTCAATTTTGGAATTCCATCGGTGCCCCATCCCGCCTGGCAGACTACGGGATTGGCGAGGACAAGCTTGAGGTCATGGCTGACAAAGCAATGACACGCGGCAGCCTCGGAAACTTTAAAAAGCTAAGCAAGGAAGATGTAATCGAAATCTACCGCGCGTCTCTATAAGAAAGACAGATATAGTACTTCCCCTAAACCTTTTACATAATGGAGGGCAATAATTATGGTATATCAAGCTGAACAAACTCGCTATGAAACAATGAAATATAACCGAAGCGGACGCTCGGGACTCTTGCTGCCAGCTATTTCACTGGGGCTTTGGCATAACTTTGGCGGTGTAGATTCCTTTGAAAACGGACGGGCGATGCTAAGACGAGCGTTTGATTTAGGAATTACGCATTTTGACCTAGCAAACAACTACGGTCCGCCGCCTGGATCTGCGGAGGAAATGTTTGGTTCGCTGCTAAAAACAGACTTCGCACCGTACCGCGATGAATTGATTATTTCAACGAAAGCAGGCTATCGGATGTGGCCGGGTCCCTATGGAGAATGGGGTTCAAAAAAATATCTCATATCTAGCTTAGACCAAAGCCTAAAGCGCATGGGATTAGATTATGTCGATATTTTTTATTCACATCGCCCTGATCCAAATACACCGCTCGAAGAAACGATGGGTGCTCTCGATTTAATTGTCCGTCAAGGAAAGGCGCTGTATGTAGGAATCTCAAGCTACAGCGCAGAGCAAACAGATGAAGCGATTCGCATTTTAAATAAGCTTGGCACACCGTTAGTCATTCATCAACCATCTTACTCGATGATGAACCGCTGGATTGAAGATGGCTTACAAGATGTGCTGCAGGAAAATGGTGTTGGATCAATCGCATTTTGTCCATTGGCACAAGGTTTACTGACGAATAAATATTTGTCAGGCGTACCAACTGATTCAAGAGCTGCAAAAGCAACTGGGTTTCTGCAGGAGGATCAAGTGACGGAGCAAGCGGTAAATCAAGTCCGAAAATTGAACGAGATTGCCGCAGAACGCGGACAAAGCTTGGCACAAATGGCTCTTGCTTGGGTGTTGCGTGAAGGCCGTGTAACATCTGCATTAATTGGCGCAAGTAGAGTAAGCCAAATTGAAGAAAATGTTGCTGCGTTAAACAATCTTGATTTTACACAGGAAGAACTAGCTAGAATTGAAGATATTCTGCAAAGCTAATCTTTAGAGCTGTAGTAGAAAAACGTCCCTTGGTTTGATGTGAAACCAAGGGATTTTTTTCATACTTTAACTTTTTTTACAGATTCTTTCTAATAGGAGTATGGCGACTTCTTATTGTAAGCGAAAACATAGACTATACCTGTTTTTTCCGCTTGTAGGCCTTGCATATATGTGGAAAGATGGGAATAGAGGTTATAAGATAGAAAGAGTAATTTAATACAGATTAGGAGACGATTACAGTTGGAAACAGAAACAGAACAAAAAGGCGGATATAAATGGATTGTTTTTACAACAGTTCTATTCGCATACTTCCTCATTGTCAGTCAAAGAACAGCGCCGGGGTTAATTACCGATCAATTGATGGACGAATTTCATATTTCCGCTTCTACTCTTGGTGTACTAGCGGGCATTCAATTTGTTTCGTATGCCGGTCTGCAGGTTCCATTTGGAGTGTTGGCAGATCGATTTGGTCCCGCTTATTTTCTTATTATCGGTACTTTGCTAGATGGGCTTGGCACCGTTTTGTATAGCAGTGCCTCACATGAAGCAATTCTAATGACTGCGCGGCTTCTTGTAGGCGTTGGTGATGCGATGATTTGGATTAACATCGTGTTGATTTTAAGTCAATGGTTTAGCAAAAAGGAATTTGCAGCTCTGCTAGGGTGGGCTGGAATGTGCGGAAGTCTCGGTTCCATTATGGCAACACTGCCGTTTTCATATTGGATTGCGGCAGCTGGATGGAGAGCGCCGTTTTTGACGTTAGGGTTGGCTCTTTGTGCGTGGACTGCACTCTTATATTTCGTTCTCGTTAAAAGGCCGAAGCAACTCAAACTGGCTCCTCCATACGCCAGCCAACAAAGCAAACAGCAAAAAAGCGTGCTATCCATCATCCGTCGCGTGTTTCAGAGCCGACAGGCATGGGCAGCTTTTTTCTGCCATTTTGGTCTTGTTGGTACATATGTTGGTTTTATCGGCTCATGGGCCGTTCCGTATGGCATGACTGTGTATCACATGACGCGGGCAGAAGCGAGTCAGCTTATCATGCTAGGATTATTGGGTGCGCTCATCGGCGGACCGATTACAGGTTGGATTTCGACTCGTCTTCATATGAGAAGACTTCCGTATATTATCGTTCATCTACTCACCTTTTTAAGCTGGACCTCTTTTTTAGTTATGGGAGGAAAGCCTCCGTTGCCTGTGCTCATGGTTCTTTATGTACTTATTGGATACGCAAATGGTGCGAGTATGCTAACATTTGCAGTTGTACGCCATTCCTTTTTGGAAGAAGAGGTTGGTGTTGTGTCCGGATTTGCGAATATGGGCGGCTTTTTAAGCGCGGTTTTGCTGCCGATCCTATTCGGTGCGGTATTAGATTATTTTGAAGCGACAGCATCGGTGCATATTGGATATTGGTACGGATTTAGCATTCCTGCTTTCTTTTCGTTCATTGGGTTGCTAGGCGGGTTCGCCATTTCCGAGAAACAATATAAGTCTAAAACAAAGCTGCAGCCTTCAGCATAAAAGACTGCGTGCTTGCGGCCAAGTCATGCACTTCGTTACGGAAACTAAAATATGGCCTGCAAAAGCATCGGTCGCAACAAGACCGATGCTTTTTTGGTGTTTATAAGAAATAGACAGCTCTTTTAATGCTGCTTATTAGGAAGCTTTTGGCTTGGATTACCTTTGCCTTGACGCTTCCTGTTTTGTTCATCCTTCGCTTGCTTCTCTTGTATGCTCTCAAGTGAGTTATTTGTGTTATTCATGCTGCTACCCCTTCCTTACTTAATATAAAACCTCGTTCGTACTTTAACCATTTCCCTGCAAAAACATGCATCTACCGACGGGAAGGCTTTTTATTAAAAGCTTTAAAATTCTTTTGTTTTTCACCGTATTTTAACTAATCTCTTATAAGATGAAGACAAGCTTTTGAAAAGGAGGATCTAGAACATGAATAAAAAAGCAATTACTTGGGGCATTCGCCTTGGAAGTATATCACTGGCAGTCGGCTTAGCTGCCTATATGTCAGCACAGGAAGACGGACAGCAAGGAGTTTCAGTAAATGGTACACAGCAAAACGATGCATCCTCATCGTCGCAGCAAAATGACACATTGGCACCGCAAAATGGACAGACCGAAAGCAATCAACAATTTGGAAGAAGACAAGAACAGCGAGGCTCTAACAGCTTCAACGAACAATCTGATGATCAATACAGCGGAAATACACAATCCGAAACAGAGGAGCAGTCGGGAACAACCAGTCAATACGGGGACAATGGCCAAAGCGAGGGCAGTATGCAGGAAAACTCACGTAGCTTTGACACAATGACAGGAGGGTCGTAAAAGTGAAAACATATAACTTTTCCGCAATGAATACAAATATTCAGCTTGGTATAGAGCGAAGCAAGCGCTCAGACGAAGAGCTGCTTCAGCAAGTCCAGCATATCTTTGAAATGGTTGAGAATGCCTGCAGCAGATTTTTGCCAGATAGTGAGCTATCACGCCTAAATGAACAAGTTGGACAGGAGGTCGCATTATCTCCTCTCCTCTTTTCCATTTTGCAGCAAGCAGCCAAATGTTACAGAGAAACAAACGGATTGTTTCAGCCTGGTGTATTAGCTGCACTAGAACAGGAAGGATACCGCCAATCGATTGAGCAAATTCGCGGGCAAGAGATAACAACTTTCGTATCCGCACCTATTGCTGTTGCAACAAAGCTTCCTTATGCACTAGATGATAAGAACATAACGATTGTGGCGGAGGAAAAGCTCGATTTAGGAGGCATCGCAAAAGGATGGGCTGTTGACTACACAGCAGCACTTCTTCAAGCAAACGCTGACGGTTTTATCAATGCGGGAGGGGACCTATGCATATTCGGCCAGCTCGCAAACGAATTGACTGTCGGTATTGAGCATCCGTATATACCTGGGGAAAGCATGTCCTCATTGTCTCTGTCGTCTGGTGCGCTCGCAACATCCTCCACTGCAAAGCGGAGATGGAAAAACAATGGAGAGTGGAAGCATCATCTCATTGATCCAAGAACGGGCACATCAGTAAATAGTAGAATTGTCACTGTTACTGTCACAGCTCCAACTGCGGTACAAGCAGATGTGTGGGCAAAAACAGTGCTATTGCTTGGAGAAGAACAAGGTGGCGCATGGATTGAACAAAAGGGTGAGCGTGCCGTTTGGATGAACGAATTCGGTGAAGTCTGGAGGGTTGGCTAATATGCAGGAATATATATGGTATTTCATCCGGACCACCGGTCTTGTCGCCTATTTATTGATGTATGGGTCGGTAATGGTTGGGCTGTTTTCACAAATTCAGAAGCGAAAAAAGAAAAAAATGATAAACACGCTTCATGCCCATGAAGTATTGTCCAATTGGACGTGTATCCTCACCATCGCTCATCTTGCTCTTTTATTCTTCGATACGTATGTGTCCTTTGATTGGAAGGACCTGCTCATTCCATTTGTAACTGATTATAAACCATTGCCAATGGCGATCGGAATTTTCTCACTGTACTTGCTAATTCTGACATGGATCACAACAAAGCTTCGCAAACACATTGGTATGAAGCTTTGGCGAGTGCTTCATATGTTCACACCAATTTTATATATCCTCGTTACAATTCACGGTGTGTGGCTCGGCACAGATTTTCAAAAGGTCATACTTCTACTGATGAATATCATCCCGTTTGCCTCCTTTATTTGGATGTTCCTTGTCCGTCATGATGAAGTGGAGAAGACACAACAAAGCCCGGTTTCTTGAAAATAGAACCGGGCTTTCCTATTGAAACTCGCTCTCAGAGACAAACATCATCTCATTACGCTTGCTCATATTTTTTCACATGCTCACGATGATTCAATGTATGATCTACAAGCTCATCTAGCCGTTGAATCGCTTTTAACGCTTTATCATAAGAAATGGTGCGATAATGATGCTGACCACCCGGCTCTTCATCCATTTCATCTGCTTGCTTAATGATGCTTTGTAAAGAATTTAGCTCAATCGGTCTGCTTGGTAGGAACGAATCGGTATGAAATAAAATAGCAAGCGCAATCTCCTTTGCAATCCGCGGATCTTCCCCGAGTCGAATTAGCAGCTTATGTGCCCTCTCTGCACCTTTCACCGCATGTATATCATTTGTTTTATATAGCTCATAATCCCATTTTCCATCACGATACCACGTATAATGCCCAATATCATGAAGAAACCCAGCTTTCACCGCCAAATCAACAGAAAGGCCGTGCTCATTTGCTAGGCGGAACGCATGATATGCAACTGCAATCGCATGCACCATCCCTGAACGGTTAATATACTTCTGCGCAATCGGATGCTGAAAAATTTGTTCTAGTGTAACATGACGCATAGACCTTCACTCCTTCTTTCTAAATATAAAAGCGGACGGGAAGAAAAGGTAGGTATTCAGAACATCATACTACAAACTGGTTGTGTAGTAAAGCACAAGGTGGGAGCTTGTCTATCATAGAGAGTTCGAAAGTATGGAGCATCTTAAACAGGAACTGGCTCAGTATATTTACTATTACAATCATAAACGGATTAAGGCAAAAGGGCATGAACCCGGTTCAATACCAGGCTCATGCCCAAGAGGCTGCCTGACACGCCCGTGTCTATCTTTTTGGGCCAGTTCAAGCCGCGGTTCTTTTCTATTTCTCTCTAATCCCTAACCAATCTTTTCTTCCTTCGCAGTTCCAACCTGCGCCTTTTTATGAAATCCCTTCGCATAATACACCGCAGTCAAGCTGACGAGCCAAAGCGGCCCAATGATTAACGCAATTCTTGTGTCCGGGTTATATGCCATAATTCCAATGACTGCAGCGAGAAATGCTAATGAAATGTAGGAGGAGTAAGGGAAAAATGGCATAGCGTATTTCACTTGCTGCCGTTCTTCCGGGCTCAAGCTTTTTCGGTAACGAATTTGCGATAGCAGGATGACGCCCCATGTCCAAATTGCGCCAAAGGTTGCAATGCTTGTTACCCACGTAAATACCTTTGCTGGAACAACGTAGTTTAACACGACGCCGATGAGAAGTGCGCCTGCTGATGCAAATACAGCAATTCCCGGAACACCGCCCTTTGTTAGCTTGCTGTATGCTTTTGGTGCTTCGTTGTGCTCTGCTAGGTTAAAGAGCATGCGGCCTGTGCTGAAGATTCCGCTGTTACAGGAGGAGAGTGCCGCTGTTAGAACAACGAAGTTAATGATGCCTGCTGCACCTCGAATGCCAAATTTCTCAAATGTTAGTACGAATGGGCTACCTTGTGTTCCGATTTCTTGCCATGGGTAAATAGCCATGATGACAAACAACGCGCCAACATAGAAAATAAGGATACGCCAAAATACGGAGTCAATGGCTTTGGCAAGGGTTTTTTCTGGATTTTTGACTTCGCCTGCTGTTACCCCAATCATTTCGATGCCAAGGTATGCAAACATAACCATTTGCAGCGATAGCAGAACGCCTTTTATGCCGTTCGGGAAAAGGCCGCCGTTTTCCCATAGATTGCTGATGCCTGTGGCAACACCGCCATTTCCAATACCAAATAGAATCATGCAAATGCTGAGGCCGATCATGGCGACAATAGTGACAATTTTTATAAGTGCAAACCAAAATTCAAGCTCCCCATATGCTTTTACTGCCAGGAAGTTGACCATGGTCATCAGGACGAGTGCTGCCAATGCCCAAATCCAGGTTGCAACGCTTGGGAACCAATATTTCATATAAATGCCGACTGCCGTAATTTCCGCCATGCATGTTACAACCCAGAGAAACCAATAGTTCCAGCCTGTTAAGTAGCCAGCGAGCGGACCGAGATAGTCGCGCGCATATTTGCTGAAGGAGCCGGCAACTGGTTTTTGAATCGCCATTTCTCCAAGAGCCCTCATAATAAAGAACATAATAAGACCGCTAAAGCCGTATGCGAACAAAATTCCCGGTCCTGCAAGTTTAATAGCCGATGCCGAGCCAAGAAATAGCCCGACTCCAATCGCTGCTCCTAAGGACATGAGTGTGATATGTCTTTCTTCTAATCCACGATGCAATTGCTGTTGGTTTTCTTTCATGCGTTTCTCCCCTTTATAAAACGTTGTGATGAAAGATTACAAGCTTGCCTCTTTATTGATCCCCCCATCGTTTCTTTTTTGAAAAATAGCAGATGCTTTTTTCGTATAATAAAATTCAGCGTCCATCCTGAGATATTTGTTAACGCTTACATATATGTAATCTCGGATAAAACATGATGAATCTTACTTGTTTTGATTGTAACAGTTTTGTGAACAAAAGTTTTTGTAGAAATACGAGAATTTTATGGTATCATTTTGTTGATTTCCACAAAAAAACAGGGGATGGATCGCTATTGACATATATAGGAAAAAATCCGTTTAAAACTGCTTTTGATAGCTTAGAAGAATTTGCAGAGCTTATTAGTGAGGTACTGGCATGCCCGATTACGATTGAGGATGCAAATCATCGGCTGCTTGCTTATAGTACGCATGATGAGCGAACAGATCCAGCACGCATTGCGACAATTATTGGCCGGCGTGTGCCGGAAAAGGTGATTAATAGTTTATGGAAAGAAGGGATTATTCCCGCGTTGCTTGAGAGCGATGAGGCAATTCGTGTAAAATCGCTTGATGGTATTGGACTCGGTGACCGCATCGCCATTTCTATTCGAAACAAAGGGGATGTGCTCGGATTTATTTGGGCATTAGAGGTAGATAAGGAATTTACCGATAATGACTTCCTATTGCTTAAGGAAGCAGCTACTGCTGTGAAAAGCAAGCTGCTGCAGCTGCAAGCGCGAAAAAATAAGAAGGAAGAGCGTTCGCAGGAGTTTTTTTGGAAGCTGTTGACGGGCCATATGCAGAGGCGGGATGAAATTACGGATCATCTTCAGTTGCTGCAAATTAAGCAGGCCTCGTCGTTTGTGCTTGCGGTATTTCAGTTTCAACATGAGATTACGCGCGAAGAGGAAAAGCAAATGATGTATTTGCTGCAAACGAGCCAGCAGGTGCAGGTGATGCTACATACGGTAGACGGCGAGCGTCTCGTCCTGCTTCTATCAGCCATGGAGCATCAGGAAATGAGCCGTTTTGTAGAGGAATTCGTCTGCAGGCTAGAAAAACGATTCCATATCTCCGGCATTCAGCCAGCCTTTGGCAATATATATGATAATTACGCAAAAATTGAAAAGGCATACAAGGAAGCGCTCAATGTGCTGACGATAAAGAAGAAATTTCCGATCGAGACGGCAGCTCTTCATAGCTATGGTGACATGGGCATCTATCAATTAATTGATTTGCTGCTAGAAAACAGGAAAGGGACGGATCACCGCAATCAGGCACTGAAAAAGCTGCAGGATTATGATCAAAAGCATAATAGTAATCTCGTTGAAACATTGGATGTGTTCTTAAATAAAGACAGTAACGTGAATGATGCTGCAAAAGCGTTAACTGTCCATCCGAATACGCTTGCCTATCGTTTAAAACGTATTTCTGAAATTGGAGGTATTCATTTTAAGGACCCCAATCAAAAGCTAATGCTGTATCTTGATTTAAAGCTAGAGAAGTTTTTGTGATTTTCCCCAAAAGCAGCCTTTCTTTTTCTCCTTTCGCCACAAGGCAAAATCTTTGAAAACGTTTTATACTGAGGCTACAAAGTTGTTAAGGGGGAAAATTATATGATTATTGGGGTACCTAAGGAAATCAAAAACAATGAAAACCGTGTGGCACTTACACCAGCAGGAGTGCTTTCATTCGTAAACGCAGGTCATACCGTACTAATTGAACAAAATGCCGGAGCAGGAAGCGGCTTTACGAACGAGGATTATACAAATGCAGGTGCGACGATGCTGGAGAGCGCAGCTGATGTTTGGGAGAAGTCACAAATGATTATGAAGGTAAAAGAGCCGCTCCAAAGTGAGTACGGCTACTTCCGTCCAGGGTTGATTTTATTTACTTATTTGCACCTAGCGGCAGAGCCATCATTGGCGCAGGCATTAAAAGATAGCGGCGTAACCGCAATTGCATATGAAACGGTAACAGTAAACCGCACCCTTCCGCTTCTTACGCCGATGAGTGAAGTAGCAGGCCGTATGTCTGTTCAAATTGGGGCACAATTTTTGCAAAAGTCAAATGGCGGGCAAGGTATTTTACTTGCAGGCGTACCAGGCGTAAAGCGCGGCAAAGTTGTGATTATTGGCGGTGGCATCGTTGGTACGAATGCAGCGAAAATAGCAATCGGCATTGGGGCAGATGTTACAATTGTTGATGTAAGTGCAGATCGTCTTCGTCAATTGGATGATATTTTTGGAACAAATGTGAAAACGTTAATGTCTAATCCGTTAAATATTGCTGAAGCAGTGAAGGAAGCCGATCTTCTCGTTAGCGCTGTATTAATTCCCGGCGCTAAGGCTCCGAAGCTTGTAACAGAAGAAATGGTACAAACGATGAAGCCGGGATCTGTGATTGTCGACGTTGCGATTGACCAGGGCGGTGTTGTGGAAACGTGTGATCATGTAACAACGCATGACAATCCGACCTTCGAAAAATATGGTGTAGTACACTATTCTGTTGCAAATATGCCAGGAGCAGTACCAAGAACATCAACGCTTGCATTAACAAACGTTACAGTCCCGTATGCACTGCAAATCGCAAACAAAGGCGTATATAAGGCTATTGCAGAAAACCCTGCGTTAAAGCTTGGTTTGAACGTGGCAAATG
This sequence comes from Bacillus sp. OTU530, assembly GCF_038440375.1. NCBI lineage: Bacteria > Bacillati > Bacillota > Bacilli > Caryophanales > Bacillaceae > Bacillus > Bacillus sp. OTU530. The sequence goes on from NZ_JASATP010000034.1 coordinate 27,197, forward strand.
GAGAGATTACGTATGAAGCAGTGGCGAGAGATCTTGGCTATGAATATGTACCAGCTGAGAGAGCGTTTGAAAAGGAAGTAACATTCGCATAAATGGCAGCTCCCTCTGTGAGGGGGCTGTTTATCTATAGGGGGATATGTATGAATAGCTATCGTGATACATGGGCAGAGATTTCGCTTTGTGATATTGAAGAAAATATGACGCAATTTCGGGAATTCGTACAAAAGCATACAAAGCTAATGGCTGTGGTCAAGGCAGATGGCTACGGCCATGGCGCAATCGAGGTTGCTAAGGCGGTGATCCGGGCAGGAGCCAGCTACCTTGGTGTGGCTATACTAGATGAAGCGCTGCAACTTAGGGGTGCGGGTATTTCTCATCCTATTATAGTGCTTGGCTATACACCGGTTCGTTCCGTTGCCACAGCAATTTCGGCGAATATCACACTCACTGTTTTTAATGATGAGGTGCTGGAGGAAGTAATTCAGCAATCCACCATGCAGCAGCAAACTGCCTGTATGCATATAAAAGTAGATACAGGCATGTCAAGAATTGGAGTTACCTCAGCGGCTGAGGCGCTTATGCTGGCACAAAAGGCGATTTCAGCTCCGTTTATTAAGCTTGAAGGAATTTTTACTCATTTTGCAAATGCTGATGCTATGGATAAATCGTATACATATAAGCAGTTTCATACATTTTTACAAATCATAGAAGTCTTAAAGCAGCATAACATCGAGATTCCGCTCAAGCATTGCTGTAACAGTGCCGCCGCGATGCGATTTCCAGAAATGCATTTGGATATGGTGCGCATCGGTATTGCCTTGTACGGACTATGCCCGGATGTATCGTTAAGAGAACATCCTATCAAGCTTAAACAAGCAATGAGCTTAAAAATGAAAATTGCTGCAGTTAAAACCGTTCCGCCTTGGCAGCCAATCAGTTACGGATGTACATCCATACATGAAGAGAAGCGACAAATTGCCACACTTCCCATAGGCTATGCTGATGGTATATCCCGTTCACTGTCCAATCAGGGAGGCGTGCTGGTGCAGGAATCCTTTGCCCCGATAACTGGACGAATATGTATGGACCAAATGATGATTGACGTAACACATCTTTTGGGGTGCCAACCAGGGGAGGAGGCAGTGCTATTTGGACGAAGTGGTTATGCTTTTCAATCGATTGACACGATTGCGGATATCATGGGGACAATTCATTATGAAGTGGTTTGTTTAATAGGAAAACGAGTACCTAGGGTGTATGTGTATGGTAATGACCTGGCAGATCTGTAAAGGATCTGTTTTTTTTATACTGTAAGAAAGTATAAACTTCCAGCTAGAGTTGAATTCGACGTAGCGAATTCAACAGCCCATAATTAGTGTGAGTAAGGTTTTTTATAATAAATGGCATACGAAATAAATTAGAATCCATCTGTAAGACCCAAAGAAAACCAGAAAAACCGCTCTAGGCGGTTTTTCTAAAGTATTATATTTTATCAGTTCAATAGCTTACACTGCGTTTAGGATTTGGTCCATATTGATTATCGCCCTCTTGGCTGTCCTGGCATGCAAATACAATTAAAATGATGCTGCCGATAAGAGGGATTAGGCTGATTAGGAGCCACCAGCCGCTTCTTCCCGTATCATGCAGTCTACGAACGCCGACAGCTAAGGATGGCAGCAGAATGAGTAAAGAATAGATTCCTGTTAGCACCGACGAAAGATCTGCCATTGTATCTATTATGGAAAGCACAATAGAGATAATGACATTAACAAGGACGAACATCCAATATTCCTGACGACTTGCTCTTCCTTGAAAGCCTACATAATTCTTTAACACCTTCAAATACCATTGCATGTGAGTTCCCCCTTATGAATGTAATGGTTAGCTGTACAGCGGACGCTTCATTACTAACATATGTGGTCTTGTTCCAAATTATTAAACTGTTTGTTTAAAAAAGTGAAAGTCTATTTATTGTTGTTAATAGGGAACTTACATCAAAACTTATCTCAAAATCAAAATCTCAAGTAAAACAGCTTGAGATTTTTTTGGTATATAAAACCTGTGAAATATCGGTAGGGTTTCTAATAAAACTGTATTTAAAATAGAGCGTTCGTTTATCTAGGTCTTTTTTATAAATGATTTCTTTCTATTCTTATTTCATTAGAATTTCTATTACTCTTATTATAAAAATTGTAAAAACATTATCCTTCTTCACTCCTACAGCTCCAAGGAATTCAGCCGTTTCTTCTCTCGAATTTTATGCAGTTGTCCAAAATGTGTTTTTCATTTGTTCACAATATATTTTGCTAAGAAATTAAATATTTTGCTGAAGTTTTCTTTTTTTTATGATCGAAAACTGTATTTCTTCAAGAAGAATTTGATTTTTTTCATATGAATGAAAATTATTCTCAATTAAGTATACTTTTCTACGAAAGGAAGATGAGAGGGGGAGGAACGGTCAATGGTTGGCTTTCTAGTTTTTTTCAGATAAATAAAAAAAGCCCTAAAAAAGGGCATAAGAAAATAAGGGTACATTAGGCGGAAATTTTTGCCTGGTAGTACCCGCGGGCAATTTTTTGGACATAGGTAGCTACATCTGCTTCGATTTCACGGACAATCGTCATGGCAGCTTCATAGCCTTGCAGTGTGAAGGCATGAAGATCGTGCTGAATACGCTGCAGTGCTTTTTCGAGCATGTCTGTTCCAAATTCAAGGGCAAGGTTGTGAATATGCTTCTTGTCGATTTCATAGCGGCCAAAGCTTTGGAAGAAAGACTGGAAGCGGGCGAATAAGTGCTCAGCATATGCTTTTTCGATTGTTTTTTGCTTTTTGCTGTCACGTGAGCCGATTAAGCCGCATGACAGAATAAACCCATCCTTTACTTTCTCAAGGATGGATTTTTTCATATTCTTTTCTTCCATAAATGTTTTAATACAGTCTTCTTTTTCAAATAGTTCTATTTTGAAGATGGAGCTGAGCTTGTCCGCCAGCTGGCGAATAGCCCGTTTGTAGCCGATATAACGCGGTAGAATATGCTTGATCTCGCTGTAGGAGAGCAAGGCTTCTGTTTCTTTTTTGACATTTACATCCTTTTCGTATGTATAGAGTGCACGCAACGCGAGGCGCAGTACATTTACGCTGCGGATGCCGAGCAGAAGGTACATTACTTCGTCAGTAATGGACGTGTAGCCGCCTTTAGAATAGTATTCATCTTCTTGGAAATCTTCAGCTTTTTCCTGTGATGATTCCTTTGTATGCAAATCAAGGAAATCCTCTAAATAATTGCAAAGAGAGACTTCGATATATCCACCCCATAGTCTGTCCCATTGAATGATGCCGGCATTTGCGAGCAGGATATTGTTATTTTGGATGGTACGCACGGAGCAGCCCATTGTGCACGCCATTTCTTGTTCAGAGATAAGTGTAATTGTGCCATCGCTTGTACATTTGGATGCATACGTAAGAAGCTGCTTCATAAGGGAAGCAGTCCATTTGATAGACAGAAATGCATCGTCAATGCCAAGGTTATGCTTTTCGTATGTATATATCCCATTCTGCTTTGTTTGCCGATTCAAGCCGCTCATTACAGCGAGAAGCTTGTTTGCCACAAGAATATGGCGCTTTAAGATAAGCTTTCTTTGCTCCATGTATAGCCCTCCCTTCTATTTTCCTTTTTACAGTATAGTAGGGGGGAGAATGGTTGTAAAACGACATAACAGTACGGGGAAATGGTTCACTTCTCTTTAAAAGCCTGATATATCAACGTTTTTTAATGGTGTCATATTAGTACGGAGGAATGGTTCAATGTTATTTGTGACAAAGGGTTTGTACAAATGAGTACGGGTTTTTGGTTCAAAAATGATGATATTGCATCTATTTTCTTTTGATTATACCTGTTTTGTGCAGCATTGTTATGTAACAGAAACGTAGGCACGATGCGGGTTTGATAGGGAAAAAGCAAGGGGAATGACAAAATAGTACGGAGGTGTGGTTCATTTGTGAAGACGGCTGTTAGTTTTGTCGAAGTTAGCATAATTCGTACGGAGAAATGGTTCAAATTATCGAGAATGCTGCTATTTTAGTCACAAAATATTCATAATTAAAATGCGAAAAAATGAGGAAAAACAGGGATTTACGTAGAAAATATAACCATTTCGTGCATATTGTCGAAAAAGTACGGAGGTATTGTTCACTATGTCAAAAAGGTACGGAAGCAATGTTCACTTTTTATGAAAAGTACGGAAGTCTGGTTCATTTTTTAGAGCAAGTACGGAGAAATGGTTCACTTTTTTTGCAAGGATCGTACGGAGAAATGGTTCACTTTTTGACGTGTTAGTACGGAGAAATGGTTCAAAAGTTGAATTAGCATACGAGAATGTCGATTCTGTGTATGAAGCAATGGCGATGTACGGCTAAAAGACGTACCTTTTCGTCAATAAGGTACGTATGATAGGTATGCATATTTGAGGATTGCATGATTGATTTACGAAATGTGCTTCAGAAAGATAAGCGATATGAAAAAAACCACCTATTTAGGTGGCTCTTCCATTACACTTTAAGACAGTATAAATTTCTAGCCGGAAGCCAACTCGACGTAGCGAGAAATTTTAGGAATAAAGTATAAGTAGAGCTACGTCTCTGTCTTCGCCCAAGGGCAGGGCTCGCCAATCGGCGAGTTTTCTTTACCTTTTATTCATCCCTTGCTGCTCCACAAACTTTTTCATATACATTCTCGTCGGTTGTGAAAGAGCTTGCGCCATTTGTCCAGTCCACGTGTCTGTTCGTGTACCGCCTGTTCTTTCTGTGTAGTAGTGTTTAATGGTTTGATTGTATTGCTGCAGCTGCTTTTTGTATGTTTCTTCATCTTGATTGTAGGCATCTTCATGATAGATATGCGCTAGCGGCAGGCGAGGCTTTTTACCTGGTTCATGAACAGGATAGCCGACTGTCATGCCAAAGAGCGGAATGACGTACTTTGGTGTGTTTAGCAGCTTTGCTACTTCTTCTAGGTTGTTGCGTAAGCCGCCAATATAGCAAATGCCAAGACCCATCGATTCAGCAGCAACAGCCGCATTTTGTGCCGCGAGCGCTGCATCAATGACAGCGACCATAAATTTCTCCGTGCTCTCGAGAGAATCGGTCATATTTGCTTCTTCCATTTCGGCAATAACAGTGTGGCGATAGAAATCTGCGCAAAAGATGAAAAAATGACCATTTGCTTCTACATAAGGCTGATGCCCGGAAAGTTCAGCAAGCCGTTGCTTTTTTTCTTTATTACGAACGCCGATAATCGAGTACGCTTGCATATAGCTGGATGTTGATGCCGCTTGTGCGCTTTCTACAATGAATCGGATTTGCTCATCAGATAGCGGTCGGTCTTCATATTTTCGAATGGATCGATGCTGTAGCAGCAGTTCAATAATCTCGTTCATTCTTCATGTATCCCTCCGTTTAAGTTAGTGCATCATAATTCGAGTATTCGATCGGCATATACTCGTATTTTCCTTCTAGCAGATCCCGCACTTCCTTTTCTTCAAGCGGAATAAAGGTAACCCAAAATACTTCGCCCATACGGCGGTAGGATTGAACAACAATTTTTTGGGAAATGAGCTCCTCTAGTGCCTCTTCGACTTCTTTTAAGTTTTCTGATTTTCGTCGCTTTTTAAAACGGATTTTTGTGGCGAAGTAGATATAATTGAGTTTTACCTGATACGATGATTTCGACTCATAGCAATACAGCCGTTCCTTTTGCAGTGCAAACAGCAGATGATAGGAAGAATCCAGGCTTAGATTTTCAACCTTTTTCTTATACATGCGGATCGTTTGTTTTTGAATATAATCGTGATAAATTACTTCGTTAACATGGATTTCTGCCACGCGCGTACCGTTTGGTTGTGTGTAGATGCGGACAAAGTCAAAAATGCCATAGGATACAATATCATCATCCTGCCGCTTTGTCATGCTGAAATGCTTCATTTTTGTAATGCGCTCTTCTACGATTTTATAGTTTTTCGTGCCATCGGTTTTATATAGATTTTTGACAAGATCACCGATTTTAATTTCAATAATTTTACGAGACGCAAAGCGCTCATCACGGTTGCTCATGACTTCAAGAAAAATTTTATAATCCAGACGGTCTAAATCGCTTACCTTGTTGCCATGCTCTTCAACATATTCCTTTTCAATAAGAAATTGATAGTCTGTGCCATCGCCAAGGTCGTAGTAGCTTTGAAAGTAATGCTTGCCTTCGCGTTCAAGCATTGGTTGATTAAGCTGCACCTTGCCGCGTGTGTTCGAAAAGAAAGGGTGCTCGACTGTACTGAACGGACTTTCAATAATGAGCTCATCTAGAAGTGAAAAGGAGTTGTCCGTTAACGTGATCCCGAGAATGACGGCAATATCTGCGTGTAATGCTTTTTCAATTTGCGAACGTGTTTTTGCGTGAATATAACGATAGTCTGATAAGAACTGTGAATCGTCTTCACTCCACTGCGTAATTTCTTCTATTCTAGATGCAATGACCTCAGTGGGGGAGGAAAAGCTGTGGAATTGCTGCTTAAAGGCTTTTTCTCCGTATTTCGTATAATATGCTTCGAGCAAATCATATTCTTCTGCTAGCTCTTTGCGGCCTTTTTTCTTGTTTTCGTAATCCTGTATTGTACTGTTTACCCAGCGCCGCTTTGTCCGGTTTAGGGAGTTACGTTTAATAATGCGAAGCGCATCCTTGATGTCTTTATCATGGTATTTTTCTTCGTAAATCGAGAGGATGGCATCCTCTAAATCCTGTTTCATATATTTTTCATAGACAGAAAGAATATTCAATCTTGAAATTCGATCAATAACTTCGCTGATTAATGCGGAAGTTTGTACCAATGCTATCACCTGTCTTTCCTGTACAGATTGTACCAAAGTCAGGTAAGAGATTTCAATGCATGGAATCAAACTTTACGCAGGTGAATGTATGGTGGAATTTGGCTGGCTCTGTCCAGATTGCTGGAAGGGAAAGAAAGCATGATATACTATGGAAGATGACACGAAGGTAAGGGGAGCAATTATGCCAAATATTTATTTGATTTATACATACATGGCGCTTGTAATATTTGTATTTATTGCCTTGCCCATTTTGCTTAGCTTTCCTGAAGCAAGAACAGGGGGGCTGTTAACAGTGTATCGGATTGTGCGAACAGCAGAAACATTTGCAGCATTAGCTAATACGTTAATACATGAATTATCTCATGGTTTGATGGCAATCGTAACAGGCGGGAAGGTGCATAAAATTACGCTGCATCGGGATACGAGCGGTTTAGCTATCACAAGAACGAAAAGATCTCGCACGATACGAGCGTTAGTTGCGTATGCAGGCTATACTGGTTCCTCCGCAGCAGCGGTTGGCTTGTTTTATTTGCTGCAACAGGGCGACTATCAGACAATTTTGCTTATTTTTCTTGGTATTACAGCAGTCTCTTCTTTGTTTTGGGTTCGGAACTTATATGGATTTCTTTGGGCAGTTAGTTTCTTGCTGGTAATTGGATATATTGTCTATAAGCAATATACAGTACTCATTCTTCATGTGAGCATTTTCTTCTCCGTTGTAGTGCTTGTAGATTCTATTACATCAGCGTGGACAATTTGCAAGCTAAGTGTCACCAATCGATATGAGGCAGGGGATGCGACGAGCTTGGCGGAGGCTACGTTTATTCCAGCTGCGGTGTGGGGAGCAGTGTTTTTCGGGCAGGCTTTATATGCGGGATATTATGTGATGAAAACCTTTGTCTTGTAGGTTGTGCAGGAAAAAAGAAATTGGTAAAAAATAACAAGAGAAAAGGCGGACAATGTCCGTCTTTTCTCTTGTTATTTTTTACCTTTTAAGGAAGTATAAATTTCTAGCTAGAAGACCATTCGATGTAGTGAGAAATTGTAGGAATAAAGTAGGGCTACGTCTCTGTCCTTACACAAGGGCAGGGCTCGCCAATCAGCGCGTTTTCTTTATGTGTAAACGAGTAATTACCAACCTACACTATACTTTTTAGAGAAGGCGATTCTTCCAAGTAAGATAATGAATGAGAATAAGTTGACACGTTTCATTGCGATACCCCCGGTTGTGTTTGAATTTGTATGCCTGCTGTTTGTTGCGTTAAGAATACTATAAAATGTTCATTTTTGTCACGTGCAATGTTAGAAAACATAACGTTCATTTTTCGTCTTTTTCTGTCGAAATTAAGAAAGATACACAGGTTTTACAATAAAAAGGTGAATTTTCACCTTGATGTATTTATAAAAGAGATTTGTTCTTTGTCGAAAGGAAGGTATTATACATGAACGAGAAGAAAAATCAAATAGTTTTTATGTAACTTTAATGTTAGAAATTATAACATTAAAGATTCCATTTCCCTGCGTTTTATGAAATAATAAGAAGCATGCAAAGTTTTATTGACAATTTCTCATAACTTGCCGGAGGTTTTGACATGCACAAACAAAAGCTAGTATTAGTAGGGAACGGAATGGCGGGTGTTCGTTGCATTGAGGAAATTTTACAACATAATCCAGATGCTTTTGAGATTACGATTTTCGGCAGCGAACCGCATGTAAACTATAATCGAATTTTATTATCGACTGTGCTACAAGGCAGCACATCGGTTGCAGATATTGTTATCAATGACCGCGATTGGTATGAGCAGAACAACATTCAGTTGTTTAGCGGGGAAACAGTTGCTGCGATTGATACTGAGAAGAAAGTGATTAAGACAGATCAAGATCGAAAAGTACCGTACGATATTCTTATTTTAGCAACAGGATCGGTTCCATTTATGCTTCCGCTCCCAGGAGCTGACAAGGACGGAGTTATTGCGTTTCGAACGATTGAAGACTGCCAAACGATGGTGGAAACAGCAAAACAGTATAAAAAAGCGGTTGTTATTGGTGGCGGATTATTAGGGCTGGAGGCTGCGAGAGGACTGTTAAACCTTGGGATGGATGTGCACGTTGTTCACATTGCTGACTACCTGATGGAAAGGCAGCTTGATCGAACAGCGGCGAAAATGCTGCAGGCAGAGCTGGAAGCGCAAGGGATGAAATTTCTTCTGGAAAAGCACACAGCAGAGATTGCTGGGGAAGACCGGGTAGAGCGGCTTGTTTTTAAGGATGGAACAGAGGTAGAAGCTGACTTGGTTGTCATGGCTGTCGGAGTAAGGCCGAATGTACGGCTGGCGCAAGAGAGTGGGATAGAAGTAAACAGAGCGATTGTCGTTAACGACTATTTGGAAACAAGTGTACCAAATGTATATGCAGTCGGCGAATGTGTCGAACACCGAGGAATGGTGTATGGACTAGTAAAGCCGCTGTATGAGCAAGGGAAGATATTAGCTAAGCGTATTTGTGGAATCGATTCAGAGGGATATGAAGGCTCTGTTCTTTCGACGCAGCTGAAAATATCCGGTGTTGATGTGTTTTCGGTTGGCCAGTTTATAGAGGATGAAACGGCGAAGGCTGTTACGATTCATAATGCAGCAGACGGTATTTATAAAAAGGCCGTGTTCCGTGAGGATAAAATGATCGGTGCTGTATTATTTGGCGATACGAAGGATGGTACAAAACTGCTTGATATTATTGTGAAACAACGAGATGTGTCTGATACGGATAAAGTATCTCTTCTTCAGTCATCAAGCGACAGTGGCAATGAGGTTGCACAGATGGCTCACAGCAGCATTATTTGTAATTGTAATGGTGTTTCAAAGGGCAGCATTATTGAAGCCGTTCAAACAAAGGGATTAACAACGGTTGAAGAGATTAAAGCCTGTACGAAGGCTTCGGGCTCTTGCGGCGGGTGTAAGCCTTTGGTGGCTGATTTATTGGCATATATACAAAGTGACGACTTTGAAGAAGTAATCGAGAAAAAACCAATGTGCCCTTGTACGGCGCTTACTGAGGATGAAGTTGTGCAGGAGATGCAGCTGCGTGGTCTTGCGTCTGTGAAAGAGGTCATGAAGGAGCTTCATTGGAAGGATAGCGAAGGCTGCTCTGTTTGCCGTCCTGCTTTGCAGTATTATTTAGGAATGATTGACCCAGAGTACGAAATCAAACGTGAAGTTTTATACATGAACAAACAGATGAATGCGATTGTACAAAGTGACGGCACGTACTCCATTGTTCCGCAAATGTACGGGGGCTTAACAACAGCAGATCAATTACGGAAAATTGCTGATGTAGCGGAAAGATATCAGATTGCGAATGTAGCGATAACGAGTGAGCAGCGCATTCTATTGATGGGTGTGAAGCAAGAGGATTTAACGAGCGTTTGGGCTGAGTTAGATATGCCATTAAGCGCGACATATGGAAATATGGTACAAAATGTAAAAACATGTATCGGTGAACATGTCTGTCAATGTGAGAAGGATAAGGCTTTGGAGCTAGCTGTTCTGTTAGAAAAGCAAGCAGAATTTGTGACAACACCTTATCGAATTAAAATGGGTGTGTCAGCCTGTATGCATAATGGAGCGGGCTCGACAACGAAGGATATCGGCATTATGGGGATAGACAGAGGCTGGGAAATCTACGTTGGCGGCAGCAGCGGGCGTAATGTGCGCAGCGGACAATTGCTTTGTGTTGCGGAGACGAATGAGGAGGCAGTTGGAATTATCAGCGGTTTTATTCAATATTACCGAGAGACAGCCAATTATTTGGAGCGCACATGGCAATGGCTTGACCGAGTTGGCATCATACACGTGAGGGAAGTGTTGTTTGATAGAGAGCTTCGTCGACAATTGCTGGAGCGGCTGGAAGCAGATGCAGCTTATTACCAAAAAACATCAAGTAAAAGCTACTCATAAGCAAGAAAGGATGGAGAGTTATGACGGAATTGTTATTAAAGTATTTCCGATCTAGGCAGCAAGAAGCGGAAACGGAGCGTGTGTACGATACACAATGTCCATATTGCAGCATGCAATGCAAAATGCAGTTGATTGAGCAGTCGATTGTATCGCGCAAGCAGTACAAAACAATCGGAAAAGACAATCCAACTTCTGAGGGGCGTTTGTGTATTAAAGGGATGAATGCACATCAGCATGCTTTGCACAGTGATCGGGTTACGTATCCGTTACTGAAGGTAAATGGTGAATTTGTCCGCATTTCGTGGGAGCAGGCGCTTGAGAAGATACGCGAGAACTTTACAAGTATTCAAGCTGAAGATGGCAATGATGCGCTAGCGGTGTACGGCAGCGCATCGATTACAAATGAAGAGGCGTATTTGCTAGGGAAATTTGCTCGTGTTGCCTTGCAAACCAAATATATTGATTATAATGGAAGACTTTGTATGTCGGCGGCTGCATCCGCTGCAAGCCAAACGTTTGGTATGGACCGAGGATTCACCAACAGTATGTCTGAGATTTCGAATGTACGCTGCATTATTTTGGCAGGGACAAATATTGCTGAATGTCAGCCAACAATGATGCCATACTTTGAAAGAGCGAAGGAAAACGGTGCGTATATTATTGCAATTGACCCGAGGGAAACAGCGACAACGAAAATGGCAGACCTGCATTTAAAGGTAAAGCCGGGCGCAGATGCGGCTTTAGCTAACGGGTTATTAAAAGTCATTATCGAGGAAGGTTTAGTAGATGAAGCGTTTGTTCGTGAGCGTGTAAAAGGATTTGATGAGGTAGCGGAGCATGTTGCCGCACTAGATATGGATGAAATTGCGGAGTTAACAGGCGTACCAGCTGAGCAAATTCGCAAGGCAGGCGGAATCTTCGGACGTGAAGAAACAGGGATGATTTTTACAGCAAGAGGAGTTGAACAGCAAACAGATGGCTCCGCTGCTGTTCGTAATTTTCTCAATATTCTGCTTGCTACGGGTAAAATGGGTAAGCCGTATTGCGGTTATGGAGCTGTAACCGGTCAAAGTAATGGTCAAGGAGCAAGGGAGCACGGTCAAAAGGCAGACCAGCTTCCAGGTTACCGTTTGATTGAAAATGAAGAGCACCGTGCGTACATTGCAGATGTATGGGGTGTCCGTGCTGAAGATTTACCAAGAAAAGGCGTTTCGGCGTATGAAATGATGGAAAAGGTTCATAGCGGTGAGATTACTGGTATGCTGCTGATGTGCTCTAATCCAATTGTGTCCAATCCGAATGCTCATCTTGTGCAGGAGGCATTACAAAAATTAAAGTTTTTCGTGGCGGTTGATCTATTTATTTCTGAGACTGCGAGATTAGCAGATTTGATTTTGCCGGCTTCCTCCTACTTAGAAGACGAAGGAACGATGACGAACGTAGAAGGACGTGTTACGCTTCGGGAAGCAAGCAAGCCTTGTCCTGGGGAAGCGAGACACGATTGGCAAATTCTTTGCGATATTGCTAAAGTGCTTGGTAAGGGAGAATACTTCTCGTTCTCATCTGCCGAGGAGATTTTTAATGAATTACGGATAGCGAGCCGTGGGGGGCTTGCAGATTATTCTGGCATCACGTACGATCGTCTGCGTAAGGAAAACGGCATTTTATGGCCTTGTCCGGATCCGGAACATCCGGGAACGAAGCGGTTGTTTGAAGAATCGTTCGCCCATCCAGATGGCAAAGCGGTAATGGTTGCTGTTTCAAACAACTCAGTTGTTCCGAAAGAAAAACCAGATGGAGAGTTTCCGCTTTATTTAACAACAGGACGCGTTATGTCACACTATTTAACAGGTGTACAAACGAGAAAAAGCTCGTCGCTTGCAGCGAGAAACTTCGAATCGTTTATGGAAATTCATCCGGCAACAGCGATGAAATATAATATACAGGATCAGAGCCTTGTAAAAGTAGAATCACGGCGCGGAAGCATTGTGGTCAGAAGCCAGTGGTCTGATAAGATTAGGCAGGATACAGTGTTTGTTCCATTTCATTGGGCTGATTCACAAAATGTGAATTTTTTAATTCCAAAGGACTTGGATCCGACATGTAGAATGCCTGGATTTAAAGCAAGTGCAGTGAAAATAAGTCCAGTAGTAGAAGCCATCTCCCATTAAGGGGAGGTGGTTTTTTTCACTGTAGGAAAGTATCAATTTCCAGCTAGGAGACCATTTAATGCAGCAGGACATTTTAGGAACAAGGTGTAAGTGCAGCTATGCTTCTGTCTTTGCCAATCAGAGAGTTTTCTTTAAAATGTTTTTATAGTTATAAATGTGAAAAAGTTCACAAATAAGTCAATGTTTATGTGAAAAAGTTCACAAGTTTTAATATATAATCAACGTATCAAATATTAAAACTTATCGCTACAATAGTAAGAGAATTTTCCTTACAAATTTACGCGAGGGAGATGTTGAAAATGAATCAGAAAATCAATCGTGTTGTTTTAATTGGAACAGGGGCTGTAGGATGCAGCTATGCGTATTCCATGATTAATCAAGGAATTACAGAGGAACTGGTTTTAATAGATGTGAATGAAGCTAAATCAGAGGGAGAGGCAATGGACCTCAATCATGGGATTCCGTTTGCTCCTAAGCCAACAAAAGTGTGGAACGGCACTTACCAGGATTGCCAACAGGCAGATTTGGTCGTTATTACTGCAGGATTAGCACAAAAGACCGGTGAAACACGCCTAGACTTAGTGGTGAAAAATACTAATATTTTCAAACAGATTGTACGAAACGTAATGGAAAGCGGCTTTAACGGCATTTTCTTAGTAGCTACAAATCCAGTAGACATACTAACATATGTCACTTGGAAAGAATCTGGACTGCCGAAGGAGCGTGTGATCGGTTCAGGAACAACTTTGGATTCAGCGCGCTTACGCTTTATGCTAGGAGATTATTTCAATGTAGACCCAAGAAGCGTGCATGCATTAATTATTGGAGAACATGGTGATACTGAATTACCTGTTTGGAGTCATTCTACAATTGGAATTGAGCCGCTGGATGATTTTCTTAAAAGAAAAGGAGAGTTTACAAAGGGACACATGGAGAATATCTTTGTGAATGTACGTGATGCGGCATATCATATTATTGAAAGAAAAGGTGCTACGTACTATGGGATTGGAATGTCTCTCGTTCGGATCACAAAAGCGATACTTAATAATGAAAACAGTGTGCTGCCTGTATCTGTATTTTTAAATGGTGAATACGGACATAGCGATGTTTATATTGGAGCACCTGCTATTATTAATCGTGGAGGCGTCAGAGAAGTAGTTGAGGTTCAGTTAAATGAGATAGAGAAAGAACAATTTACACATTCTGTTAAAGTGTTAAAAGAAACGATGGCGCCTATTCTTTAAATGTTAAGCTGTCACTCGCAATAACTATTGTAACATCGTATATATTCAACAAAAACGGCAGGGGATAAATCCTTGCCGTTTTTGCTTCACTGTAGGAAATGTTTATTTATAAAATAGTGTCCTTGTGGTTACAGTAAGAAAATAAAACATAGGAGGATATAGAATGACAACATCAGGTCAAGCGCCTATCACATCGTCAGAATTGGCTAATTTGTGGATGACTTATCAAGAAAAAACGATGATCATCAGGATGTTGGAACATTTTATCGAGCATGCTGATGATGAAGCGAAACAACTGTTGCAGTTGCATTATAATAGAGCTGTCCAAAGTGTAGAGGCGATTACAAGCATTCTCCAGCAAGAAGGGGCAGTCATTCCCATGGGTTTTACAGAAGGTGACGTACATAAAGGTGTTCCAAAGCTGTATGATTACATGTACGATATTATGTATCTGCATCTGATGACGAAAGTGGAAATGAGTCTATATGCACTTTTTACAGGTATGACTTATCGAAAAGATATTGAAGATTTTTTTATAGGTTTAACTGCAGAGTCCCAAGCGATAAACAGTCAATCAACTCAATTTCTTCTGAAAAAGGGGGTTTTGATACGTCCTCCTTTTGTGTCGATGCCAACAGAGGTTCGTTTTGTGCAGGATAAAGAGTATATAGGTGGATTGAATTTGTTTAATGAAAAGAGATCCTTAAATACGGTTGAAGTTTCCCTCATCCATCATGCCATTGAAACAAACCTTGTAGGGATGCAATTAATGATTGGCTTTGCGCAAGTTGCTACGAATGAAGATGTGAAAAAGTATCTTGTCAAAGGGATGAAATTATCCGAAAAAATTGAAATGGACCTGGGTGAATTTTTACGGCAAAGTTTTATTGAACCACCAGCCACTCACGCCGGTAAAGCAACTGCGTCAAAAACGGCGCCGTTTTCCGATAAATTGATGATGTACAATACAAGTTTATTAGCCTCATTTGGACTTGGAAGTAATGCATTGGGAGGTGCATTTAGTTTGCGAAGCGATTTGCCAGCAAAAATGGCCTTTATTGGAAAAGATATTTTTGCTTTCGCTCAAGAAGGCGGGAAAATTATGATTAAAAATGGATGGATGGAGGAGCCGCCGCAGGTTGAAGATCGAAATCAACTTACTAAATAATCGTTTTTATCAAGCAATTTATGATTTCAGAATGAAAAAGTCCCCCTTTTATCCTATGGAAGGGGGACTTTGTTCCACTGTAGGAAAGTATACATTTCCAGCTAGAGCCATGCGAAGTAGTCGAAAATTTTAGGAATACAGTGTAAGTGCAGCTATACACCTCTGCCTTCAGCTAACGGCTCGCGCCAATTGGCGAGTTTTCTTATTAGATAAGAAAGTATAACTTTTCGGGGTGATGTCTAGCTCCCAAGGCCCAAAATGGCAGACTCCAGGCTGAACCTCCGCAAAAGGAAAAAAGCGCCTTTTACTCCGGCCCACCCCTACGCTGCCATAAAAGGCGGGCCTTGTCCGCTTTTCTTAGACTGTATGCAAAAATGCAACACATACAGGCTTCGGTACACGTACGTCTGATTGCAGCAGCTGCAACGTTCCTGTTTGTTCGTTTCTTGCAAATAACACAAGATTTCCAGATTCTTCGTTGGAAGCTACAAGGAAGGCGCCTGTTGGATCGATGCGGAAGTCGCGCGGCCAGTTTCCTTCTGTATGTGTACGCTCTACGAAAGTAAGCTCTCCAGAGTCTTGGTTTACGCTGAAAATGGCAATGCTGTTATGGCCGCGGTTTGCCGCGTATACGAAACGTCCGTCCGCAGAAAGTTGGATTGCGCTTCCTTGGTTGTTTTCCGTGAAATCTGCCGGAATGGTAGAGATATATTGCAGCTCAGTGAAACTGCCATCCTCTGCATTATAGGCAAGGGCGATAACCTCTGAGCTAAGCTCAGTCATGATGTATGCGTATTTACCGTTAGGATGGAATGCCAAATGTCTTGGGCCGCTTCCAGGTTTTACAGACAATGCATGTACTTCGGATAAAGCACCCTCTTTTACTGCATATGTGATCAGTTTATCAATTCCTAGATCGATTGCGACAATGTATTTTTCATCAGGTGTGAAGCCGGAGTAATGCGCATGCGGCTTTTCTTGTCGAGCTGCATTCGGGCCAGAGCCGTGATGCTCGGCGATGGATGAAGCTGGATTTAATGCACCGCCTTTGCTGCTTGCATACAGTTCAATTGTTCCTTTATGGTAATTTGCAGTCACGATTTGGCTCTTGTTAGAATCAACGCTGATATGGCACGGAGAGGCGCCTTCTAAAAGCTGCTTATTTACAAATTCTAATGTGTTTGCTTCGCTGTTGATGGAATAGACAGCTGCACCGCCTAAGTCACCGTCTTTCACAACAGAATATAAATATTGATTATCTTGGCTAATTGTTACATATGTAGGGTTGTCCAATGTTGCAGCTAGCTCAACTTGGCTCATTGTCTGTGCCTCTGTATCAAGTGTAAATTTATAAATGCCTTTGCTGCCTTCTTTTGTATACGTACCAATGTATCCAACAAACTGCTTGTTGCTTGTCATGATTGTATACTCCCTTCGAATAAAGATGTGATCGATTTCATTATAGCATATGTTAATCTTATAGAAATTTTTTATCCGAAAAAATAGAAAGAATTGGGCATAATTTCGAGGAATTATTATAATAGAACACAGGTTATCTACTTGTTTTCCTGAGTGGAAAATAAAAGGCTTTTTCACACTGCGGGAAAGTACAAGGATCTTGTAGGGTGTTTACTAGTGAATGTAGTTCACTCCTTCTTTAGAATAACTGTCCGTGTACTAGAACAAAGGACCTTGTGCATAGAAGGGTGCGCGGCGAGTTTTCTTTAAATAAAAAATAGTGGAGGTATGTATGTCGATTGAAGTGCAGCAGTTAAACAAACAATTTCAAATCCATGTTCGGCAGGCTGGTTGGACCGATGCGCTGCGCAGTTTATTTAAGCGGGAGTACCACCTTGTAGAAGCGGTGAAGGATATCTCGTTTCATATCCCATCTGGGGAAATTGTCGGGTTTTTAGGACCGAACGGGGCGGGGAAGACAACGACGATTAAGATGTTAGCTGGGCTTCTTCACCCAACAGCTGGACAGATTCAAGTCGGTGGCTACGTTCCCTTTGAACAAAAAGCAGAATTTAAAAAAATGATGAGCTTAGTGATGGGACAGAAAAGTCAACTCATTTGGGATATTCCGCCGATGGAGACGTTTTTGGTCAATAAGGCTATTTATGAGATTGAGGAGCGAACGTTCCGGCAAACGTTGGATGAACTTGTTGAGCTGTTAGAATTGGAACCGTTATTGACAAAGCCGACGCGCAGTCTATCGCTTGGACAGCGGATGAAGTGTGAGCTGGCGGCCGCTCTATTGCATAGACCGAAGATTTTATTTTTGGATGAACCGACGATTGGACTTGATGTACATACGCAGGAAAAGGTACGTCAGTTTATCGGAAAATACAATCGTGAGCACAAAACAACGATTTTATTAACATCCCACTATATGGGCGACGTCACGGCGCTTTGTGACCGGGTTTTAATTATTAATCATGGAAAGCTGTTATATGACGGCGATTTAAAGGTGTTAACCGAAAAGCTCACGCCATATAAGTTGCTGGAACTGCGTTTGCCGGATGTCCCGAATATCCCGTGGAACACATATGGCGAGCTTGTTGCGGTTGAGGAAGGAAAGGTAACGCTGCGTGTGCCGCGTGAGCGCATTCCAGAGGTGTCTGCGCAATTTTTGCAGCAGTTTGAAGTCCATGATTTAAATATTGAGGATCCGCCGATGGAGGAGGTCATTACGCTCGCGTTTCAGGAGGGATCTCATGCTTCATATTCATAAATATGTTGTCCTTCTTCGCATGAAGTACGTGGAAATGTTCGCCTATCAGCTGGCTACTATTGTTTGGATGACAGGCGCGATGGTGCAGCCGCTCATTACTATGCTCGTATGGATGAATATTTACCCAAAGCAAGAAGAAGCATTTATTTTTTACTTTGCTGTTCTTATTTTTGTAGAACGGATGACAAGCGCTTGGGATGTTTGGGAGCTTGAGCGTGAAATTCGGGAAGGGACGTTCTCTTATCAAATCGTTCGTCCCTTGCATCCGATTCATTGGGCGATTGCTGAAAATTTTGTATATAAGGCGTTATTTTTTGTGATTTTGCTTCCAATATGGGGCATTCTTGCTCTCTTTGTTCCAGCTTTGCGTTTTCAAATGAGTACATTGCAGGTACTTCTTTTTCTTGCGGCGCTTATAGTCGCAGCTGCTATTCGATTTTTGTTTAGCTATTCATTCGGTCTTCTTGGCTTTTGGATTACGAAGGTAACGGCTGTATATGGAATGTTTGAAGCGATCTCGCTCTTTGTGTCAGGCCGTATTGCCCCTTTATCACTGCTCCCACCGCTCATTCAGAAAATTAGCTTGTATTTGCCTTTTCGCTATATGATCGGCTTCCCGATTGAAATTGTGACGGGAAGTATACAAGGAACAGCTATTATGTACGGCTTTGTCGGGGCAATGAGCTGGTTGCTCTTTTTCGTGATTGTACTTAGTCTGCTGTGGAAGGCGGGACTTAAGAAAAACCAGGCAGTGGGGGGATAGTATGCGAAGATATTGGCGTATCTTTCGTGAGTTTTTTCGAACATGTTTAGTAGAAGAGCTGGAGTACCGCAGCGAATTTGTCGGGAATTTACTGTCAAGTTTGTTTGGTATCGGGATTGCTATTTTGACGATTCATATCTTCTTTTATCAAACGAATAAACTTGGCGGCTGGGTGTATGAGGATGTGCTGCTGTTGCTTGGCGTGTTCAACACGCTGCAGGGATTGATTGATTTTGCACTTCGTCCAAATATGTCGCGGCTGCTGCAGCATATTCGCAAAGGAACATTTGATTATGTTCTCACAAAGCCTATAGATAGTATGTTTTACGTGAGCTTTCGTCATTTAGTGTTTTGGAGGCTTATTGATGTGCTGCTTGGAATCGCTCTTGTTCTATATGCATTGGTGCAAAAACAGTATATTCCGTCTCTGGTGGATGTACTTATATTTTGTGTGACGATTTGCTCATCGTTTATAATCATCTATTCTCTCTGGATGCTTCTCATGACAACGGCTTTTTGGGTCATTCGCATGGACGATCTATCGTTTGTTTTTAATTCCTTCTTTGAAACGACACGTTTTCCCATCGGTATGTATCGCGGCTGGCTGCGCATCGTACTTACGTATGTCTTGCCTGCCGCTTTTATTACAAGCACACCGGCTTTGGCTCTGCTAGGGAAATGGGATATAAATGCAGCTGCAGCATCGATTTTAATTGCCGGCGTATTTTTATGGTTATCACGTCGATTTTGGCGGTATGCGCTTCGGTCATATACGAGTGCGAGCAGTTAGAAAATTAGTCGGTGCTTTCATTATATGTACATATACATGAATAAAGGAAGTGACGGGGGATATTGCTCCTTTGTCTTTGCTAAAAGGCTCGCCAATCGGCGAGTTTTCTTTTTTTATAAGTGGTAAATTTCCAGCTGAAAGTAGGCTTGACGTAGAGGAGATGTTAGGAACAAGATGTAAGTGCAACTAAGCCTCTGCCCTCTTTAGTATATAGAGAAAATAAACTGGAAAATATTTTCAAATAAAAAATTAAAAAATATTTGAATAATCTGAAATTTTAGCATATAATGTAAAAAAGGACAGGGAGTTGATTTCTATGAAAAAATATATGCTGAATGCACCGAAACAAGCTGGGTTAGATGCTATGTATTCGCTGTTTGCTGAAATGGTTTTGGAAGAATCAATTCGTAAATTCCGTAAAGAGCAACTGCAAAAGAAAATCGATCACTCACTGGAACATGGAGATAAAGAAGCCTTTCTGAAATTAACAACAGAGCTAAAGATGTTAGCTTAGAACAATAATAAATAACATAATGATAGAAAAGGGAAGAAGCGCTATGCTTCTTCCCTTTTTGTAATGCAGTTTGAAAAGCTGCAGCTCTTAGAGTGAAAATCCTCTGAGTCACGAAGCGCATTTTCCATCACGAACAATAAAATTGAATGTTTTATTTAAAACTTAAAGTTTGGAATTAATAAAATTAATTTTATTGTTGTTATTTTTAATTTTTATTAATCGTTTTATTTACTTTATTGATTTTCGGTTGTATAATCAATTCAAATGAGAGAAAGGATTTTCTTATGGCATATTCTGTTCTAAGCAACTGTCCTGTTTGTAGCAATTCGCTACATATTACAAAATTACATTGTTCGCGTTGTCATACAACAATTGAAAATGAGTTTAAATTATCAAAGATTGCTTCTTTATCTTCAGAACAGCTTCAATTTGTCGAAACGTTTTTGATTTGTAGGGGCAATATTAAAGAAGTCGAAAAGGAACTTGGCATCTCTTATCCGACTGTGCGTGGGAAATTAAATGATATTATTACTGCGCTTGGGTATGACACAGAAACAGTGAAAAAAAATCAGCGTGATGAGAAAAAAATTGTTTCTATGTTAGAAAATGGTGAAATCACCGCAGAAGAAGCAATTCGATTACTAAAAAGTGAATAGGGGGAGTTCAAATGAAAGAAGAGATTTCAAAGGTACTAACGATGGTACAAGAAGGAAAAATAGATTCTGATAAAGCAGCTGAGCTGATCCATGTGCTGAAGGAAAAAGAATTACCCCGTGCAATGTCTGCTTCGTATTTAGATAAAATCTTAAAAATACGTGTCGTTTCGAAGGAGCACGACAACGTAAACGTAAATGTACCGATTAAACTGGTGAAAGCTGTGTTAAAAGCGGGCCATGGTATTGCGCTAAACGTGCCGCAAGCAGAGAAATATGTAAAAGATTTAGATATTGATTTATTAATCGATGCAATTGAAAATGAATTAGACGGCCAGATTGTCGATATTCAATCAGCTAATGGTGATACTGTAGCTGTTGTTATTGAATAGGTTTTTCGATGATGACAGTCAAAATTAAAACAAATCAGAGCCGCAGATTTACGATTCCGGTTCCATATAGTTTTCTATATGTTTTTAGCTCTTTGCTGTCTTCTAAATTCCTTTGGAGGAAGGTAGATATGTGGATACGGCATCGGTTAGGGCGCACAGACTTTTCTATCGCACCTTTGGATGCAACGGTGATAAAGCGCTTTCTGAGCGTAGTAATTACAGAGTTAAAGCAACAAAGAGGTCTTGTGATTGTTGATGTAACATTACAAGATGGTACCCAGGTGATGATAAGATTATAGGGACTATAAGAAGAGGGGGAAGCAGCGAATGATTTTGCCGCTCCCCCTCTTCTTACATTTATCTCTTTTATTATAACGGCAGCAACGCAATTGTTTCCTTTGCTTCTAGCTTCTCTACCATCTCATACCAAGACTGCGGTTTGTTTGGCAATACGGTATAATAGCGTCTTAAAAATTGGACAATGAGTTCTGATGCAATGTGCGTTGTTTCTTTTTGCATCGGCAGGAAGCAAAGGTCTAATCCTTCAACTGCCTCGCCATCATTATTCCAAGACGGATGAATATAAGAGAAATCCAGACGTTTGTAGCCCAGGTGAGATAACACCTCACGGCGAACATACGGGTCCATTGGCTTCACGCCGCCAAATTCATGATGCTCCACCCGATATGGATCATAAATTTCAGCGAACATGCCGTAGAGCTTTTTACCATTCCCTGCAGCTAATGCAAGTAAATCTTCACGGCGGTTTTCAGCTAAAAATGGGCCAATACCAAGCCCTGCTTGACCAATGATGGTAAAGTCTGTCATTGCTACGTTGAAATCCTCATAATAGCGGTATTCTGTCGCGCCAACAACTTTATCTTCATGAACCGCTACAAATACGCGAATGCCCGGATCCTCTAAAGGTTCCTTCCATAAGTCAAACTCTAATACTTCCTCAGGAGGAAATACGTTTTGCATGAGTTCGTGCATTTGTTTAAATAACGGGTCTTGTATGCTTGTAATTCTTTTATACTCCATATGTGACGCTCCTTTTTTTTATATTTTAAGAAAGAAATTTTTAGCGAGCAATGAATTCGACGTAGTAGAGAATGTTAGGAATAAAGTATAAGTACAGCTACGTCTCTGTCTTTGCTCATAGGCAAGTTTTCTTCACTATTTCCAATCTGTATAGAGGTCGGTACGGCGGTCGCGCCATGTTGTGACAGAGCCGCTTTCCCTCACCTGATAAAGAAGCTCCAAGTCTAGGTCTGCTGTGACAATCATATCGTGGTTGAGCTCTCCTTCAACTAAAATGCCGCGCGGCGGGAACGGGATGTCATTTGGCGTAAGTACGGCTGCCTGACCGAAGTTTGCTCGCATAAAGTCTACGGTTGGAAGGGAACCGACCGTACCTGTTGTCACGACGTATACTTGATTTTCGATTGTTCTCGCATGACTTGTGTAACGAACGCGGTGGAAGCCATGACGGTCATCTGTGCAGGAAGGGCAGAAAATAACATCAGCACCTTTTGCTTTTGCCATCCGTACGATTTCCGGGAATTCGATGTCGTAGCACGTTAGCATTGCGATTGTTCCTTTATCGGTTTCAAATACCTGGAGGCCGTCTCCAGGTGCCATATTCCATTCGGTTACTTCAGTTGGTGTGATATGCAGCTTTGCTTGCTCCGCCACTCTGCCGTCCGGGTAAAATAAATGGGCAACATTGTATAATTTATCACCTTTGCGCACAACATGTGTGCCGCCGATAATATGCATGCCGGTTTGTTTTGCGAGCTTGATAAACAACTCTCGGTATTGTTCGGTAAAATCGGGCAGATCTTCTATCGTCAGAGCCTTTTTATTTTCATTACCGATGGACATAAGCTGTGTCGTGAAAAATTCTGGAAATAAAACAAAATCAGCGCTAAATTCCTCGGCCGTTTTTATATAATGCTCGACTTGCTCTGCAAACTCGTCGAAGGATTGGATTGTATGAAGATGATATTGAATTGCTGAGACTCTAAGTTTCATAAGTTCTTCCTCCTTGATAGTTAGGAATGAATGTATTGTCTTGCTTATAAGAATGCTACTGTTATTATTGGACAAACGAATCTCTTCTGCAAGTACGCACTTGTAGGTTACATAGTGTAAAAATTTATACTAAGGAAAGCAGGTTGGCTTGAGAAATTGTATGTAAATTAAGCTTCTCGAATATCTAGGGCAGGATATAAAAAAATAAGTCACAGCCCGTGTAAAGGACGGGTGCAACTATTTGTTTTTTACACTTTAAGAAAATATAAATTCCCGGCTAGAAGCGAATTCGACGTAGCAGGAATTTTTCCGAATAAAGTAAAGGGCAACTACGCCTCTGTCTTCGCCCAAGAGCAGGGCTCGCCAATCGGCGAGTTTTCTTTATGTAATTATTCATCCGCTTAATCGCGGGATGTACCGTGCTGCGCAACCTGTGTCCCGAAAGTCTCCATATAGTTCTTACCCCATTCATACATCGAGTCAAGAATTGGCATAAGGCTTTCCCCCTGCTTTGTGAGGGAGTATTCTACCTTTGGAGGAACAACTGGATAGACCTCACGATGAATAATCATATCCTCTTCTAATTCCCGTAATTGATTCACAAGCATGCGCTGTGTGATGCCGGGGATGAGTGCTTTTAGCTCACCGAATCGCTTCGTACCGCTTTTTCCTAAGTGCCATAAAATGAGCATTTTCCATTTTCCGCCGATAATCGCGAGCGTTAATTCTTTTTCACAGTTAAAGCTTTCATCAATATGTGCCACGTATTTCACCTCTTGTCTAGTATACATGACAGTATACTTTTTATCATTATCATACCTCAAAGTATGTAGTTACTGCAGCGGATAGGGCTATGCAGCGGTACTACGGGCAGAATTTTATCTTACTGATTTGAATCATGGTAGTATGGATAATATGTATTACAGCAACCTTTCACGGAGGCAGCAGGGCTGTTTCCGGCTCTGGAAGGGAAGAGAGGATAAAGAAAGGAAGAGTGTTGATGAGAAACCTATTTACTCCGTTTTCCTACAAAAGCTTAGAGCTAAAAAACAGAATCGTAATGCCGCCGATGTGTCAATATTCTGTGACGAATAAGGATGGCAAGCCAAATGACTGGCATTTGATTCATTATACGAGCCGCGCCATTGGAGGAGCTGGTCTAATTATTATGGAAATGACAGATATAGAGCCAGACGGCAGACTGACTGAATTTGACCTTGGAATTTGGTCAGATGATCATGTGCCGGCATTTCAAAGAGTGATTGATGCTATGCATGCTCATGGTACAAAAGTTGGGATTCAAATTGCGCATTCGGGACGTAAGGCTGAACATATACATACTCCTGTTGCCCCATCTGCCATTCGTTTTAATGAGAGATACGGTGTGCCGCGCGAATTGACAACAGATGAAGTAAAGCAACTTGTTGAAAAATTTCGCGATGGAGTCCGACGTGCGGTGCAGGCTGGTGTTGATACAGTAGAAATTCATGGTGCGCACGGTTATCTTATTCATCAATTCCATTCTCCGTTAACAAATAAACGAAGTGATGAATACGGAAAAGACTTGTCTAGGTTCGGGGTAGAGGTAATTGAAGCAGCTAAATCAGAGATGCCATCCAATATGCCGCTTATTTTCCGGGTATCTGGTGTTGAATATGTTGAGGGTGGCTATGGTATTGACTATATTGCGGAAATATGTAAAAACTATCAAAAGGCTGGAGCAGACATATTCCATGTGTCATCCGGAGGAGAAGGCCCAATTGGCTCAGGCGGCAGCCCGGGTATTCACCCAGGCTATCAGGTGCCGTTTGCAAGAGAGCTGAAGCAACAGCTCGATTGTCCGGTCATTGCAGTTGGAAATTTGGACGATCCGTTTGTAGCCGAAGCTGCACTAGGAAATGGCGAGGCAGATCTTATCGCTGTAGGTCGCGGTATGCTGCATGATCCATATTGGGCGCTTCACGCAGCAGAAACATTAAAGGAAGAGCCGGAAGTGCCAACTCAGTATTTACGGGCATTTTAATTCTTTTCCTAAGAATCCCTTGTTTTATGCAAGGGATTCTTGTATAAATATCTGCTCTCATCTGTAAAATAACTCTTATTACAAAAAGAAAGGCTTTCTTGTGTGTAGTTCACTCTATTATCGACGTAAGCAATCGTATTGACTTTTGAAACTGTATCAATTATGATTACAGTAAGAAATTTGAGAAGGGCGTGGGTTAGATGAACAGTGAATTTACAATTGCAGTACACAGCCTTGTTTATTTAGCCTATTTACCTGATCATATGGCGAGCAGCGAGATGCTTGCGGAAAATGTTTGTACGCATCCAGCGCGTATTCGTAAGATTATGAGCAGCTTGCGTAGAAGTGGATTTGTGAAGACGAAGGAAGGGATTCGCGGCGGTTATATGCTGAATTGTCGTCCTGAGGATACGACCTTAGCACAAATTTATCACGCGGTCTCATACGGAACATTAAAGCCGAGCTGGTGTACAGGAAATCCGGAGCAGCCTTGTCTTGTTTCAGCGAATATTCAAACTGTAATGGATGGGATTTTCCATGATGCAGAAATGTATTTAGAAGCGTATCTCGGGAATATTACAATTGAATCCGTTTTAAAGAAGATTAAAAAATGTCCATAGTGTTTTTGTTTATTTGAAATGTAACTTTTTTTATTACAGATGTTCTGCATACCTTTTTTAATAAAGATTGTTCTGGCGACATGACCTGCTTCAGGTAGTGACATCCCTTGCGGAGGAAAAAATAGTTTATGATTCTTTTTTAGATAAACTGTAACTTTTTTTATAACATTTGAGATGGCGGTGAATAAACATGTTAACAAATGGAAAATCACGATTAGAAATAGGGGATTGGGTAAGGGGGAAGTCAGGTGATGGTGAGCTGCTGCACGGCTATATTGAGAGTGTAGATTCCTTACAAGATATCGTAAAGGTACACGTTGTGGCATGTGATAATAAAGAAACGGTTGGAAAAACAATTCGGTTGCCTCGCAAATGGCTAGAAAAACTACCAGCTCCTGCTATGGATCGGGAAGGATATATTCTTTCGCTTATCGACCTAGCATTGGAAACAAGGGATAAGCAATGGTTTCTGGAGTTGTGTGAAACCTTAACCGTTTTACAAACACACACAAAGGAAAGTGATGCAGGGCGAAGAAGGAACTCTGCTCCGAACGATAGACTCAGGGTATCCGGCATCTTGGAATGACAGGAGAAGAATCGAAGGAGACTATGGTTAGGGAGAAGAGTATGCCTTTAGCCAATGCGTTTTTAAGAAAATAACAAACGGGAGTGAAATAATATGGCGATTCAACATATAACAGATCAAGGCTTCGATGCTTCAGTAAGTGAAGGGGTAACCCTCGTAGATTTTTGGGCACCTTGGTGCGGACCGTGCCGCATGATTGCGCCGGTATTAGAGGAGATCGATACAGAAATTGGCGGTCAAGTGCAGATTGTAAAAATGAATGTGGATGAACAGCAAATTACACCAACGAAATTTGGAATTATGAGCATTCCGACGCTTCTTCTTTTTAAAGATGGAGAGGTTGTAGAGACGATTAGCGGTTATCAGCCAAAGGAAGCATTAACAGAAGTTATTTCTCAACATCTATAAGAGCATCCCTCCTGTGTTTCATCATAGGAGGGATTTTTTTGTGCTTTAAGAACGTATAAATTTTCGGCTAGAAGCGAATTCGACGTAGCAGGAATTTAGAAATAGTGTAAGTGCAGCTATGCCTCTATCTTCGCCAAAGTCTCGCTAGTCGGCGAGTTTTTTCGATTTCACCATCTTCTATGTTAGAAAATCTAGCATATAAATAGACGATATGTCATGTATTGTATACAGTAGGTAAAAAGTGGTAGGAAGTATTGTAATTCTAAGGGTGGCTGGATCTTTTGAAAGGGGAGTCGTTCATGGAAGGAATGCACCGAATTCTCGATATTGGCGTATGTGAACAAGATGTATTGGCAACGGTTATTCATGTGGACGGTTCCGCTTATAGAAGAGAAGGAGCGTGTATGCTGTTTCGGGAAGACGGAACACAAATTGGTTTGTTGAGCGCCGGTTGCTTAGAAGCTGATGTGGCTGCCCGTGCGCATGATTTACGAAGGAAAGGGGTATCCGAAACGATTGTATTTGATATGCGGACGGAGGATGATCTTTCCTGGGGGCAGGGAGCTGGATGTAACGGAGCGGTGCATGTACTTCTTGAGCTGGTGGATGAGCGCTTGCAACAGCATTTAAAAACGCTAAAGTTGTATCTTGATCAAGGCATCGAAGTGACAATCCTCAAGAAACTGAACGATATTGGAGCTGTTTCGGATTATCTGTTTTTGGCTGGTCGACATACATTTGGCGAATGGTCTGGGCATGTGCCGGAGGAAGTCGAACATTATATGAATGAAAGAACTAAAAAAAGCGGTATGTTTTTTGTTTCAGGGCTGTCCGCATATATATATGTTCATACCATTTGGCCGAAATCACGTGTTATTGTATTTGGGGCAGGGATGGATGCGATACCATTAGTAAAGCTCGCAGCTCAGAGCGGTTTTTCTACCGTTGTTTCAGATTGGCGGCCCGCATTGTGCAGCCGTGCAAACTTTCCTGAAGCTGATGAGCTGATTGTCGCGTTTCCTGAAGAAGCCTTTCAACGCATACGGTTTACTCCTCGTGATTTTATACTTATCTTAACTCATCAATTTCAGCGCGATCAACAAGTGCTGCGGTATCTTCTAACGAAGGCTGTACGGTATATAGGTGTATTGGGATCAAATCTGCGTACGCAGCGTTTGCTTGGCGGGAGTGCTATACCTCCTATTGTCAAAAGTCCAGTTGGGTTGTCAATTGGTGCTGATGGGCCAGAGGAAATTGCGGTAAGCATTGTTGCGGAACTGATTTCCCTCCAGCGGTTAGATTGCCAAAAAAGAATGGTGCTTTCATAACAGAAGAAATGCAGCCTTGATACAAGGGTTGGATATGAATCTATGAAAGGGGCGAACATGTATGCTTGGAGAGATGCTCTCCCCAGCAGTTTGGTTTCCTAAAAGCTTAGAGGAGGCATGGGGAATGAGGCAGAGGCTCGGTTCTCATGCTTGTTTCATAGCCGCTGGAACATTGCTGCAAATAGAGTGGGAAAAAGGAAGGGTAGATCCCGGCCATTTGATTAATCTAGAAGGAATTGATGAGATAAAGGGTGTAAGCCGGGAGGTAATGAACGGCCGATCGGTAGTACGTATAGGCGCTTTAACAACATTAGGGAGCTTGCTTTCAAGTTCCCTTGTGCTGCAGCATAGTCCCCTTGTTACTGAAGCTGTGCGCGGCATAGCAGCGCCTGCGGTACGCAACCGAGCCACAATCGGCGGTAATGTCGCAAGCGGAATTGGAGACGCTATCCCTGCGTTATTGGCGGCGGATGCTCTTATCACGACATTCGATGGAAGCACTAGATTGACAAAGCCGCTCTGGCGGTGGCTACAAGAAAAGGATAATAGTCAAATCACTTCTTCTGAGATTGTGGCACAGATTGAATTACCTGAATCCGGGACAGCAGATTGTTTTTATAGAAAAATTGGCCGAAGAGAGGCGTTTATCCCGTCTGTTGTAACGATCGCTGGGTGTTGCATGAGAAAGGAGGACGGTACAATTACGCATATTCGCCTTGCTGCCGGCGGTGGAGAGACACCTCCGCAGCGGCTGCAGTTTTCCGAAAGGCTGCTGCAAGGAATGTCTATACAAGATGCTGTTTTAGAAGATGTGTATAGAAATGTCTTGGAGGAATTTCAGCCGGTTTCAGATGCGTTTGCCTCCACTTATTATCGAAAGCAGATAGCAGCAAATGTAATTGCTTCAGAGCTTGCAAAGTTTGCGTAGTAGAAGGAGGGAATGGTATGCAGCTGTTGGAGAGGGCGAAGGAAATGGGACGTATCCGTCCAGATGGCGCAGCTAAAGTAACTGGAGCACTTAAATATATGACGGATGTATCTTTTCCTGATATGCTGCATGGGAAAATCTTAAGGAGTGCACATCCCCATGCCCGCATTCTATCTATTTGCACAGAGAGGGCCAAACAGCTTTCAGGTGTTAAGGCTGTGGCAACTTATCACGATGTGCCGGGCCTAAATGGATACGGGATCGTATTTCCAGATCAGCCGGTGCTATGCGAAGACCGAGTTCGCTGCGTCGGAGATGCTATTGCTGCTGTGGCGGCGGAGACGGAGGAAGTTGCTGAGCGTGCTCTTGATCTCATCGAGGTGATTTATGAGCCGTTGCCAGTGATAGACAGTCCTGAAAAAGCGTTGAACCAAGCTGCACCGCAACTCCATCCAAATGGAAACATCTTGCATCGGGCTTCCTATGAAAAAGGGGATATAAAAAAGGGGTTTGCGAGCTGCTCTGTAATAATAGAAGAAACGTACGAACTGCCGCGGCAAATGCATGCTTATATGGAAACAGAAGGTGGGGTCGTTGTTCCTGAATGTGACGGCACAATCACTGTTTATGCAGGTACGCAGCATGGCTATAAAGATCGGTTTCAGCTATCTCGCATTTTAGATATGCCGGAAGCAAGTATACGGGTTGTTTCAAGTCCGATGGGCGGATCGTTTGGTGGAAAGGATGAACTAAATATTCAGCCATATGCAGCGTTGCTTGCATTAATGGCAAAGCGTCCAGTAAAGATTCATCAAACAAGACGCGAGTCTGTAAGAGCTGGGATAAAGCGCCACCCGATGAGAATTACGATGAAAACAGGAGCGGATGAAAACGGGCAAATTGTTGCTCACGAGGTGCGCATCCTTGCAGATACAGGCGCATATGCAACGTTAGGTCCTGCTGTATTAGACTTTGCTGTTGAGCACGCCATCGGTCCTTATGTAGTTCCAAATGTGAGTACAGAGGGTTTGTCTGTTTATACGAATAATGGGGTCGCTGGTGAATTTCGGGGATTTGGGGGCAATCAAGTTACTTTTGCTCTTGAAGGACAAATCGATCGGCTGGCAGAGAAGCTTCAGATGGATCCGCTTGATCTAAGGAGACGAAATATACGAAAGGAACATGATCTTGGACCGGTTGGGCAGCGAATTGCGCCGACAAATGGAGCTGCTCAGGTTTTGGAAGAAATTTGTAAAAAAGCAGCTGGTTTGCAGGGGAAGAAACCGGATGTGTGGAAAAAAACAGGAACAGGAATTTCGATCACGATGCATGGCGGCGGGCTTGGTTACGGACGTTTAGACCCTGCTGGAGGACGTCTTTCGTTTGGGGTTGATGGCAAAATTGAAGCTGCTTTTGGCTTTGAAGAATGCGGTCAAGGCCTTCTAGCCGTGATTGAAACGCTTATTATAGAGGAATTCGCCTGTTCCCCTGGGGATATAAAAATAACAATCGGTGACACGGCACTCGTCCCATCATCTGGATCTTCAACTGCTTCTCGGGCAACGAGTATGGTTTGGCAAGCACTGCAGCGAATGAAGGAGCCGTTTCGCCAGCAGCTGCTTGCATGTGCAGCGCGAATTGGCAGTAGAGAAGCTGATAAACTTCAGCTTGGACCAGGTGGTGTGTGGAAGCGGGATGAAGAAATGAATGCACCTGTATTCTATCTATCCTATGCGCAATTGGCAAAGAGAATGGCCCCAGAAGAGAGGATTGTTGTAAATACGCAGTTTGATTTTCCGACAAGCCCCGATCCATTTATCGGGGGGCATTATCTATATGCATTTTCTGCTGTTTTAGCGCAGGTGGAGGTCGATGAATTAACAGGGAGGGTAAAGGTAACATGTCTTGATCAAGCAATCGCAGCAGGTCCTGTTGTGAGTCCACTTGGATATCTTGGTCAAATTGAAGGCGGCGGCATAATGGCATTAGGGTATACGTTAATGGAGGAAGCTCTTATACATGATGGCTGTTATGTCACGAACAATTTTGATTCATATTTAATTCCGACAATTTATGATGTTCCGGAGCAAATGGAGGTGGAAGCGATTGAAGAGCTATGTCAAGATGACTCGTATGGACCAAGAGGCGTTGGTGAAATTGGTACGATTGCTGTAGCTCCTGCAATCGCTAAAGCAATTCATGATGCGACAGGGTATTGGGTGCGTCGATTGCCAGTTTCACCGGAGGAAATGCTACAGGCTATCAGTGCAAAGGAGAGGAAAGCATGGACGCGAAAAAAATAATACATGAACAATCCTTGCCTCTGAATGAATCTATTTCTATCACGCTTCAAGTAAACGGTGAAGAGAAGCAGCTGCAGACTATGCCTGCCGCGCGTCTGATTGATTTGCTGCGAAATGGCTTAGAGCTGACCGGAACAAAACGATCCTGTGATATTGGACGCTGCGGTGCGTGCTCTGTAATTATGAACGATTCATTAGTAAACGCCTGTCTTGTGATGGCATATCAAGCCAATCACGCTTCAATTACAACGATTGAAGGAGACGGGTTTTCTTTTATTCAAGACGCTTTTTTAAAAGAGGGAGGATTCCAGTGCGGGTATTGTACACCAGGCATGATTATCGCTGCGAAGGCTTTGCTTGATGTTGTACCGATTCCGACGGAGAAGCAAATTCGCGAGGGGCTTTCGGGAAACCTGTGCCGCTGCACAGGTTATAGCAGTATTATCCGCGCTGTGCAGCGGGCAGCCGCTATGAAGCTTGTTATTGACAGATGTAGCGCGGGAGGAAATGTGTAAAATGGGGGGATGAGGATGCTAACGAAGGTGCAATTGCAAAAACGGATTTCTGTTGCATCTAAGCACGAGCCTGCCGATCTTGTCATAAAAAACGGAACTATTGTCGATGTCTTTAATTTAGAAATCATCCTGGGCGATATTGCTATTGCAGACGGTGTGATTGTTGGTATTGGCTCATATGAAGGACATGAAGTAATCGATGCAACCAGCCAATACATTGTACCAGCTTTTATTGATGGGCATGTGCATATTGAATCGTCTATGGTCAGACCGAGAGAATTTGCAAAGGCTGTCCTTCCTCATGGGATTACAACAATTATCACTGATCCTCATGAAATTGCCAATGTTGCGGGGGGCACAGGTATATCGTTTATGCTTGAGGATTCTGAGAATCTTCCAATGGATATATTATTTATGCTTCCCTCCTGTGTTCCTGCGACATCCTTTGAAAATAGCGGGGCTGTATTAACAGCAACTGATCTAGAGCCATTTTTTTCACATCCGCGTGTGCTTGGCCTGGCGGAAGTTATGGATTATCCGGCCGTAAAACAGCGTGAGCCCTCTATGATGGATAAATTATATATGACGCTGCAGCATACGGATAAAATTGACGGACACGGTGCCGGATTAGATGACAATGCCATTAATATATATCGTTCCGTCTACATTAGTACAGATCATGAGTGTGTCACAGTAGAAGAAGCAAAGGAACGGGTGAGGCGCGGCATGTATGTGATGCTACGACAAGGCTCGGGCGCCAAAAACTTACTGGATCTTCTTCCTGCTGTTCATTCAGGAAATTCGCGCCGTTTTTTATTTTGTACTGATGATAAACATCTGGATGAATTAATTCGCGAGGGCAGCATTGATCAGAGTGTTCGATTGGCAATTCAGGCTGGTTTAGATCCATTTCTTGCTATTCAGATGGCATCACTCAATGCGGCAGAATGCTTTGGGTTATCTACAAAAGGAGCCGTAGCACCTGGCTATGAAGCAGATTTGCTTCTATTAGATAGCATACAAGAAATTGAAATTGCTAAGGTGTTAAAGGCCGGACGTGTTGTCGCGAAGAATGGAGCTGCCATATATGATGAATCGGGTGTTATTGAGCCGCCAAGCCGTCTAACTGAATCTGTGCAACTGCTTCCTTTGTCAGAAGAAGATTTGAAAATTCCAATCGGTTCAAATAAACAGGCCCGTATCATTGGTGTTATTCCAAACCAGCTTGTAACAAAGGAGCTCACTGAAACGGTACAAACAGAGAATGGCTTTTTTATTCCCTCAATCGATAATGATCAAGTCAAGCTTGTCGTGATAGAGCGCCATAAAAAGAAAGGGACTATCGGGTTGGGAGTTGTGAAAGGGCTGCAGCTGCAAGCAGGTGCGATCGCTTCAACGATTGCTCATGACTCTCATAATATCATTGTTGCCGGTACGAACGACCGTGATATTGTGACTGCAATTAGGGCCGTTCACCAGATGAACGGCGGGTTGGTGGTTGTTTCTAAAGGCAACGTCATCGGCAGCATGTCTTTACCTCTTGCAGGATTGATGTCTATGAAAAACTATGAGGATGCCAATGATGAATTGAGTAAATTACATGAAGCGTTGCACAGTGTTACGCAGGCTTCCGAAAATGTATTTTTAACACTTTCTTTTCTAAGCTTGCCAGTTATTCCTGAACTCAAATTAACCGATGGAGGATTGTTTCATGTAGGTCGATTTGAACATATTGGGGTTGCAGTAAACGACTAGGTGCTTGTGTCACCAAGAAGGGGGAGCGAAGATGAAGGTTTTTATGCAAACAGCTATTAATCTAGCTTATGAAAATGCATTTTTGAATCATGGTGGACCTTTTGGTGCTATAGTCGTGAAGGATGGAAAAATTATCGGAATGGGAAAAAATGAGGTAACAGCCTCCAATGATCCAACTGCACATGCGGAGGTACAGGCTATTCGTGATGCTTGTCGTTATTTAAACAGTTTTCAGTTAACAGATTGTGAAATCTATACGAGCTGTGAGCCGTGCCCCATGTGTTTGGGAGCTATTTATTGGGCGAGGCCGAAAGCTGTTTACTTTTATAATACGAGGGAAGAGGCTGCTGCCATTGGGTTTGATGACGCACTTATTTACGAGCAAATATCAGAGCCTCTTGATAAGAGACTTATACCCATGAAGCATTTACCAATTGATACAACTAAGTATCCGTTTGAGTTATGGAAGCATTCTAAGCAAAGGGTGGAGTATTGAAAAGAAATAAAAGAAGTCTTCCTGCGTTAGGAAGGCTTTTTTTATTTCACTTTAAGAAAGGATAAATTTCTAGCTGGAAGACCATTCGACGTAGCGAGAAATTTTAGTAATAAAGTATAAGTAGGGCTACGCCTTTGTCTTCGCCCGGGGGCAGGGATCGTCAATCGGCGAGTTTTCTCTAACAAGATTAAGAAAGTATAACTTTTCGGGGTGGTGTCTAGTTCCCAAGGCCCAAAATGGCAGGCCTTGGGAGCTTTTCTTAACAGGGAAGCTCATATGTTCAAGACCTTGTCCTGAAATTAGTGTATGATAGTATCAGTATAAAAAGGGGAGGAGCAAACAAAAATGTACAATGAATATTTGCCGTTTATGATTAAATTAGCCAAGGATGCAGGGGAATTCATTCTCCCTCATGCAGGAAAAGCCGGTCAGCAAACTGCAAAGGCAGCAAAGGATTTTGTAACAGAGATGGATATTCGTGTGGAGAAGTTTGTGATTGATCGTATTCAGGAACAATATCCGACCCATCGTATTTTTAGTGAAGAAGCAGGTTCGCTTTCGGGAACAGAGGATTTTGAATGGGTGATCGATCCGATTGATGGGACGATTAACTATAGCATAGGCTTTCCTTTATATGGGGTGTCAATTGCTCTTACATATCAAGGAGAACCAGTTGTGGCTGCCATTTCTTTACCTGCTCTAGGTGAGTTGTTTTGGGCTGTGAAAGGAGAAGGTGCTTTTCTGAATGGGGAGCAGATTCGAGTAAGGGACGTTGACTTGTCTGAGTCGTTCTTATCCTTCGGCGACTTTGCGAAGGATGGAGACAAGCAAAGTAATGCAGAGAGACTTGAGATGCTAAGTAAACTTGTAGATGAAGTGTATCGCGTGCGGATCATCGGGACGGCAGCGGTGACGCTTCCTTATATTGCAGCTGGTCGTTGGGATGCTGTTATTTATCGAAGCCCACAGCATTATGATATTGCGGCTGGTCAGTTAATCATTGCTGAAGCTGGGGGGGTAGAAGCGGATTTAGGGGAATACAAAATCTTCTCTAATAGTAAGGTTGCTCCTCAGTTAATCAAGCTGTTATCTTAATAAAGCATGGAATTTAAACTCTTCATGCTAGGCAAACCCAATTCCTTCTGTGAATGCAGAAGGGATTTTTTGTAGTATGATTTAGTCAAAGTGTAGCAAAAATAAGTATGTAAAGTGTCACCAGAATGCTTAGTATGCGAGCCCTTAGTTTCTAAGGGCGGTACGGATAAGAGATAAGACAATATAGTTTCCTACTGCATTACTTCTCTTTATATGCAATGGTAGGTGGATGTGCTGAAATATATTAAAGCATTCATACATTCCTTATCCCTTTTGCATGCTGTAACAAAAAAATTTTTTAAAAATTGCATCAATACTTATCCATACACGCAATAATATGGTATTCTGTTATACAGTGGTAATTATTAACCATATTTCATCAATGGATTACGGAAGGGGATACATATGTCAAAGCAACAAATTGGTGTAGTAGGCTTGGCGGTTATGGGGAAAAACCTTGCATTGAACATTGAAAGCAGAGGATATTCCGTTGCAGTTTTTAACCGTTCATTCGAAAAAACAGAAGAATTTTTAAAAACTGAGGCAGAAGGAAAGAACTTTGTAGGCGCAGCTACTGTTGAAGAGTTCGTGAACTCCTTAGAAAAACCTCGCAAGATTTTGTTAATGGTTAAAGCAGGAGCTGCAACAGATGCAACAATCGATTCTTTAAGACCTTATCTTGAAGATGGCGATATTTTGATTGACGGAGGAAACACATTCTTCCAAGACACAATTCGCCGTAACAAAGAACTTGAATCAACTGGAATCCATTTCATTGGTACAGGCGTTTCAGGTGGAGAAGAGGGAGCGTTAAAAGGTCCTTCTATCATGCCAGGAGGCCAAAAAGAGGCTTATGAGCTTGTTGAGCCAATTTTCAAAGCGATTTCAGCAAAAGTTGGAGACGACGCTTGCTGCACATATATTGGACCTAACGGTGCTGGCCATTATGTGAAAATGGTTCATAATGGTATCGAGTATGGTGATATGCAATTAATTTGTGAAGCTTACTTCATTATGAAACATGTTCTTGGCTTAAATGCTCAAGAGCTTCATGAGGTATTCGGAGAGTGGAATAAAGGCGAGTTAGACAGCTACTTAATCGAGATTACAACAGATATCTTTACTAAAGTGGACGAAGAAACAGGTAAGCCGCTTGTGGATGTGATCCTAGATACAGCTGGACAAAAAGGTACAGGTAAATGGACAAGCCAAAACGCTTTAGACTTAGGTGTACCGCTTCCAATCATCACAGAATCTGTATTTGCTCGCTTTATCTCTGCAATGAAAGAAGAGCGTGTAAAAGCAAGCAAATTGCTGCAAGG
This sequence comes from Bacillus sp. OTU530, assembly GCF_038440375.1. NCBI lineage: Bacteria > Bacillati > Bacillota > Bacilli > Caryophanales > Bacillaceae > Bacillus > Bacillus sp. OTU530. The sequence goes on from NZ_JASATP010000034.1 coordinate 63,868, forward strand.
TCCTGAAGTGAAGGCGTTTGAAGGAAATAAAGAAGAATTAATTGAAGCAGTACGTAAAGCTTTATATATGAGCAAAATCTGTTCTTATGCACAAGGTTTTGCACAAATGCGCGCTGCATCTGAAGAATACGGCTGGGATCTTCGCTACGGCGATATCGCGATGATCTTCCGTGGCGGCTGCATTATCCGTGCGCAATTCCTTCAAAAAATTAAGGAAGCTTATGACCGCGATCCTGCATTGGCGAACTTGCTATTAGATCCATACTTCAAGGAAATCGTAGAAGGATACCAATCCTCATTGCGTGAAGTTCTTGCAGTGGCAATTAACCGTGGTATTCCAGTACCTTCATTCGCTAGTGCAATTGCTTACTATGACAGCTACCGTACAGAAACGTTACCTGCTAACCTTCTACAAGCACAACGTGACTACTTCGGTGCACACACATATGAGCGTGTAGATAAAGAAGGAACGTTCCATACAAACTGGATGTAAGGAACAAAGAGCCGTTTATACTTAGTCATCTAAGTATAAATAGTTAAAAAACAGCCAAGGCTTTGTGAGAAGCACTTGGCTGTTTTTATTTCACTGTAGGAAAGTATAAATTTCCAGCCAGAAGCTGTTCGACGTAGTCGGAAATTTTAGAAATACCGTGTAAGTGAAACTACGCCTCTGCCTTCGCCAATCGGTGAAGCTTGTTATGTCTCCTCTATGCTAGGCTGTAGGAAATAATGCCTTGTTTTATGATCCATTTTTTAGATTTCGTAAAACCATGGGCATTTTCTTATTTTCCTTTTCTATTTTCTTGTTACGAATTTGGTTGTCGTTAGGGACAGCGGATCTAAATCTTGCTTGATCCATTCCATCTATGATGTTCGTCAATACAATCCCTCCTTCCTATTTCATTATTTCCTAACATATGCGATTAGAAACGAGCAAGGAATTGGTAGTCCTCTACATGTAATTGCAAAAAAACGACTATTGAGATAGAGAACGTGTAATCACTCCTCGAAGGAAGATAGATAAGGAATATTTTTCAAAAGAAAAAGGTATTGCAGCGCACCTGTAAATTGAGTTATATTGTATATCCACCATTCATAGCAAAACAAATGGCGATAAATACAACATATCATTCTCTACTGGGGTAGCTGAGGAAAAGATCTTGCTAAGAAGATGTTGACGAGACAGTTGAGTTATGGTATATTATATTTCTGCGGTGAACAAGTATTGTTCGCGTAGATGAAATAAAAAATATGATTGACATGAAAACAAGAAGATGTTATATTGATAAAGTCGACTTTGAGCGACGGACA
>NZ_JASATP010000035.1:0-62615 GCF_038440375.1 Bacillus sp. OTU530
TTTTATTCCTAAAATGTCCTGCTATATCGAATCAGGCCTCCATATGGAATTTTGTACCTTATGGTGTAAAAAAAACTGAGTACGGGGGTATCCCTGTGCTCAGTTCTTTTTTAATTCCAGTACATCTTTTAAGAAGTTTAATCTCTCTTTAGCATTATCCTTAGTTATGATGTCAACCCCAGTATCAATCCTTTTTACGATGTTACCTCCTTCTCCCATTGGATAATGGTATTCTAAAAGTCCTTATACTCGCTATTCGTCCTGCATTACGAGCAATCATGGCTTTTACATACAGCACAATAGAAAAGGTTAACCAGGAATTTGGCTAACCTCAAATTTGAGTAATAAAAATAAAGAAATAACCAACATTAACAGATAGTTTAGAAAAAATACATCTGTTATTTTACATAATTACATAACCTACCGATATTCTCTACTTCCACAGATACAAAGTCGCCTGACCTCATTGGACAACTACCAGAAGGTGAACCAGTAGCTAACACATCACCTGGCTCCAGTGTCATAACCTGTGAAATCCAACTGATGAGGAAAGGAATGGAAAGTGACATCTGGTTGGTATTACCCTCTTGTACGACTTTGCCGTTTAATGTTGTAACAATTCGCAAATTAGTTGGATCTATGCCCTTCACAATACACGGACCCAATGGGCCAAAAGTATCAAAGCCCTTGCCGCGCGTAAACTGGGGATCAGCTTTTGTAAGATCTCTTGCAGTCACATCATTAAATATCGTACAGCCAAACACATAATCTAAAGCTTCTTCTTCTTTTATATTTTTGCCGCGCTTCCCAATAACGAGCGCCACTTCTCCCTCCATTTCTACCTGACTGGTTAAATCGCTTGATGGAAGAATGATTTCCCCCTGATTTGGAATCAAGGATGATGCCGGTTTTAAAAACAAAAACGGTTCTTTGAGATTAGCCTTCCCGCCAGTCTCTTTTGCGTGTTCAGCATATGTCCATCCAAAATTAACCACTTTCGAAGGTGCTACAGGCTCCAAAATTTTTACATCACTATATTTAACTGTTACACCATCGTATTTTAGTTCATTGTTTGCAATTTCAGTAAAAGTACTGGATAATTGTAAAATTTCGTCATCCTCAACAATTCCGTAATACACTTTACCGTTATGATTCTGATAACGAACTATCGTTTGTGTTTTTTGTAGTACCGGCATTACCGCACCAACTCCAACTATAGATTAAATAATCGCAGATCCTCCAACAAATTCCAGATCCGTATGAACCATAGTAAAGATATGCCAAATACGGATCTATGTTTGAACCATTTTCTTAAGACTAGGATTTCTGTCTTGATCTATTCAAGAATTTTTGTAAGTGCTAGACTTTATTCTATGAATTGGGCTTCGTCAAATTCACTTTTCATTTTGGAAAAACTATCATTACAAATGCACCAATAGGTAAGAATTTCATAAAGATGTTCACTAGATGAAATAAGACATCAAACACCCTTTGTATCATATTTACAAGATACGATGTTATCGAAACACTTACTTGATGAATTTTACTTGCTCGCTAATTAACTCATATTGTTCTTCCTTCTTTTTATTGAACTCCACCTTATTTTCTTCATAGATGTTATTTCCTTCTGCATCAATGGAAACAATAAGGGGACCGAACTCATTCACTTCACATACCCAAAGAGATTCAGGCATTCCAAGGTCTTTCCAGTGTACTTCTCTAATTTGCTCAACCTTTGTTGCCGCATAAACAGCATTTCCGGCTGGAAAGACGAGATGCAATGCTTTATGGGTCTTGCATCCTTCTTCAGTGTTCTTCCCCATTCCACCTTTTCCAACAATAAGTTTAACACCTGTTTCTTCGATAAATTCCTTTTCAAACTTTTCCATTCTCATGCTGGTTGTGGGACCAATAGAAACTATCTCGTATTTTTCATTTCCAAGATCTCTAACAATAGGGCCAGCGTGGAAAATGGCTTTACCCTTAAGATCTACAGGTAATGGGATTTTTTCTTCAATGAGTCTTCTGTGAGCAACATCCCTGCAAGTAACCAGTGTACCGGTTAGGTAGATGATGTCTCCAATTCGTATATCTTTAAGATCTTCATCTTTTATCGGTGTTGTTAGTACCTTCTTACTCATAGTGTAACCCCCTCATGAGTGCTAATTTCATAGTTCAAATTGCTGTCAAAGGTGATCTTTCCTCTTCGATGGGACCAGCATCCTGTATTCACTGCAACTCCAATAGTAGAAGGATGTCTTGCCGTATTCACAACATTTACACCCATGACAGATTTAGATCCCTTAAGCCCCTGAGGTCCAAGCCCAATAGCGTTGATTCCGTCCTCAAGAAGCTTTTCCATCTTGGCAGCGTTTTCATTTTCGTTATGACTCCCCACAGGTCTCATAAGGGCTAGTTTTGAGTTTAAGGCTGCTGTTTCAACAGAAGTACCGACACCAACACCGACTAAAAGGGGAGGACAGGCATTGATTCCATAACTTGTCATACGATCAAGTACAAACTTTACCACACCTTCATAGCCTTCACCGGGCATAAGAACTGTTGCCACTCCAGGAAGGGTACATCCGCCCCCTGCCATATAAGTATAGATTTCTACTTTGTCACTGTCTTCTTCAATCTCCCAGAAGATACTAGGTGAACCGTTGCCGATGTTCTTTCCTGTATTGTATTCATCGAATGTCTCTACAGAATTGTGTCGCAAAGGGGTTTCCTTGGTTGACTTATATACGCTATTCTTTAAAATGCTATCTAACTGCCCAATCAAAGGGAAGTTCTGTCCACACTTTACAAAAAACTGAAGAACTCCTGTGTCCTGACATGAAGGTCTTTTTAACTCATAAGCCAACTTCTGGTTATCAAACATGGTTTTGTAGATGATTTTTGCAAGAGGATTATTTTCCCCTTCACTCAGCTCTTTCAGTTTATTTTCCACATCGTCAGGGAGCTTGTAGCTGACAAGGGATATAAACTTTGACATCTGCTCAGTCATCTTTTCTATCTGCTGTATTTTCTCTATTTTCTTGATTTCCACCAATTTCTCCATAATAACTCTCCTTATTATTTATTTTTTAGTTTAGTTCCTTAATCGGTTAGTTAAGTAATGATGTGAATAGCTTGTACGTCCATTATTACTCAATGTATACGTTAACGTCAATAGCCTATGTTAAAATTTAATATGATTGCCATTCTAAAAAACTGATCGAGGAATAAATAATTTGGCTACACATTGTATGAAACCTTTTATTTAAGGCGTTTTCATCAGATGCATCCTATATTCTTTAAATTTAAAACGAACATAATCTTTAATAACGTTTTTTAATTTAATGTATACACTATCACGAAATTAAAGTAATGAATTCTAAAAGAGCATGAATCAACAAAGGATAGAAATAGGTGATGAAGATAAGAAAAATTCAAATTGTTTGTACTATTGGATCCGCAAGTGGGGATTCACCTATTTTGAAAAGATTGATTTTGTCTGGAATGAATGGGCAAGACCTCAATATCCAATTATTGATGTCATATCTCTCAGAGATGTAGTTCATTAATAAATGTTGATTTGAGAGATCTATTCAACCCCTTTTGGGCATTCACATAATGCCGACCCAATCACATGCATTAACGTATGCATTGAAGTGAAATCTAATTTATTTTTCAAAATGATCATTATCAGATAATTCCTTTTATTTATTGATTTAATCTTATATTCGGTGTCTGATTTTATATACAACTAGATAAATTCAAAATAAAAGCATTGACATTAATGTATACATTAAGTGATAATCGTTGTAAGGGTTTTCATAAAAAAATAAACACATATTCAATACAGGGAGGTTAACAAAAATGTCTAATAAACGTATCTTTCGTATAGCAACTATCCCGTGAGATGGTAATAGATAAAGAGGTGGTATAAGGGGAGGCTGCCTAATAGATCGTCTAGGTAAAATATCCAATTATAGATTTGTTAATTAAATTTTAATATACAAAAGGATTAAAGTAGAATATTTAAGGTTTGATGGTGGGAAGTTTCCGAATCTAGATCAGGATAAGAAGTTTTCATCTAATCCGTGACCTTTACTGAATTTAGATTTGTGAACAGATTATTTGTTATGCTTTTGATAGTGCCCGCACTTGCAAAAGAGGGAAAATAACCAGTGTAACCAAGAATAATAATCGATAATACGTTTGAGTTGGTATCTTTTAGGGAGAAATTTTAGGGGGGAAGTTTATGAATGCTCTTACGCAAGATTCAAAAACGGTTACTAAAAAAACCAATGTACGTTATTTAATTTTAACCATTTTGTTTATCACTACCGCGATCAACTATATTGACCGTTCAGCACTTAGTGTTGTTGCCCCTGTAATGACCAAAGACCTTCATTTGGATGCAGTGTCAATTGGAATCGCCTTTTCTGCATTCAACTGGGCCTATGCCTTTATGCAAATCCCAGGGGGATGGATGCTGGACCGATTTGGTGCGCGCATAGTTTATGGTATAGGCTTAATCATCTGGTCATTGTTTACATTCTTTCAAGGATGGGTTGACGGTTTAGTGATGTTATTCGTATTAAGATTCATTGTAGGGATCGCAGAAGCACCGTCGTTTCCGGGTAACAGTAGATTGACCGCTATGTGGTTTCCTCAGCATGAGCGTGGTAAGGCAGTATCCATCTATAATTCTGCTCAATATTTTGGAGTCGCACTGTTCACTCCGGTAATGGCTTGGCTTTTGCAGACTCATGGATGGCAGATGGTTTTCTATGTGGCAGGGTTTGCTGGAATTGTGGTGGGGCTCTTTTGGTTTAAGTTCGTTCAAGAACCAAACAAGCATCCGAGAGCGAACCAAGCTGAAATTGACTATATTAATGCAGGCGGCGGCTTGGCGAATACAGGGGATAAACCAATTAAAATCAGATGGGCTCATGCCAAACTGCTGTTGACCAACCGACAAATGATTGGAATCTATATTGCGCAATTTTGCCTGAATACGATGCTTTGGTTCTTCCTTACCTGGTTCCCTACGTACCTTGTACAAGAAAAACATATGTCCATGCTTAAGGTTGGCTTTATGGCGTCGCTCCCTTATGCCGGGGCCTTTATTGGAGGGCTTGTTGGCGGATACCTATCCGATTTTCTGTTAAAGCGTGGGAAATCCCTCACCACAGCACGTAAAACTCCGATTATCATCGGATTCTTGCTTTCAAGTATTATCGTCCTAGCCAATTATACATCATCAGCAGCACTCATTATGCTTATCATGTCAGTCGCCTTTTTCGCTAAAGGGATGGCTGGTGCAACTTGGACTCTAGTTGGCGATATGTCTCCAAAAGAAATCATTGGTTTGAGTGGTGGAATCTTTAATACGTCAGGTAACATAGCCGGTATCGTGGTTCCTATCATTGTTGGATATATTTTGAGTGCAACGCATTCCTTTAATGCAGCATTATTTTTTATTGGTGGAGTCCTGTTGGTCGGAGCATTATGTTACATCTTCGTTGTGAACAAAATAGAGCGGATCGAATTACCCCCCGAATTAAAAGAGGAAGAACAACCTCTATTAAAAGTGCAGGCATAATGAAAATTCCAGAGGATAAGAAAGGCTGGCCTATTGTATTGGTTAGTCTTTCTTTCATATTTTCCAGCAATAAGGGAAACTCAGTATTGGCGCGAAAACTCTTATGTAAATTTGTTATTTATGATGAAAGTAGGAAGCTAAATGATTAAAAAAATGGAACATACCGCTATCATTGTTGCCAATATGGATCATGCTATTCAATACTACTCAGACATGTTTGGATTTAAAGTTCGCCTTCGAGGATCCTCTAACACAAGAGAGATGGCATTTTTATATCTGGAGGATCAGCCTAGCATGGAAATTGAGTTCATTCGAGATATTGATCCTATAGGTGAGTATAACAAAAGTGGGATCGTTAACCACCTTGCTTTTGCAGTAGAGGATATTAATCAAGCCATTAGCTATTATGAAAAAAAGGGAATTAAATTTTTATCGAATCAACCAAACTCAACACTTGAAGGCGGTCTTATGATTTTATTTTATGGACCTAATGGTGAATTACTACAATTGATAGAACGAGCAAGAAATTAAATTTATTTAAATAGAATTTCTGATATTAAATAATATCCTGTTTTAAATCTTTTTGGCACTTATCTTGTCTTTGAGCTGGAGTGCTGGCCGGGGGACAGAGCTTACTTATTGTTCCTATCTGGTTAGTAATATTTTCAACAAAATAGCATAGCACAAAAAGGGCTGTAGAGATTTCTAAGAAATCTCTACAGCCCTTTTCTTTTATAAAAGATGTATTATCTTACCTAAGAAAGAGACTCTCTATTATGGTTCACTTCTAGAGATCGGATAACCTCTAAAATTTCTTTGCGCGCTCTATAACGATGGGATTGTAACATGATACGTGCAGCTTCCGGTTCACCTGTTCGCATAACAGTAACAATGGCCTTGTGATCCATGATAGATTGTGTTGGTCTAGGTCGAAGCTTAATTGTATATAATCTGGCACGATATAGTTGATCAGATTGACTATCCATAATCCCTCTTAGTCGTGGGTTTTGGGCCAAGTCGACAATGAATTGATGAAATTGCTCATCAAGAGTAGTCCATGCCAGTAGATCTCCTAATTCTAGTGCTTTTTCTTGTTCCTCAATTAAACGATCGAGTTGATCTAATTCTTCAGAGGTGGCGCGCTTGGTAGCTAGGCTGCCAGCAATACCATCAAGCGCTTCCACTACCTCATAAATTTGTTGGAGATCATCCGCAACAATGGGTGCCACAACAAACCCACGACGCGGTATAAGACGTACCCATCCCTCCATCTCTAAACGTACGAGGGCCTCGCGAACAGGCGTTCTGCTCATGCCCAAGATTTCAGCCATTTCCCTCTCCAATACTGTTTTTCCTGGGGGGAGCTGAAGTTGTCGTATGGCATGGCGTGTCGCTAGATAAGCACGTTGTGGCAAACGTGATTCCCCCATTTCATCTAAACTAGATAAAATTGAATGAATGTCTAGAGAAAGGGAGGATTGATCCGGTTCTTCCAAATTAACATGAGCTCTTGTAGATTCATCTGGCGTATTCATACTATAAACACACTTCCCAAAAATTTAATTTAATCATATTGTCCTGAGCAAAACAGTTCTTAAATTAATAAATACGAGAAACTTCTGCAGTTCTGCTGCACTATAATTATATCTATATCTTCTTCACGAATTCAGATTTTAATTTCATCGCGCCAAAACCATCAATTTTACAATCAATATCATGATCTCCATCAATCAAACGTATATTCTTTACTTTTGTACCTATTTTTACGACTAATGAAGTTCCTTTTACTTTCAGATCTTTGATTACTGTTACAGAATCACCATCATTTAAGATATTTCCATTCGCATCTTTGATGACTTTTGTATCCTCATTAGCTTCAGCCTCTAATTCTAAACTCCATTCATGAGCACATTCTGGGCAAACAAAAAGGCTTCCGTCTTCATAAGTATATTCTGAATTACATTTTGGGCAATTTGGTAAATTGGACATGTATTCAATGCTCCTATCTGTTATAGTTAATTTTATCCTGTAAGACATTGTTCAATCAAACTGTACACGATCCATTAAAATATATAAATAAACACACTAAAGCGGACAAACCACCTATCCTACCATCAATCTATATTAACACAAGCCCTCATTCTTTCCCTCTAAAATTTTTCAACAACATCAATCGGAAATATTTATAATCATGTACAAGGAAACTATAAGATGCTATAGGTCAAAATGATTTATTTGCAGTAAATGTAAAAAGAAGTAATATCCTTTACCCAGCTGAATAAAGACATTACTTCTTTTTGTTTTTCCTTAAATTAGAAAACACTCGCATTGGAACGGAGAAAATAATTCAAAGCATGGAAATCGATATGCACGTCGCAAGGGAAGCTGTCCTTTGTTATATGGATAAGCCCTCATTGAAACCACGTTGTTTCTCCTTTTCATTCACTGGCCAATCTTCCAATGTATAAGCCATCTCCCAAAACGAGTATTCATATTGACTGCTAATAATAAAATGTTGTTTCATTCGTTCTTTGTCCGATTCTGTCACAGTTTCAGCAATGGCATCTAGTCTGGCGATTTGTTCTTCTACTAAAGTACGGAACCAGTCAGAACCATAAGCGGCAATCCATTCTTGATAAATAGGCTCCTCCGGCTTCGATTCCTTCAAATGCTCGCCAATTTCATAATAAAGCCAATAGCACGGCAAGATTGCTGCGATAATATCCCCTAAGTGACCTTCATATGCGGCACGATACAAGTGAGATGTATACGCATAAGCAGTCGGTGCAGGAACAAAGGTATCTTTGTCTTTTTCCGTAATCCCTAACTTTTCAGAAAAATTCCGATGTAAAGAAAGCTCCGCCTGATATGTATTTTGTGCATGATGTGCCATGCGTCCCGTCGTTTGTAGATCAACTGCTTTCGCTGCCCCTAATGCCTGCACTTTAGCAAAATGGCTTAAATAATAGGAATCTTGCAGAACATAATAACGGAAGCACCTTAAATCTAAACTTCCTTCTCCTAACTTTGTCACAAACGGATGATGAAAACTCGCTTCCCAAATAGAATTTGCTTCTTTGCGCAACAACTGAGAAAATGACATGTTAATCCCTCCTAAGGTGTTAAATAGATGAAAATGCAACATAAAACCCTTTAAAGAAAACTCGCCGATTGGCGAGCCCTGCCTTTGGGCGAAGACAGAGGCGTAGTTGCACTTACACTGTATTCCTAAAATTTCCGACTACGCCGAATGACCTTCTAGCTGGAAATTTATACTTTCTTACAGTGTAAAGAAAACTCGCCGATTGGCGAGCCCTGTCCTTGGGCGAAGACAGAGGCATAGCCCTACTTATACTGTATTCCTAAAATTTCTGACTACGTCGACTTATCTTCCAGCTAGAAATTTATACTTTCTTACAGTGTAAAATAAAAAAACCACTTTTTTACATGCGTAAAGAAAGTGGTTTGGAATTCATTTTAATAACCAAAATGAAAATACAATGGTCCGTCACTCCCACTTTCCTACGCTGGTGTTACCCAGATCAGGTTCTAGGGTCTCAAAGGTCACTTTGATCTCAGCCCTTCAATGGGCTCCCCTAGTGGATAGAGATGCTTGCTATTTATTTTTCATTCTGACATTAACCATATCACAACATTAAAGACAGTCAAGCCTTTTTTAAAGTCAGTACCAATTACTCATTAAGATTTTTATACTTGGGTAAAGAAATCATGGCTTTAAATAAATCTCCATCTATTTGTATAGAAAATTTTCCTCTTTGTATATCAATCAGGCTTTTCGCAATAGATAACCCTAATCCGCTGCCTTGACTTAACCTCGATTCATCGCCTCTTTTAAAACGCTCCATTAATTCGTCTGCTGAGATATTCAGCTCATAGGCTGAAATATTTTTGAAGGTGAGAAGTACTTCATTCCCTAAATCTTCAATATCTATATAGACCCTTGATTGTTTTAGGGTATATTTGAATATATTAGATAACAGGTTTTCTATAGATCTCCACAATAATTTTCCATCGGCCATAATATATACCTTATCCTTAGGGTAATTTAGCTTAAAGTCTAAATCTAAGGCTTCAATTTTGTCATTAACTTCCCCTAGTCCCTGAGTAATTAAAGATATGATATCGATCTGCTCAAGATGTATTGGTATATTCCCGCTGGAGGCCTTTGCTGCCTCAAATAAGTCATCTGTTAGGATTTTTAGCCTTTTAGATTTTTGATCCAGTACCTCGATATATTCTTCTACCTTTGAAGGATCCTTTTCCTTTTTTAATAAGTCAACATAGGTGATAATAGAGGTCAAAGGTGTTCTTATATCATGTGATACATTGGTAATCAGCTCCGTTTTCATCCGCTCGCTTTTTAGTTCGTTATTAACGGCCTTTTTCAAGCCATCAGTGATGCTATTTATATCCGCAGCAAGGCCTGCAAATTCGCCTGTTCCATTAACATTTATACTATGATGAATATCTCCATCCTTTACTCTCTCCACACCTTCCTTGATCGTATTAAATGTCCTGATTTTTTTTAGGGCAAACCAAGCAGCTACGCCAAGGGTGACTGGAAACATAAAAAACGTTAAAGCAACTAATATAGGATATCCGATTACGAGTAATACCGTCTTCACGCCAACGCTTCCGCTATTATATACATCTCCAACAAATTTAAACAGCTTATAAAGCATACGATAAATTAATGTATGTTTTATAAATGTTTTATTCTTAAAATGCTTCACAAGTGATAGAACCAGCATGAGTCCGGCCGCAGCAATAGGAATGGTAATTGGAATAATCAGTTTATCAATCTGATCAAACACACCCTCTACTAATGCAATCCAAAGCGCTATAAGGCCTATGCACAGCACTACATTAACATCGTTATATAACCTATCAATTGCATTTAGGTATACCCCTTGATCCTTAAATGATTTTCTTCCTGCAATAAGTACTAAATACAGAAAAGATAAGATAAGCCCTATTAAAAACCCTGCTAATGTATAGAAGCTTGTTGTGACCTTTTCCTTATTTTCATTCCATTCTTTTATTTTGTGATTTATAAATTCTTCGGTAAAAGCAACATAAACAACCTTGTTTTTCGGGTCCAATCCGTTGATGCTTTCTGTGATCCGATACAAATTTTTATTATCTTTAACCTCTTTTGGGAAAATCTCACTTTTGTATTCCTCAAATATCATATAAGCAGGATAGGTTTTTAACTGATCCTTTTCTATCTTTGGGCTATTTGCATACACATTTACTCCATCACTGATATAATACAATGGCTCTTTATATTCTTCTAAATTCTGCAATAAAGAATGATATTCTCTTAGATCATTCTTTATTAGCGTATCCCTCGCCTGGGATATCTTGTCTGCATATTCTCCCTTAAACTTTTCATAGTTTGCCCCTTCACCTAATTCAGGATTATAGCTTCTCGAATTGGACATATAATCTGAGTATAGATTTTCTTCCTCATTTCTTAATTCATCCTCACTAACAGTCCCGCCGCTTAAAATATGTTCCTCATTCTTATATTCCCCTATTAGTCTTGTGAGATCCCTGATGATATTTTCACTTTCCCGTACATATGCCCCACTCAGGAAGTAGTTGTCCTCAAAAACAATACCAAAATCACCACCGTTTAATACTTCTATCTCTACAAGTTTTTTAATGGCACCTGTAAAACATAGAACCACAAGAATAAAAACAACCACTTTCGTTATAATGAAGTGGCTATAACTTTTCGACTTTATATCCAACTCCCCACACCACCTTCAAATATTTTGGCTCCTTCGGATTTATTTCGATTTTTTCCCTAATTTTTCTTATATGAACTGCTACTGTATTCTCCGGGCTAAAGGATGTTTCATTCCATACCTTTTCATAGATCTCCTCTATAGAAAATACTTTTCCGGCGTTTGCAGTCAGAAGCTTTAAGATCTTATATTGCACTGGTGTGAGATGGACCTCGTCCCCATCAACGGTTATCGTTTTACTTTCATCATTTATGATGAGTCCCCCAGTTCTATATTCATGACTCTTGGCTTCAAGGCTTCCAAACATTGTATATCTTCTCAGCTGTGATTTAACCCTCGCAATGAGCTCTAAAGGATTAAATGGCTTAGTAATATAATCATCTGCTCCTAAATTTAATCCCAATATTTTATCCGTATCCTCAGATCTGGCAGAGAGCATGATTAAAGGGATTTTATAATCCCTTCTAATTTTCGTGGTCGCGCTTATTCCATCCATCTTAGGCATCATAATATCCATGATAATAAGATGTATTTCATTTTCTCCGATTACTTCTATGGCCTCTATCCCGTTAGAGGCTTTGAATATCGTATAGCCTTCATTTTCTAAGTAGATTCCTATGGCATCTACAATTGCCTTGTCATCATCACAAACCAATATGTTCATGAAGGTTCACCCCTATATATGAATCTAAACATAATGTATCACCTCTTTAGTATTCATTCTAAGGGTATGATATCAAACAAATCTTAGCAAATCCTTTATGTAAATCTTAAGATTTTCTTAGTATTTTAAAGAAAACTCGCCGATTGGCGAGCCCTGTTCTTGGGCGAAGACAGAGGCGTAGTTGCACTTACACTGTATTCCTAAAATTTCTGACTACATCGAATTCACTTCTACCTGGAAATTTATATGTTCTTACAGTGTAAAGAAAACTCGCCGATTGGCGAGCCCTGTTCTTGGGCGAAGACAGAGGCGTAGTTGCACTTACACTGTATTCCTAAAATTTCTGACTACATCGAATTCACTTCTACCTGGAAGTTTATATGTTCTTACAGTTGTAAAGAAAACTCGCCGATTGGCAAGCCCTGTTCTTGGGCGAAGACAGAGGCGTAGTTGCACTTACACTGTATTCCTAAAATTTCTAACTACATCGAATTCACTTCTACCTGGAAATTTATATGTTCTTACAGTGTAAAGAAAACTCGCCGATTGGCGAGCCCTATTCTTGGGCGAGGACAGAGGCGTAGTTGCACTTACACTGTATTCCTAAAATTTCCGACTACATCGAATTCACTTCTACCTGAAAATTTATACTTTTTTAAGGTGTGAGGAAAGAAAGTTTCACGTGAAACTTTCTTTAGATGAGGCTTTTGTATTTTTTAGCAAGTGCCAAAGACTAAAAAACTTAAGCAGTTATAAAAATGCTTGAGGCCTTTTAGCCACTAATTTATTTTATATCCTTCTTTTATTCCTTTTCTTTTGTTAGGTCATACGGAATTATATTTAGAGGATAGAGAATAATCCTGTTTCACATATTGAAAGGGAATATAAAATGGTTTGTAAGTAGGAGGGTAGAATGTAGAGTAATTATTCATTATGTTTGTATCACAGTCATGTAGTATTTGATTGCTTGTACAAACCTTAGGTCAAGGCACTTGCAGTTATACGGTGTTGCAAGCTATACTCTGTGTGGATTCATGGTGATAGAATGTGAAGAATCACTAGCGTTTATTGTTATTGGTATTATAGTAATAGCTGTCCCACTCGTACACACTTTGTTTGTAGGTTAAAGAGCTATACCACATTTCATCGTTAACCTCAATCATAGCAGGTTCCTCGTCACGTCCAACTACAGCTTCTCTTATTTCGGTTGATTCTTTATTGCTACTGCTACTGTTTTGGCTACTATCTTCACTACTGTTTTGGCTACTATCTTCACTGTCGGTTTGGCTGCTGTTTTTATTATTGCTATCACTTTGGTCATTTTGAGAATTGTCTTGATCTTGTTGGTTATTACTCGATTTGCGATGGTCACAGCACATATTTTGAATGTGGAATATAGAGACATGTAACACTTCATCGTTAACCTCAAGTATAATATGGTTTGTATCACGTCCAACCACAATTCCCTTTACCTTGCTTGGTCCTTTGTTGAATTGAACTTTCCGCCCTTTTAAGCGGTCAATAACATCAACGAAACGTCTGCCTGGTACAATAACTGGATATTTTGAATTTTTGTTGTTGCAGTTATTTTTATTCTTGTTATCTCTTTCATTTTCATTTCCTTCTAAGTCATCAGCTTCCCGGATAAATGTATAGCCTTTAATATGATGCAATGGATAATAGTATACTTGTTCATCACATTGCAATACACAATAGTCCAAGCCTACCCTAAGAAGTGTTCCTTTTCCCCTCTCTGGTCCTCCAAAGTTACATTGCACTGTCGAACCGATCAGAGACTTTAGATTTTTTTTGTATCCGTTTATATCATTGTAAGTTCGTTGATAAAACAAGATAGATTCCCCCTTAAGAAAATATTTTATTCTGTTACTGTTAATATAGGATATTCAATATCCTAGGACAGCATATAAGATACTTGACCATTTTAAAAAAAATGTGCGCACAAAAGCACTCTTGCAAGTATTACAAGAGTGCAAAATTATTAATTACTTAATTTTATGAGTATATCTTCACGATTGGGCATCCGCAATTCAATATAACTAAAAAGAAAGGTAAGCAACTTTCAAATTAATTAATCTCTAATATAAAGTCTTATTTGTATATCCTATAATAAAGAAAACTTGCCGACTGGCGAGCCCTGCCCTTGGATGAAGACAAAGGCGTAGTCGCCCTTATACTGTATTCCTAAAATTTCTCACTATGTCGAATTGTCTTTTAGCTAGAAATTTATACTCCTTTAAAGTGTGAGGAAAAATGTTTCACGTGAAACTTTCTTTAACTGGGACCCCTGTATTTTTTTAGCGAGTACCAAAAACTAAAAAGCTTAAGCAGTTATAAAGATGCTTGAGTCCTCTTAACCACAAATTTGTTTTCTATTCTCCTCCCATTTGACAGGGAAAATCCTTTTTATAGGCAATGGGCCATTTTAATGTCGGATCAATTAAGATAACAATTTTAATTTAGGCAATAGATAGTTATACAAAATTTCCGAGTATGTCGAATTCACTTCTATCCAGAAATTTATACCTTCCTAAAACGTAAATAGAAATCCCTATTAAGGGCCCTATTAATCTATCGTTAATTATTAGGTTCGACGCATATAAGCACGGACCGTAATTGGTGCAAAAATCGCCACTATGGCTGCAGCACCGATAAGGGAGACCGCACAATCCCATCCAGCATTTCCATTGTTGACAAGGTCACGAACGGCAGTAATTAGATGTGAGAGCGGGTTCAATTTTACGAACCATTGGAGCCAGTTAGGCATCGTATCAACTGGAACGAAAGCATTGGAAAGGAACGTGAGTGGGAACAGCGCAAGCATCGATATCCCTTGTACGCTAGAAGCCGTTCGTGCAATTACACCGAAGAAAGCAAAGATCCAGCTAATTGCCCAGGAACATACAATGACCAGCACTCCTGCAATGATAACATTCCCCAGCCCTCCATCTGGCTGATAACCCATGATATACCCCATGGTAAAGGTAAGCACGGTAGCTATGGTGTACCGGATAGTGTCCGCCAAAAGAGCGCCCGCCAAAGGAGCAATTCGTGCAATAGGAAGTGATTTAAACCGGTCGAATACTCCCTTATCCATATCCTCACGCAGTTGGACTCCCGTGACAATGGAAGTCGTTATTACAGTCTGAACAAGGATGCCGGGAATGATGACTGGTAAATAGCTCTTTACGTTCCCTGAGATGGCCCCACCAAAGATATAGGTAAACATTAGGGTGAAGATAATTGGCTGGAGCGTGACGTCGAACAGTTGCTCAGGTGTGCGCCGTATCCTCAGTAAACCTCGATAGGCCATTGTAAATGAATTCCGTACCGTCTGACCAAAGCCCGTGTTGTTTTTCAGTTGGCGATTGGCAAATGACGGATATGATGTATTTTTCATCTTCTTACCTCCTCTACTACGTCCCATTGTTCAGGCACACTAGTTGTGTCTTCCTTCGCACTATGGCCTGTAATGGTCAAAAAGACCTCATCAAGTGTCGGTTTCTGTATACTCAACTCTGCCAGGTGGATTCCAGCCTCACGAAAAGCAATAAACAGATCCGTGACTCGGTCCGCATCTGCCATCGGTGCAATAATCTTCCCACCTTCTGACGACACGTTTGACTTGGCCTGAAGCACCTTTTCAACGATGTGACGAGCCGCCTCAATATCCAGTGGATTTTGGATTCTCAGGTGCAAAGATGAGTTGCCAACAGATGACTTCAGTTCATCTACAGTGCCCTCTGCAACAACGATGCCTCGATCGATCACTGCAATCCTGTCAGCCAGTTCATCTGCTTCTTGTAAGTACTGTGTTGTTAACAGGACGGTTGATCCTGTCTTTACCAATCGGCGAATGGTGTCCCACATTTGATTACGTGTGCGGGGATCAAGCCCTGTAGTCGGTTCGTCTAAAAAGATGAGTGGTGGCTGTGCTATGAGACTGGCTGCCAAATCCAGACGGCGTCGCATACCACCGGAAAAATTCTTCAACGGACGGTGAGCTGCTTCTGTTAGCCCAAATTCCTCCAACAGCTCCGCTGCCTTCCGCTTGGACTCTGCCCTCCCTAGCCCTAGCAAGCGGGAGAAAATGATTAAATTCTCGGTAGCGCTTAGTGACTCATCAACCGAGGCATACTGACCCGTAACCCCAATCAATTGACGCACGATCTGAGACTCCTTTACTACGTCATACCCGAAGATGCGAGCCGAACCTGCATCAGGTCGCAGTAAAGTCACCAGCATTCTAATCGTAGTGGTTTTGCCTGCCCCATTGGGACCAAGTAGGCCATAGATGGTACCAGCCCGTACATTCAAATTTACACCATCAACCGCACGATTATCGCCAAAATTTTTAATGAGTCCGTGGGCTTCAACAGCCCAATCACCGTTGTCAGGAATTGTTCCATGTATATGTTTCATTTCCATCCCTCCTCCATAACTGGCTACATCTTAACAGGCATTTATGAACTGAATATGAACTTCCAAATCTATGGCTCTCCACTTTCTTGTTCATATTAAGTTCATAAAGGAGGAGTATACTAAAAACACTTGAATATTTCTTAAAAATGGAAAACAATTATCACTCTGAAAAAGGATTGAATGTCATGACAAAGATTTTAATGGTAGATGATGACCCTCATATTCGTAAATTAGTTCATGTCATCTTATCCGAGGAAGGTTTCTCCATTCTCGAGGCGCAGGATGGGAAGGAGGCATTAACCTTGCTTGATATTGAGAAAGTCGATCTCATTATTCTTGATATCATGATGCCAAACATGGATGGCTGGGACCTTTGCGAGGCAATTAGAGCCTATTATTCTGATTCTCTCCCTATCTTGATGCTGACGGCAAGGGGCGAAACAGCCCAAAAAGTAAAAGGCTTTGATCTTGGAGCTGACGACTATTTGGTTAAACCATTTCATCCAGCCGAATTGATTGCAAGAATAAAGGCATTACTCAAACGTTACCAGATCATCCTTTCAAATAAGGTGAATATCGGAAATGTGGAACTTGATCGCTCTACCTATCAAGTGTTTAATGGCACGAATGAAATGACCTTACCGCTTAAGGAATTTGAACTTTTGTATAAGTTTGCAGCATATCCTGGCAAAACCTTTTCAAGGGAACAGTTAATTGAAGATATTTGGGGTTATGATTATGAAGGGGACGAGCGAACTGTCGACGTTCACATTAAACGTCTTCGGCAGCGTTTCTCAGATGGGAACTGCTCTTTTAAAATTACTACGATTCGCGGTCTTGGTTATCGTTTAGAGGCAAAAAAATGAAAATCATCAAGTTCTTAAAAAAAAGCGGTGAGGTTGCAGCCATTTTACTCCTGTTGTTTATATGCTGGACGGCCGCTTTTTTCATCACTCCGTGGTTTCTAGATGTTTTTTCAAGAAATAGTTTATCCTCATATATGGGGCAGATTATCAATTCATTTTTTGGATTTTTCCTGTTTGGCCTAATCATATATGGCATTTCTAAAATTAGATTTTTTCAGGAAAAGCAGAGCCTCTTTTTACGTCCCATGATTGATGCGATAAAAAAGATGGATCAAGGGAACTTTAATATTGATCTTTCTTTCTACAAGGAAGAGTTTGGAAATCGAAATCATCCTTTTAATGAAATAGCAGAAAGTATTAGCCATATGGCAAAAGAGCTCGGAGAGATGGAACAAATGCGCCAAGAGTTCATCTCCAATGTTTCCCATGAAATTCAATCACCTTTAACATCCATTTCCGGTTTTGCTCATGCCTTAAAAAATGAAAATTTATCTAAGGAGGAACATTCACAGTACCTGCATATTATTGAAGTCGAAAGCATGCGTCTTTCAAAACTAAGCGAAAATCTGTTAAAGCTGACCTCATTAGAGTCCGACCATCCACCATTTGAGCCAAAAACATATCGTCTAGACCAGCAATTACGGAGAGTAATCCTTTCGATTGAACCACAATGGAGAAATAAGGACCTTGAAATGGAAGTTTCTCTAAATAAGCTGACTATTAATGCTGACGAGGACTTGATGGATCAAGTCTGGATTAATTTAATCCATAATAGTATTAAATTTACACCGATGAATGGGAAAATTACAGTGAAATTAGAAAAACAAGAAACGGGTAGGATAGCGGTGATCATTAAAGACACGGGAATTGGGATGACGAAAGAAGTTCAAATGCATATTTTTGAGCGATTCTATAAGGCTGATCCAGCAAGGAGCCGATCCAATGGCGGCAGTGGATTAGGACTTTCAATTGTAAAGAAAATTATTGAAATGCATAAAGGTCATATACAGGTAGAAAGTTCACCTAAAGAAGGTACCGAAATAATAGTAGTATTGCCAATTGCTCTATAACAACCGATTGATACGAAAAGGATATCGTTTAATGAAACTCGGTATCCTTTTCGTTTTTTTGCTTTCGTCTTCATTCATTCCTTTTAAACAATAGCCAAATACTAAAAACAAATGGCTAAAGGTAAAAAACTCATTTACTTATGATCGGTTCACCGTAACGTATCTAATGAGAGTTCTATTCAAATCTTTATTTGATAAAACAATGGGTAGGGAATTAAGCTCATATTGTTTCTTCCTTGCTGGTATTTTTCTTACTACCGGTATCCCATCCAATTACCTCATTGTGAAGTTCAAGTTCATTTTTTTTCGTTGCAGTAATGTCCCCTGCCGCTTTATTTTAAGCAGAAACATATGCTTTCTTATTTTTAGTATAGTACTATACTAAAAATAGGCGAAATATAATCACTTGGAAAGGAACTTAAGATGAATCCATCATTAGAAATGCTAATCCATATTTTTGAACGGGCGGCACTACTATTAATTTGCTTGTTTTTTTTAACAAGGGTTCCCAGGTTTAAAGAATCTCTCCATAGAGAACAGCACACGCTTTCGGAGAGAATTATCATTACTCTTATCTTTTGTTTATTTGCCGTTTTTGGAACCTATTCCGGAATCAAAGTAGAAGGTTCTTTAGTCAATGTAAGAATTATCGCTGTCATGTCCGGGGGCATATTATTCGGGCCTTGGGTAGGGATCATTACCGGAATTGTTTCAGGTGTGCATCGTTATTTAATTGATATCGATGGAGTAACATCTGTTCCATGCCTGATAACAAGCATTATTGCCGGGATAGCATCCGGGCTTATTAACATTAAAGTAAAAAAATCACAGCGTTGGATTTACGGGATTGCCGCAGGTATGAGCTGCGAAGTCCTTACCATGCTATTGATACTTGCTATGGCAGAACCCTTTAAACTTGGCCTGGATATTGTATCAAAAATTGGCTTTCCAATGATTGTAGGCGAAGTCAATGTCGGCTTGATTGTTTTATTGGTAATGAGTGTGGAGGATGAGAAGGAAATGATTGCTGCTAAACAAGCAAAGTTAGCCTTGGACATTGCCAATAAAACATTGCCTTATTTTCGTTCGATCAATACAGAATCGTTGAAAAAAATTTGCATAATCATCAAGGATCAAATTAATGCCGATGCAGTGGCCATAACCGATACAAAAATTGTTCTCGCTTATGTCGGCTTTGGTGAGGAACGGTATAACATCGGACAAGAAATCATCAGCGATCTAACGAAAGCAGCGATCCGCAGCGGTGAAATCACAATTAGAAATCGTGTGTCTGATCAACCAACTCCTGAAATTCAGTCCCTGCTCATCATGCCGTTTGAAGAGCGAGGGGAAGTCACGGGAACTCTCAAAATTTATTATCGCAAAGCCTCTAAAATGACCTATCCTTTGCAAACGATGGCAATTGGTTTATCACAAATTATTTCCACCCTAATGGAGATATCCCGTGTCGAACAGATTAAGGAGGCGGCCAACAAAGCAGAACTAAAGGCACTGCAAACAAAAATTAACCCGCATTTTCTTTTCAATGCCCTGAATGCCATTGCGTCAACAACTCGGCGCAATCCAGAAAAGGCCCGCGAGTTGATTATTACTTTATCAAGCTATATGCGGTACAATCTGGAGCTAAGCGATGAATTTATCGATATTCATGACGAATTACAACAGGTACATGATTATGTTGAAATTGAAAAGGCTCGTTTTGGCTCTAAACTTCAGGTGGAATATGATATTGAAAAGGTAAAATTAAAACTTCCAAGTCTGCTTATTCAGCCGCTGGTCGAAAATGCAATTATTCATGGCATACTAAAAACAAAGGGTCCTGGTACTGTCACAATTGCTGTGAATGACCTAGGTGATAAGGTCCGGGTTAGCGTGAAGGACACGGGAGCTGGGATATCAGATGAAGTGATAGAGAATTTGTACCGTGATGATGTTCCTGCAAAGCAAATTGGATTATATAATGTACATCAGCGTGTAAGATTGATTTATGGCAAAGGACTAATCATCAAAAGGTTATCTCCGGGTACTGAAGTTTATTTCGATATTGAGAGGAGAAAAGATGAAAGCGATCATTGTTGAGGATGAATTTCCCGCACAAGAAGAATTAAAATATTTGATTGAGACACATAGTAGCATTCAAGTAACTAATTGCTTTGAAGATGGATTAGATGTCCTAAAATTTTTACAAGAAAATGATACAGATGCTATTTTTCTTGATATCAACATTCCATCCCTTGATGGGATGCTGCTGGCTGGAAACATAAGTAAGTTTGCAAAAAAACCCTATATTATTTTTACAACAGCATACAAAGAGCATGCAGCTCAGGCATTTGCACTTGAGGCCTTTGATTACATTCTCAAGCCCTATGATGAGAAGCGGATTGCTGCCATGTTGCATAAGCTCGAAGCTACTTTTTTACGTGATCTAAATCAAACAGATAAAGAAAAGGAGTTATCTTTCCAAAAAGGTGACTCAATCAAAGGCCTGGGAACCGATGTCCGAGTAAACTTACGAAAAAACGATAAAATAATTGTCACAGATGTGAATGATATTTATTACGCGATGGCGAGCGAAAAGGTAACACTGGTCTATACATTGCATGAAGAATATACGATGCCAATGAGCATATCAGAGTTCCATTCTACTTTGCCCCAGAATCTTTTTTTTCGCTGCCATCGCTCTTATACTGTGAATTTATCCAAGATCAGTGAAATTGTCCCTTGGTTTAACCAAACCTATGTGATTAATCTTAAATCCTTTAATGCTGAGATTCCTGTAAGCCGAAGCAAAGTAAAAGAGTTCCGACAAATTATGCGATTTTAACTGCAATTCATTCCATTCTTTAAGCATTTGGTTCTGAATGCGGTTCCATAACTTTTTTTAATGTTATGATCTTCTTATAAACGCAATCTACCAAGAGGCCTACATTGGTCTCGTAAGTTAGAAGGGAAGATTTAACATGAATTCACAAACAAGTAATCGCTGGTTGATTGTTCTGGGAACTATTATTGTTCAAATGGGGTTAGGCTCTATTTACACATGGAGCTTATTTAACCAACCATTGGTTGACCACTTTGGCTGGCAATTGAACTCGGTAGCCATTACTTTTTCAATAACAAGCTTTGCTTTAGCTTTTTCAACATTATTTGCCGGCAAACTCCAGGATCACTGGGGCATTCGCCGCTTAATCGTAACTGCAGGCATTGTTTTAGGCGCAGGATTAATCATTAGCTCACAAGTCTCAGCATTATGGATGCTTTACATCATGGCTGGTGTTGTGGTTGGATTTGCCGATGGTTCTGCTTACATCACATCATTGTCAAATCTTATTAAGTGGTTTCCGGAGAAAAAAGGGCTTATTTCCGGAATTTCTGTCGGTGCTTATGGAACAGGCAGTTTGCTGTTCAAATACATTAACGGAGCACTAATTCAAAACGTTGGCGTATCTCATACGTTTTTATACTGGGGCATAATCGTGATGATTCTGGTTATAGGCGGTTCATTCTTAGTTCGCGAGGCACAGGTAACAAGTCAGTCCCAGTCCGTTAAAGGGGTACAGGCTAATGACTATACAGTCAAAGAAATGCTTAAAACCAAGGAAGCTTACTTATTGTTTATTATGTTTTTTACTGCATGTATGAGCGGTTTATATCTAATCGGAATTGTAAAAGATATCGGTGTAAGTTTAGCTGGTTTGGATGTGACAACAGCTGCCAATGCCGTAGCATTAGTAGCAATTTTCAATACAATTGGCCGCATTATCCTTGGAGCATTATCTGATAGAGTTGGCCGTTTAAAAGTGGTAGCGGGCGCTTTGTTGATGACCGCAATAGCAGTATCTGTTTTAAGCTTTGTCAAACTAAATTATGGATTGTTCTTTGCGTGTGTTGCAGGAATTGCTTTCTGTTTCGGTGGAAATATAACCATCTTCCCAGCAATTGTTGCTGATTTCTTTGGCTTAAAAAACCAAAGTAAAAACTATGGGATTGTTTATCAAGGGTTTGGGATTGGTGCATTGTCTGGATCATTTATTGCCGCAGCACTTGGCGGCTTTGCTTCTACTTTCACATTCATTGCAGTGTTGAGTATAATCTCAGTAATCATTGCTCTGTTTATAAAGGCACCGGGTCAAAGAGCTGCTTTGAAAAAAGAAAAAAGAAACGAAAAAATTCAAGCCGCATGATTTCGGCTACAAAGATTGGTTAATCTCTGCAAATGGCCTTCACAATTCACTGTATCAGACTAATAATGTACTAAAAGGTATCTCTAAAATAGAGGTACCTTTTATTCACAAAAACCTCATTTACTTATGATACGGTTCATTCCGGTTAATCCGAAATGCCCGGTACACCTGCTCCAGCAAAATCAGCCTCATCAGCTGATGGGGAAACGTCATCTTTGAAAAAGATAATGTATCATTTGCACGGTTCATTACATCCTTGCTTAGACCTAATGAACCGCCAATAATAAATGCAATTTTACTCTTTCCGTATGTAGCAAGACGATCTAAATCCTTAGCTAATTCCTCGGATGATTTCATTTTTCCTTCAATAGCTAAAGCAATAACATGTGTATCCTCACTGATTTTTTCAAGAATACGGATTCCTTCCTTTTCTTTAACCATCAGCATCTCTGCGTCACTTAAATTTTCGGGAGCTTTTTCATCTGACAACTCCATAATTTCTACCTTGGCATAGGAGGATAGGCGCTTTAGGTACTCGTCAATTCCTTGTTTTAAATATTTTTCCTTTAATTTACCGATTGATATAATTGAGATATTCACAAAAACCCCTACCTTACACATATCTTATCCACAAAAGTTATCAACATATCCACATAATTCATCCACAGGTTCTCTTACTCAATTTCGCTTGAAACAATATATTTCGCATCATGTTGACAATATTCACAGGGC
Organism: Bacillus sp. OTU530; assembly: GCF_038440375.1. Lineage (NCBI taxonomy): Bacteria > Bacillati > Bacillota > Bacilli > Caryophanales > Bacillaceae > Bacillus > Bacillus sp. OTU530. The sequence goes on from NZ_JASATP010000035.1 coordinate 23,348, forward strand.
TTTTTTTCATCTCCGCTGTTGATAACATTGTGGATAACTGGTGCTACCTCGAACTCATCTACAATAATATCTAGCGCTAGCTCTACATGTTCCTGACAGCATGCAATGTCCATTTTCTCACCTCACTTATCCACAGGATATAATCATAGAAAAAAGCAGATAGAGCTCTAGGAGCTATACTCATACTCCTTAAAACACATAAAGAAAACTCGCCGATTGGCGAGCCATGCCCTTGGGCGAAGACAGAGGCGTAGTTGCACTTATACTTTATTCCTAAAATTCCTAACTACGTCGAACTGTCTTCCTGCTAGAAATTTATACTTTCTTAAAGTGCGAGAAAACAGGAGAGAGAGACCTCCCCTGTTTTAATAATTTTCTTCAGCAAGCTTTACTGTTGCCGTTTTTTGTTCACTACCTCGATAGAAGACAATCTTCATTGTATCATTTATTTTCTTACTATACAGGATTGTACGAAATTCAATGATATCATGTACTGGTTTACCATCAACTTCAACAATAACATCATATTCATGCATTCCTTCTCTTGAGGCAGGAGATGGACTTTTCACATCTAGCACACATACCCCCGATGTTACATTGGTCGGCAGCTGTAATGTTTTTTCCCAGTAATAAGTAGGAATCTCATTAAGTGAACGAAGCTCCACACCTAGGTATGGACGTTTTACCTTACCTGTCTTTTCAAGTTCTTGAATAATAGGAACCGCCCTTGAAATCGGAATAGCAAGGCCGATGCCTTCAACTGCCTCCGTAGCAATTTTCATTGAGTTAATGCCGATCAGCTTTCCATCTACATTTACAAGCGCACCGCCGCTGTTTCCAGGATTGATTGCAGCATCAGTTTGCAGTACCTCAACCTGCCAATCATAATGGCCATCATTATCCAGATCCACAGGCAAGATACGTTCAGTTGCTGAAATAATACCTTGTGTAACCGTACCGGAAAATTCTAAGCCTAGTGGATTTCCAATCGCAATAGCAGGTTCACCGCGCTGCACCTTAGTAGAGTCTCCAATCTCAATGACCTTTGCTGCATATTTCTCATCCATTTGCAGCACAGCCAAATCCGTGACAACATCACTCCCTAAGATATCTGCTGGTACTTTTTTACCATCGCTTAGACTGATTTCAATTCGGTTCGCACCTTCTACAACATGATGGTTTGTGACCACATATGCCTTTCCATTCGCTTTTTTATAAATGACACCTGAACCGGTTCCTGCTTCAGCATCTTCCTCTGAAAAACTATCTCGTTGAATGTTAATTACTCCAACAACAGCTTCTGATGCTTTATCCACAGCACTGACAAAGCCGGAACGAATATCTTCTGTACTCGATGCGACGTTTTGTGTGAGCGGAGCTGTGTAGGACTTCACTTCACTTGTTTTTACTTGTACTTGTCCCTCGTTTCGAGGCGGATTGAGCCTTGAAAAGGTTGGGACCGCAAAAGCAAACAAGGTAGCACCTACAAGCGTGCCCGCTACACCTGAAATGACAACATTTCTGCTAAAACGTCCTGTCTTTCCTCTTCTTCGTTCCTTGCTTTCATATTCATGTTCATCAAAAAAAGACATATTTGCTCACCTATCCTTCCGAAAACATCCATGATTCCCTCTTATTGTTCGCTAAAAGAGAGAATTATACGTATTGAATTTTCGTTGGATTTTTAGGATCTGTGTCATGCAGCTGGAGAGCCCTCCCAATCTCAAATCCTTTTCCTTCAAGCACCTGAGAAACAGACAGCCGAGCCAGCTCTTTCATGTTATTATCCTGGCTTAGGTGAGCTAAATATATATGCTTTGTATTATCTGTAATCACTTCCGCCATTGCTAGAGCTGCATCCTCATTAGAAACATGACCTACATCACTCAGGATGCGCCTCTTTACACTCCACGGGTAACGACCCATTCGAAGCATTTCTACATCATGATTACTTTCAAATATAAAAGCATCTGCTCCTTTAATAATGCCTTTCATCCGATCACTTACATATCCTGTGTCTGTAATAAGGACCAGCTTTTTGCCAGCATGATGAAATACATAGAACATTGGCTCAGCTGCATCATGCGATACGCCAAAGGATTCTACGTCTATGTCTCCAAATGATTGAACAGCACCAACAGGAAAGACAAATTTCTGTTCAGTCGGTACTTCACCAATAAGATGCTCCATTGCCTTCCATGTTTTTTCATTTGCGTAAATTGGCAATTTATATTTTCGTGCCAGCACACCAAGCCCTTTAATATGGTCACTATGTTCATGCGTCACTAGAATTCCGGCAACTTCCTGTATATCAGCACCAACTTGTTTAAAGAGAGCCTCTGCTGCCTTTCCGCTCAACCCGGCATCTACTAAAAGCTTCTGCTTATCTGTTCCTGCATATAGCATATTTCCTGTACTTCCACTGGCAAGTACACTGAAACGTAAACTCATTTCACTTCACTCCATTGTGTGTTATCCTTGCCCATTCGAATAATTTGTCCTTCAATCGCATTTACGAAATAGTCATCTTTCCCATTCAACACAAAATGCCATGTTGGGGCAATAACCTGAAACCCGGAGGATGAAGGAATAACGACTGTATAATATCCTAATTCTACCTTTGTTACACGGCTTCCTGATTCAATCTCTCCCTTTAAATACAAGGTCTTTAAAGCTTTTGTTGCTGTAATAATCTCCTGAGCCTTACTCTCTCCACCCATTTCTTTTACATCTGTCAACATTGTTTGTGTATAGGACACAATCTCATTTTTTTCATTTATATCAGCAACAATTGCTGCATACTGGTTATGAAAAATGTTCTTTCCTTTGAATTGCTGAAAAAAATAAATCTTTTTCTCCTTCTCATCAAGCTTCCAGTATTTATACTTTGTTCCATCCAAAACAGAGTCGCGCAGGAACTCTTCGAAAAAATAACCTTTATCAGTTTTTGGAATTGCAATAGGATCCTTAAGGCTACTATGGATAGTTTTCGAATCTAACAGGACAACTGTTTGTCCTTTTAAAGAACGGGTTTCTTCCTCGTGAAATTCCCTGCTCTTTCCTGTAATATAAGCAGCCTGAGCAGGCTCCTTTGGCAAATCCACATGCGTAATTTTATTTGCCGCAAGCTGTTCTTCAATATTTTCTTCCACCATTATTTCTAGTTGGCTATTGTTGCGTTTTTGAATAAATTGAAAAAAGAGGAAGATATCTAGGATTAGGAATGTGATAATAAAAATGGTTTTGATCTTATTCCAATCCAACGAGTTCTCCCCCTTTCTCTGCATCCCATTCTATCTTCTTATAGGAATCACCATAGGAGATATACCAAATAGGATTAAGCTTCACTCCAATAACCTTTTCTCCATTCAGCCCTACATCAGGCTCTAGCTCATATCCAACTGCAATATTTTTAATCTCCTTCATACTATCTTTTGCATTTTGTTGTATAAAGGAAAGAATAGTTCTTCCTGAAGGCAGCTCTACTATCGTATCTTCCTCTTTTTTTACAAATAACCAAAATAGAGGACGCTTAAAGGAACGAATCTCGTTCAATCCCCAGCCGAGCTTTAAAGAAGACATGCCGTCTGTATTGAAAACAGGAAAACTATTATCAGCATGCAGACGAAATACAGTCTCCCCCTTCCCAGGTATCACATTGTATAAGCGATAGGAGTCTGTCCAGCCACCATGATTATTAATAAAGTCAATACTCTGTTGAACAAGCGGCGCACCTGTTAGAACTTCCTTCTGGGAAACAGATGAATTCTCATATTCAAGCATTTGCGTAGTATTAAAAATGCGAAGAAGACGGGTCCCATCCGTATACATTTCCCATGAGCTTGTTTTATCTTGTTTCACATAGCGCGGATCCGTGAACAAAATGTTTTGAAACATTTCTTCGTCAAGGTCACTTGTTACATAAAACATTTGCTTCATATTCACATTATCTTCTGGCAGAAATATCGCTCGCGTTTCATCTATAGCATACATAAAATATTCATCTGCTTGTCCAGCAAACTCATTGCTTGTATTAACTAAATCCTTCACTGCAATTCCCTTTAAGGTCGCGCTGTAAATCTTCCGGCTCTCATAAGAAACAAAAAAGGCTTGCACCTCATCCTTGCTATTTTCATTTGGATATAAGTTAATGAGCAATCGATCAAAAGTTTGTGGCTCCATATCCTTTTCTTGAATGGAAAAAAGGTTTTTGAACACTTCAAACGGAATCTCCGCTGGGAAGACAAATTCTACTCTATTTTTGGCGTGTACAAAAGAGAGAAATTGACTTTTAGGTATTTTATAAGAAACATCCTTAAAGTTGTCAAATTCCCCTTGCTCCAAAATTTTATAAGCCGGATTAATACGAAGAATTTGCTCGCTCGCATAATGCTCAAGCCCCTTATGCACAATCATTTGAGATGGAAAAATAATTGCTGATAAATCCTTTTTTGTCACAGAGGGAACATCCTGAATATATTTCTCGTTCTGTACCATACTTGAATCAGGCTGGTACGTCCACAGGTTATATGTCAGAAAGATACTGATCACCACTAAATTTAAAAGCAAAATGGTCTTAAAGTTCTCCATGCTCATTCCCAATCATCCTCTTGATCCCGTTCCATCGGAAGAGTGAAGTAAATGGTCGTTCCTTTCCCTTCCTCACTCTTTGCCCAGATTGCTCCGCCATGCGCCTGTACCATTTCCTTTGCAATTGCTAAGCCAAGTCCAGTACCCCCAAGCTGTCGGGACCTCGCTTTATCCACACGATAAAAGCGATCAAATATTTTATTCACATTATCTTTTGGAATTCCCATTCCCTGGTCACTTATACTCACTTCAAGCGCTTCTCCTCTATCACGAAGACGATATGTAACCGTGCCCCCCTCTGGAGAATACTTTAAAGCATTTGAAATGATGTTATACAAAACCTGCGTAATCTTATCCTCATCAATTTCAATAAATCGTGTCTTTTTGGAGAATGCCCGTTTAAAGGTGGCATTTTGCTCCTTTGACATCTCAAATCGTTCAATAATACGGTTGAAAAATTCGGTAAAATCTACCCATTCCTTCATAAGATGATATTCTGTGCTATCCATTTTAGAAAGGCGCAACAGGTCATTTACTAGCCGAATCATACGCTCAGTCTCATCCTGCGCGACAGAAAGAAACCTTGGAGCAATTTCAGCGTTTTGCCAAGCTCCTTCACTTAGAGCTTCCAAATAGCTCCTCATCGTAGTTAGCGGCGTGCGAAGCTCATGTGAGACATTTGCAACAAATTCTCTTCGCTCACGATCAATTCGTTCCTGTTCAGTTACATCATATAAAACTGCAATCAGGCCATTTGATTTTCCAGTTTCCTTTTGAATTACTGAAAAACTTGCCCGTAGAATATAATGCTCATCTCTTGTACTATAATCTAAAATAACAGAGTCTGGTTCCTCATATAGATTATCAAGTGTATATTCCTCTTCAATGCCGAGTATCTTAGTAATCGGCTGATCAAGCGCTGTTTCACGTGAAACATTCAATAACTTCTCAGCTGGATCGTTCAGCAGGATGATATATCCTTTTCTATCTGTAGCAATTACTCCATCAGTCATATGCGACAACACAGATATTAATTTGCGTCGTTCACTTTCTGTTGAAGCCCGTGCTTGCCGCAGTTTTTTAGAAAGATTGTTAAAAGCCAATGCAAGCTGTCCAATTTCGTCGTAGCCGTACACCTTTACCTTACGTGAGTAGTTTCCCTTTGCCATTTCTACAGCTTGCCTTCGCATCTCAGAAATAGGACGGGTAATGGTTTGGGCAAGAAGAATACCTAGCACTGCGGTTACTAGAAGCGCAATCACCGTTCCTGTTGCAAAAATTTGATTGATTTGCCGCATCTGTCCATATACATCTTCCATAGAAGCCATTGTGTAAATAACAGCAACTGTTTTTCCATTTTCTTTTACCGGAACTGTGGTAATTTGCATGCGCTTTCCATCAGAAGGTTGGATCTCCATCTTTTTATCAGACGCACCCGATAAGAGAGTTCGTTTGACAAGGATATCTGTCGTTTTCTTTCCAACAATCCCTTGATTGTATTGATCTGATGTAGCAAGTACAATACTACTTTCATTAATTACCTGAACTTCCCGAATGTCATCCCTTGAACTAGAAGCAAAATCCTGCAGCAAACTTTTTATGTCCGTTGTCGTTGTATCCGTCTTTTCACGTTTCTTTACTAGCTCTTGCTGCACATTATATGCCAACAGGTCCGTACGCTTCGCTAATGAATCTTGAAAATTTGTTAAAAGCTTCTGCTCTAATTCATTTACAAAGTACACACCAATAACTTGTGTAGCAAGCAGGATGAGAAGCATATAAATTAAAACAAATTTCAAATGAATTGATTGAAAAAATCCAACTTTTTTCATGAATTACTCCTGTTCCGGGTCACGGAGATAATAGCCGACTCCTCTTCTTGTCACAATTAAAGTAGGATGACTTGGATTATCCTCAACCTTTTCACGCAAACGACGTACCGTGACATCCACTGTACGCACGTCACCAAAATAATCATATCCCCATACGGTTTGCAACAGGTGTTCACGCGTCATAACTTGTCCTAGATGCTTTGCTAAGTAATGAAGCAGCTCAAATTCCCTGTGTGTCAGTTCAATATTTTCCTCTCGCTTCATCACACTGTATGCATTTGAATTAATTACAATTGGTCCAACTGTAACCTCTATATTTTCTTCCTTCTCGTTTCCACCGCCTTGTTGGTGGCGTCGAAGATTGGCTTTGACACGTGCCAGTAATTCCCGTGTGCTAAACGGCTTAGTCACATAATCATCTGCTCCCAGTTCTAAACCAAGCACTTTATCAATTTCAGAATTTTTCGCAGTCAACATGATAATTGGCATTTCGAAGTTCTTTCGTACTTCACGGCAAACTTCTAATCCATCCTTTCCGGGAAGCATAATGTCCAACAATATCATATCTGGTTGTTCAGACTGTACCTTTTCAATTGCCTCTTCTCCATCATGAGCTAACACGATTTCAAATCCTTCTTTTTCCAGATTGAACTTTAAAATATCAGCAATTGGTTTTTCATCATCCACTACTAAAATCTTTTTTCCCATCATATTGCTTTATCCCTCCCAGACGCTATTTTTACACAAAAGCCTCTAGCTATTACTGCTAGAGGCTCATCTATTATCTATTGTAAAAGAATTATCTTTGTTTGTAAAACTGAAGTAGCTTCATCCCAAAGGGAGCAAACACATCATTTCCTCTAGAAATTCATGTACATGAATATACCTTGTCAAATGTTCCATACCTTCTAAGGAAAACCCATCGACTGGCGAGCCCCACTCTTGGGCGAGGACAGAGACATAGTTGCACTTACACTTTGCTTCTAAAATTTCCTGCTACGTAGAATTCACTTCTAGCTGGAAACTTACACATTCTTAAAGAGCAAAAAATGAAAGGACATCAAGCTTTATCTACTTAATGTCCTTGAAGTGGCTCGGGACGGAATCGAACCGCCGACACGAGGATTTTCAGTCCTCTGCTCTACCGACTGAGCTACCGAGCCAAAATATCTATGTAAAACCGTAATACGGTGAAACAAGAATGGCGGTCCCGACGGGGATCGAACCCGCGATCTCCTGCGTGACAGGCAGGCATGTTAACCGCTACACCACGGAACCATGAATACATATTAAAAAAGTGACCCGTACGGGATTCGAACCCGTGTTACCGCCGTGAAAGGGCGGTGTCTTAACCGCTTGACCAACGGGCCACATTAAAATGGTGAGCCATGAAGGACTCGAACCTTCGACCCTCTGATTAAAAGTCAGATGCTCTACCGACTGAGCTAATGGCTCTTATTGTGAAAAGATACTAATTTTTTAACGACAAGATATATCTTATCATATTTCTTAAATAGAAATCAAGTGTTTTTTCATTTTTTAAACTGGCTGATTGTCAGGCCCCAAATTTTTGCGAAAACAGAGGCGTAGTTGCACTTACACTTTGTTTCTAAAATTTCCTGCCATGTCGAATTCACTTCTAGTTAGAAATGTATCCCTTTTTATAAGTGTCAAAAGGAAAGAACCCAGAAGAGTGGGGTTCTTTCCCTGACTAAATATACAACATTTTTCGACAATATTCAATGTTTTTCTGTAATCCTTATACTCCGTACACGTTTCGAATTACATTTGTTTGGCTGCGGTCTGGACCTACAGAAAATACAGATAAAGGAATTCCTGTTAATTGAGATACACGCTCTACATAATGTCTCGCATTTTCTGGAAGTTCATTTAATGTTTTTACACCTGTAATGTCTTCTGTCCAACCTGGCAGCTCTTCGTAGACAGGCTCACATTCGCCAAGAATCTTTAAGCTGGCTGGGAATTCATGAACCACTTCGCCTTTATACTTATAAGCAACACAAATTTTTAGTGTTGGAATTCCTGTTAATACGTCAATCGAATTTAGGGATAAATCTGTAATTCCGCTTACACGGCGTGCATGGCGAACAACTACACTGTCAAACCAACCTACGCGGCGCGGGCGGCCTGTTGTTGTACCGTACTCACGGCCCACCTCACGAATTTGGTTTCCAATTTCATCGTGCAGCTCAGTTGGGAATGGACCATCACCTACACGTGTTGTATATGCCTTACACACACCTACTACACGCTTAATTTTAGAAGGACCTACACCAGATCCAATTGTTACACCGCCTGCAGCTGGGTTGGAGGATGTAACGAACGGATACGTACCTTGGTCGATATCAAGCATAACGCCTTGTGCTCCTTCAAATAATACGCGACGACCTTCATCAAGTGCATCGTTCAATACAACTGATGTATCACAAACATATTTTTTAATTTGCTGACCATACTCAAAATACTCTTCAAAAATGTCTTCAATTTTGAACCCTTCTGCATCGTACATTTTTTCGAATAAGCGATTCTTTTCAGCTAAATTGCGCTCTAGCTTTGTATAAAATTCTTCGCGGTCCAGAAGATCTGCGATACGAATCCCAATCCGCGCAGCTTTATCCATATAAGCCGGTCCGATCCCTTTTTTTGTCGTTCCGATTTTATTATCTCCCTTACGCTCTTCTTCAAGCTCATCCTGCTTCAAGTGATATGGCAGAATTACATGGGCACGGTTGCTGATGCGCAGATTGTCCGTACTCACTTCGTGACCGTGTAAATATGCAAGCTCTTCTACCAATGCCTTCGGATCTACTACCATACCGTTTCCGATTACACAAATTTTTTCTTTATAAAAAATACCAGATGGAATTAAATGAAGTTTATAACGCTCTCCATCAAACACGATTGTATGACCTGCATTATTTCCACCTTGGTAACGTGCAACTACCTCTGCATGCTGAGAGAGAAAATCGGTAATTTTCCCTTTTCCTTCGTCTCCCCATTGCGTTCCTACCACTACTACTGAAGACATTCAAAGCACCTCCACAATTTTAAAACGAACTCAAACAATATCATTTTACCAAAATGATGAAAGAAGTCAACGAAAAAACGAACATTTTAATTTTTGACATTAACCTTCGTTCGTAAGATACCTTGTTATTTTAAAGAAAATTTGCTGACTGGCGAGCCGTTAGAAGAAAACAGAGGTGCAGTTGCCCTTAGGCTGTATTCCTAAAGTTTCCTACTGCATCGAATCGGCTTCCAGTTAAAAATAACACTTTCTTACAGGGCAAAAAAAGAACACATCCTTATCATGCGATGTGTTCTTTTTTTTATGCTGGCGGTGCTGCACCTTCATCATATCGTCGGTCTAAATTCACAAACTTATTATATTCTTTTACAAAGGCAAGCTGCACTGTGCCAACAGGACCATTACGCTGCTTCGCAATAATAATTTCAATAGTATTTTTATTTTCTGTCTCACGCTCATAATAGTCTTCACGATATAAGAAGGCAACAATATCAGCATCCTGCTCGATACTTCCAGATTCCCGAATGTCAGACATCATCGGACGTTTGTCCTGACGCGATTCTACTCCACGTGATAGCTGTGATAAGGCAATAACAGGAACCTGCAGTTCCCTTGCGAGTGCCTTAAGGGATCTGGAAATTTCCGACACTTCCTGTTGACGATTTTCACCAGACTTTCCGCTTCCCTGGATAAGTTGGAGATAATCTATCAAAATCATGCCTAGACCATTTTCCTGTTTCAAACGGCGGCATTTTGCACGAATTTCACTTACACGAATTCCTGGCGTATCATCAATATAAATCCCGCCATTTGCTAAGCTTCCCATTGCCATTGTGAGCTTTGCCCAATCCTCAGCCGTTAATGCCCCTGTACGTAAACGCTGTGCATCAATATTTCCTTCTGCGCAAAGCATACGCATAACAAGCTGATCAGATCCCATCTCTAAACTAAAGATAGCTACATTTTCATCCGTTTTCGTCGCTACATTTTGCGCAATATTCAAAGCAAATGCTGTTTTACCTACAGAAGGACGGGCAGCGACGATGATTAAATCATTCCGCTGAAACCCAGCTGTCATTTTATCTAGCTCGATAAACCCTGTCGGAATACCTGTAATATCACCTTTACGATTATGCAGCGTTTCAATCTTATCATATGCCGCAACGAGAACATCCTTTATATTTTGGAACCCTTTTGTATTTTTGCGCTGGGATACCTCTAAGATTTTCCGTTCTGATTCATTTAATAAACCTTCTACATCATCTTCACGTGTGTAGCCATCTGTTGCAATGGTTGTAGCTGTTCGGATAAGGCGGCGCAAGATTGATTTCTCTTCTATAATCCTTGCGTAATACTCAACATTCGCCGCTGTAGGAACAGCATTTGCCAAGTCCGCTAAATAAGAAACACCGCCGACTTCCTCCAGCAGGTTTTGATCTGCAAGCTCGGCGGTTACTGTCACCAAATCAATTGGCTCCCCCTTATTGGAGAGAGCCAACATCATTTCAAATATTTTTTGGTGGGCTGCACGATAGAAATCCTCTGGTCTTAGCATTTCCGAAGCCGGTGTTAACGACTCTGGTTCTAAAAACACAGCTCCTAAAACAGCCTGTTCAGCTTCTATATTTTGCGGAGGGGTACGATCAGCAAATAAATCACTCATAGTTATCCATCCTCCTTTAAAGAAAACTCGTCGATTAGCAAGCCGTTAGGCGAAGACAGAGACGTAGTTGTCCTTACACTATATCCCTAAAATTCCCAACTGTACCAAATGACCTCTAGCTGGAAATTTATCCTTTCCTACAGCGATATAAAGCTGCGCCTTACTGCTCAGTTACATGTACCTTTAATGTTGCTGTTACTTGCGGGTGAAGCTTTACTGGGACATTTGTATGCCCTAACGTACGAATCGCATCATGCAACTCAAATTTACGTTTATCAACCTTGAAACCATGCGCCTTTTGCAACTCCTCGGCAATTTGCTTGCTCGTAATGGAACCGAACAATCGACCGCCTTCTCCAGACTTTGCTTTTAAGTTGACTGTCAATGTTTCTAAGGTTTCTTTCAATTTTTTGCTATTTTCAAGCTCCTGCTCTGCTTCCTTTTCTTCCTTACGCTTCTTTGCATCCAATGTGCTCACATTTGCATTTGTAGCTTCAACTGCTAATCCCTGCTTTAAAAGGAAGTTTTGAGCGTAGCCATCTGCTACATTTTTAACCTCACCTTTTTTTCCTTTGCCTTTTACGTCTTTTAAAAAGATAACCTTCATTCCTTTGTCCCTCCCTGAAGATATTCATCTATAACAGCTTTAAGCTGATTTTCTGCTTCTGTAATGGATGTATGATGCATTTGTGTAGCAGCATTCGTTAAGTGTCCACCTCCGCCGAGGGCCTCTAAAATAATTTGGACATTAATTTCTCCAAGTGAACGCCCACTCATGCCTATCATTTGTTCTGTTCGTTTGGCAATTACAAAAGAGGCTACTACGCCTGTCATCGTTAAAAGCGTATCTGCAGCCTGGGCAATCAATACTTGGTCATGAAGCTGCCCTTCCTCCGCTGTAGCGATGGCAATGCCGTTTTTATAAATGTACGCATTTTGAAGTGTTTTGGCAATCTTTAAATACTGGTTCATATCCTCTTTCAGGAGCTTCTGAACTAAAACAGTATCCGCTCCATGAGAACGAAGATAGGAAGCTGCATCAAATGTACGAGAACCTGTGCGGAAGGTAAAGCTTTTGGTATCTACAATAATACCAGCCAACAATGCGGTCGCCTCAAGCATGCTCATTTTCAGGCGCTTTGGTTGATATTCCAATAACTCTGTAACAAGCTCAGCAGTTGAGGAGGCATATGGCTCCATATACACAAGAAGTGGATCTTCAATAAAATCCTCTCCCCGGCGATGATGGTCAATTACTACAACATTTTCAATTGTACTTAATAATTGTGGCTCAATCACCATAGACGGCTTATGTGTATCTACAATAACGAGGAGCGATTCATCCGTAGCAAGCTCAAGCGCTTGTTCTGGGCTAATGAACCGAGCCCAAAGCTCAGGCTGCTTCTTAAGCTCTTCAATGAGCCGCTTCACACCCTTATCAAGGCCTTGTTCATCTAAAACAATATATCCTTCGCGTTCATTCAGTTCCGCAACCTTTAAAATACCGATCGCAGCTCCTAGAGCATCCATGTCAGGTAATTTATGACCCATAATGATAATATTATTGCTTTCAAGTACAAGATCCTTTAAGGCATGGGAAATCACACGTGCCCTAACCCTTGTTCGCTTCTCTATCGGGTTGGTTTTACCACCGTAAAATTTCACCTTTCCTGTCGCCTGTTTAACAGCCACCTGGTCGCCTCCGCGGCCTAATGCAAGATCAAGTCCAGATTGTGCCATTACGCCTAATTCTGGAAGCTCAAGGGCTCCTGAACCGACACCAATACTTAATGTAAGTGGAATATTGCGTTTCGCTGTTTCCTCACGCACTTGGTCCAAAATATCAAATTTACTCTTCTCCACCTGCAGCAAAATACTTTCATTCAATACAACGAAAAAGCGCTCAGAGGAAACACGCTTTAAATACATACCATATTTCAGTGCCCAACTATTTAAAATTGCAGTAACATGACTGGTAATATTTGTTCTTTGCTGATCATCAAGTCCTTGTGTTACTTCATCATAATTATCCAAGTAAATGACAGCTAACACTGTTCTTTGATCCTCATACATTTTTTCAATGTGCGTCTGCTCTGTTACATCGAAAAAATAAATAAGCTTTTCCTCGCGCCGCACAAACACACGAAACTTCCGCTTATTTAATGTAATAACATCAGCAGTCATTTCTTGCTTCACAAGTAACAACAACGCCTCTGACAAGTCATACAAATGCCATCCAGCCAGGGATTGATGACCAAAGCAGGAAGTTAAATAAGGGTTTGCCCAGTCAATTCCATACTCCTTGTTGTATAGCAGAATCCCAATCGGCATTTGATTCAATGCTTCGTCACTTACTTTCTTAACTCTTGTAATCATATCAGACGTATATTGTTCTAGATTTTTCCGAAATGCCAATTCAAACTTGATTAAAACCAATACAATCAAGCAAAAAAGGAAGGAGGCAGCCACACCAAATATCCAGTTGTAATATACGAGAACTGTAACTAACAAGAGAGTTAAGAGCGTTAGGGCATAAATAGGATAAAGAAACTTTTGTTTCTTATAAAATTCAGGCATACGTTCAACTCCTATAAAAAACTTGACGAACTATACATCTGAAAGAGCCTTGTAAACATGCCTCTTTTAAACCCCACTCCTTGTATAAGAGCATTTTGTGCTATACACGTTTTTCTAGCCTATTCCGAAGTCTAAAACCTAAATCTATTATACCTAAGAAACTTACGAGAGAAAATAAAATGGACATTAATAAAGAAACAACAAAAAGTATAATTGGGAATGCCTTAGGATAGCCCTTGCTATGAGACCAGAAGGCTATAAATGAGAAACCTTGTGCTGCCATAATCCATTGAAGCAGAAAGTTCAAATTTAATAAAGCAATATATAAGTATGTTCCTTCCTCTGCCTTATAAAACATAGTTATAATGAGAAAAAGAACATAATACCAAAGAACACTTTTAGGAAATTGAATATCACGAAATGGCGGCCAAGGCTGTACAGGATTTCTTAAGCGCTTTAAAACTGGAGCCGCAATCAACTGAGTGAACCAAGCCATCATTAATCCACTTGCAACAACTAACATCGGTAACAGGTAACCAATTAGCCCTAGCGTTTGCTTTAATTGTTTCATCTGCTCTTCATTCACTTGAGCACCGGTTGCTTTTGTAATTTGTTCAGCCTGTTGAATGGACTGATTAAATACGTCCTTTAATTCAGTTATAAAGTTATAATGCAGCAGTTGTATACTCACAATATATAACACAACGATATTTACTATGTAAATAAGAGTTCCTGCAAGCAAAATTTCTAAAGGCTTTCTGTTCCTTTTATACATACTTCCAAACACAATTCCAGCTGTCCCAAACATCACAGTATTTGTGATAGTAAGTGGTGAGCTGACAATCATTGTCACTAAGGAAGCTACTGCCACCAGAATGAGACTACGCTTCACATCATAACGTATCGAAAATAAGATAAACGGGAGCGGTAATGCTAATGAAATGAAAAAATTCAGTATTGGTATATAAAGGGATGCCAGCAGCAAAATAATGTAGACTGCTAATAAAACTGCCCCTTCTGTGATAAACCTCGTATTTTTCATGCGTTTTCCTCGCTTCATTTACTTATTCCTTCTCTATTTTAACCGTTTTCTTTCATAGATTAAACAAGAAAGAAGTTAATAAAACAACAAAATGCACAGTAGAGGATGCCCTTTACTGTGCATTTTTTAACGTTCTTATTCTGCAACGTATGGTAAAAGTGCCATTTGACGAGCACGTTTAATCGCAACTGTAAGTTTGCGTTGGTATCTTGCGCTAGTACCTGTTACACGACGAGGTAAAATCTTACCACGCTCAGATACGAAACGTTTTAAAAGATCAAGATCTTTGTAATCAATTTTAGTGATGCCATTTGCAGTGAAGTAGCACACTTTACGACGTTTTGCACGTCCGCCTTTACGTCCACCAGCCATTTCAAATTCCCTCCATTCTTTTGTTATAGTAAGCCGATCTATATATTAAAATGGTAAATCATCGTCCGAAATATCAATCGGTTGACCTACATTGGCAAACGGGTCATCATTTCTCTGGAAATTAGATTTCCCTTGGTTTCCAGCTGGAGCGCCGCCTCCGTACGATGGATTTTGCGGTCCTTGATTTCCGTAATTGCCAAAGGATTGTGGCTGCTGATTGAACGAACCACGCTGTTCCCCATTCGCTGCGCCTGACCTTGTCTCTAAGAACTGTACGCTATCTGCAACAACTTCTGTTACATACACACGCTTCCCATCTTGTCCCTCATAGCTGCGAGATTGAAGACGGCCATCCACACCGGCAAGGCTGCCCTTTTTCAAAAAGTTTGCTACATTCTCTGCTGGTTTGCGCCATACAACACAGTTAATAAAATCAGCTTCGCGTTCGCCCTGCTGATTTGAAAATGCGCGATTCACAGCCAGCGTAAAAGTAGCTACCGCGATGCCATTTGGCGTGTAACGCAATTCCGGATCTTTAGTTAAACGACCGACGAGTACTACGCGATTCATCATCCGAACCACTCTCCCTCAAAAATATATCTTATTCTTCTTCACGCACAACGATGTGGCGAATGATATCTTCGCTAATTTTCGCTAAACGCTCGAATTCTTGAACTGCAGCTGCAGGTGCGTTTACTTTAGATAGCATGTATACGCCCTCGCGGAAGTCGTTGATTTCGTAAGCTAAGCGGCGTTTTCCCCACTCTTTTACGTTTGCAATTTCCGCACCGTTTGTTGTTAAAACATTGGCGAAACGCTCAACTAATGCTTTTTGAGCTTCCTCTTCCATGTTCGGGCGGATGATGTACATAATCTCATACTTTTTCATCCTAATGTCACCTCCTTTTGGACTAAACGGCCCACTAATGGGCAAGGAGCAATTTTTGTAATTACTCACAAGTTTAGATTATATCATAGTAGGTTAGGGGAATCAACTAGCTGAAAAAGAAAAGTGAAACGAGTCTAGCTTCCCTCTAAGGACAGGAAGGTTAAGGCTCGTCTGTTACTACTTAATTTTTTACTCGCTGATTGGCGAGCCTTGCCTTTGAGCGAAGACAGAGGCGTAGCCCTACTTATACTTTATCCCTAAAATTTCTCGCTACGTCGAATTGTCTTCTAGCTAGAAATTTATACTTCCTTAAAAGTGCAAAATAAAACAGCATGTCTTATGCCAAAAGCAAAGAACATGCCATTTCATTAAAAAGCATTCTTATACATTAAAACGGAAGTGTACCACATCTCCGTCCTTCATAATATACTCTTTTCCTTCTAAACGTACTTTTCCAGCCTCACGAGCAGCAGTCATTGAGCCATTCTGAAGCAAATCATCATAAGATACTGTTTCTGCTCGGATAAAGCCTCTTTCAAAATCAGTATGAATAATCCCTGCACATTGAGGTGCCTTCATTCCTTTACGGAACGTCCATGCACGAACCTCTTGTACACCTGCCGTAAAATACGTGGCAAGACCAAGCAAATGGTAAGCTGCTCGAATTAATTGATCCAACCCAGATTCTTCAATCCCTAATTCTTCTAAGAAGGCCTTTTTCTCTTCATCATCCAATTCTGAGATTTCAGCTTCAATTTTTGCACAAACAACAATAACTTCTGCATTATCCTTCGCAGCAAATTCTTTAACCATTTGTACATACTCATTACCTGAAGGATCGATAATATCATCTTCTCCGACATTTGCTACATATAGCATCGGCTTAATTGTTAAAAGATGAAGAGCTCTGACAACCTTCATTTCTTCTTCTGTAAATTCTACTGTACGAGCAGGCTGATCTTTTTCAAATGCGTCCTTCAAACGAACTAAAATATCATGCTCATATGCTGCTTCCTTATCCTTTTGCTTAGCCAGCTTAGCAACACGGTCAATTCTTTTTTCTACTGATTCCAAGTCTGCCAAAATTAATTCCAAGTTAATCGTCTCAATATCCGCAATTGGATCTACTTTACCAGATACATGCGTAATATTTTCATCTTCAAAGCAGCGAACAACTTGGCAAATTGCATCCACTTGACGAATATGAGATAAAAACTTATTCCCTAATCCTTCTCCCTTACTCGCACCCTTTACAATACCAGCAATATCAGTGAACTCAAACACAGTCGGAACTGTTTTCTTCGGCTGTACAAGCTCGGTAAGCTTATTCAAACGGTGATCCGGTACTTCTACAATCCCTACGTTCGGGTCAATTGTACAGAATGGATAATTGGCGGATTCTGCACCTGCTTGCGTAATTGCATTAAACAGCGTTGACTTCCCTACGTTTGGTAAGCCAACGATCCCAGCTGTTAATCCCATTGCTTTCACTCCCATAAGTAATCTTTCATCATTATAGATAGTAATACATGAAATGACAAGCATAGAAACAGCCGCACAAGGCGGCTGCTCAAGCTTCACTATCTTCTTGTCTAACAAGTACCTTCTTTAGTTTCCGATCAAATTCCCGCCGCGGAATTAAAACAGAATGAGAGCAGCCTTCACACTTAACCCGAATATCCATTCCCATTCGAATAATTTTCCAGCGGTTTACTCCACATGGATGAGGCTTTTTCATTTCCACAACATCATTTAAATCATATTGCTTCTGCTCCATAATCTCTAAACTCCTCTTGCTTAATATCAGTTCGCCTGCTTTGTTTCATTCCCTTGACGACTATATAGAACCATACGCGGGTATGGAATTTCGATTCCATTTTCATCAAGCCGCAGCTTAATTTCCTTACGTAATGCTCTTGAAACAGCAAAATGCTGCATCGGCTGTGTTTCACAAGTGACACGAAGCGTGACTTCTGAATTCCCTATCTGCTGAACTCCCAATAACTCCGGACGTTTCACCATTTGCTCATAGCGCATAGGAAGCTCATCTAATAAGTCTTCTATTACTCGTTCTGCATGATGAATATCGCTCTCGTAGGAAATGCTTATATCAACAAATGCTACACTATTATTTAAAGAGAAATTTGTTACTTCCTTAATATTCCCATTTGGAAGAATATGTAATTCACCCGTCCAATTTTTGATTTTCGTTGTACGCAATCCAATTTCTTGGATAGTTCCTTCAAAATTGCCTACTCGAACATAGTCACCTACTGAAAACTGATCCTCTAATAAAATAAAAAAGCCGGTAATTACATCACGAACTAAGTTTTGTGCACCAAATCCAACGGCCAGCCCAACGACACCAGCTCCCGCAATTAATCCTTTTGTATCAATACCGAGTACTCCAAGAATCATAACAATCACAACAAAAAACACTGCATAAGTAAGAACATTTTCCAATAATTTAGCAATCGTGGCCAGTCGACGTTCCGACATTTGGAGCGGGTTCCTTGTTTTGATTTTAAAGGCTTTTTGAATAATTGCCCGCCCAGCGCGAATTACCACACTCGCTGCCGCAATAATAAAGATAATTTTAAGAATTGAAATTCCAGTTCTTTGCCATAAAGTAGGATCTAGAAGATAGGCTGTAAATTTTACATACAAATTATCGAGCTCAGTCATTTTAACCTGCCTTTCTCTTATTTCGGTTATCGAATCCACTCCTTATTGTAACAGAATTCCTGATTTGCTTCTAAAACATTCTGATGACAGGTTCTTTATTTTTTATACAAACAGGTATAAATTGGAATTATTTTTTATATACTGATAACATTACAATAAAGGGTGGATGCTTGTGAATTTAGAAACGCTGAAGAAAAATCCTTTCTTTGATAAGGGACCACAATCTGTTTTCTACCATGAAACAGCAGCTGGAGATCGCTTAAGTCGTTTATTGTCCGTCCATCTTACAGAAAAAATAACAAATCCTATTGTTCTTGTTTGTATCGGAACAGATCGTTCTACAGGAGATTCCCTTGGTCCGCTCGTTGGTTCCAAACTCTCTGAACGAAGCTTAGAGAATTTCAATGTATTCGGGACCTTAGAGGACCCTGTTCATGCCCTGAACCTAGAAGAAACTCTCCTATCTATCAAAAAACAATATGTACAACCTTTTGTAATTGCACTCGATGCATGTCTTGGCAAAGCTCAAAGCATTGGCGCAATTTCTGTTGGCCAAGGCCCAAGTAGGCCTGGTGCAGCAATGAATAAAAAGCTTCCTCCTGTTGGAAACATACACATCCATGGTGTTGTGAATATTCAAGGATTCATGGAGTTTTTTGTATTACAGAACACAAGGTTAAATCTAGTAATGAAAATGGCTGATGTTATTGCTGCGGGCATTCAAAAAACAGATCGGTATCTGACAGTATCCAAAAAAATAAACCATCTATGAGGATGGTTTATTTCTTATTTTCTCCAGCAAGAAGGTCCAGAATACGCTGTAAGTCTTCTTCACTAAAGAAATCAATTTCTATTTTACCTTTTTTGCTGCCTTTGCTAATTTTAACAGCTGTTCCAAAATGATCACGAAGGAAGGATTCCTGTTCTTGAAAAAAGATATTTTTCTCCTTTTTATCCTCTTTTGTTTCACGTGAAACATCTTGATTTATCCGTTGAATAAGCTGCTCTAATTGCCTTACATTAAGGCCCTCTTTTTCAATCTGCTTTACAACAGTTGCTATTTTCGTTTTATCTTTTAAGCCTAACAAAGTTCTTCCATGTCCCATAGAAAGAGTTCCATTTGAGATCAGCTGTTGAATATCCTCAGGAAGGGAGAGGAGGCGTATATGATTAGAAATATGCGGTCTACTTTTTCCAAGACGTTTTGCCAACTGATCCTGAGTGAGTTTTAATTCATCCATTAACAGCTGATAGGCAGACGCTTCTTCCATCGGTGTTAGATCTTCCCGCTGTAGATTTTCCAGCAACGCCAATTCCATCATTTGCTGGTCTGTCAAACCTCTTATCACAACAGGTACAGTTTCTAAGTTTGCTTCTTTCGCAGCCCGGAATCTTCGTTCTCCTGCTACAATTTCATAACCTTTAATACTCTTCCTCACAATAATAGGCTGTATAATGCCATATTCAAGAATAGATTCTTTTAATTCATGAATCGCTTCTTCCTGAAAGTGTTTTCTCGGTTGGTATGGATTGGGCCGCAGCTGGTTAATTGCAATTTCCTTCACAGCTTCTTCTTCCGTGACATCCAAATCCGGAAATAAAGCTTGAATTCCCTTTCCAAGGCCTTTAGCCACCTGTAATCACTTCCTTTGCTAAATCTAAGTACACTTCTGAACCTCTTGACTTAGCATCATATAACATAATTGGTTTGCCATGACTTGGTGCCTCACTTAAACGAACATTTCTCGGAATAACAGAGCGGTACACCTTATCCCTAAAATATTTCTTCACCTCATCGATTACTTGAAGACCAAGATTTGTTCTAGCATCAAGCATTGTTAAAAGGACTCCTTGAATGGCAAGCTCTTTGTTTAAATGCTTTTGTACAAGCCGAACAGTATTTAAAAGTTGGCTGAGTCCTTCCATAGCGTAATATTCACATTGGACAGGGATGATAACTGAATCAGAAGCTGTTAATGCATTAATTGTCAGTAGTCCGAGAGAAGGAGGACAGTCAATAATGATGTAATCATACTCATCTCGAACAGGCTGAAGGGCACGTTTCAGACGAATCTCCCTTGATATTGTCGGTACAAGTTCAATTTCTGCTCCTGCCAATTGAATAGTTGCTGGAAGAACATCCAGATCTTTTACTGTAGTCGGCTTTATAATAGCTCGAATATCCTGGTCCTCTACAAGCACATTATATACGCATTGTTCTATAGCTGCTTTATCTATGCCAACTCCCGTAGTTGCATTCCCTTGTGCATCAATGTCAACAAGAAGAACCTTTTTCCCTAAACAAGCTAAACCGGCACCTAAATTCACGGAAGTTGTTGTTTTTCCAACTCCCCCTTTTTGATTCGCAATTGAAATGATAGTTCCCATGTTGTCACCTACTTTCAACTTTCTGTCCGTTCTGTTAGCAGACACCATTCTTATTGTAACACGAACGAGCCTGCTTTCATTTTTATTTCTGTATTTAACTTCAAAATCTCATTCGTAATCTCCTGCTTTTTAGATTATAAAATATCTAAAGAAAACTCGCTGATTGGCAAGCCGGGAGGCGAAGACAGAGGCGTAGCCCTACTTATACTGTATTCTTAAAATTTCTCGCTACGTCAAGTTCACTTCTGGCTAGAAATTTATACTTTCCTACAGTGTAAAGAAAACTTGCCGATCGGCCAGGGATCCTCAAAAGGTTATATTTTCAGTGTAAAAAAGACTTCTCCGTTGGATAGGAAAAGTCTTTTAGCTACTTAATTCTATTACTTCTTTGGAATTGTAATTGTAATCTGATAATACTCCTCAAATTCCTTTTCTTCAGCATTTACCTGTAATCCACTGTTCGACACCATTTCTAATGATTGACGAATTGTGTTCATTGCAATGCGCGTATCACGACTAAAAGCCTTTCGTTTCTGCTTCGCCTTAGCTTTAGGGGCAGTCATTTCTAAAAGCCTTTCAACCCGCTCCTCAGTTTGCTTTACATTTAGCTGTTTTTCCTCGATTTCTTGTAATACCTTTAACTGCTGTTCTTCATTTTTTAGTGGAATGATAGCACGCGCATGACGTTCTGTAATTCTTTTCTCTAATAGGGATTGTTTTACTTCCTCTGGGAGCTTTAACAGCCGAAGCTTGTTTGCAACAGTTGATTGTCCTCTCCCAAGACGTTGCGCAAGAGCTTCCTGCGTTAAATTATGCAGCTCTAATAATTTTTGATAAGCAAAGGCCTCTTCAATAGCTGTTAACTCTTCTCGCTGCAGGTTTTCAATTAAAGCAACCGAAGCGGTTTCTGTATCACTCATATTTTTTACAACAGCCGGAATAGTCTCCCATCCCAGCTTTGTAACGGCTCGAAATCTTCTTTCCCCGGCAATAATCTCATATTGTCCCATACCATACGCACGAACGACAATAGGTTGAATGATACCATGTGTTCGAATAGTAAGAGCAAGTTCCTCAATTCTTCTATCATCAAAAACAGTGCGTGGTTGATAGCGGTTTGGAATAATATCTGCAATAGGAATTTGCTTTATCTCTTCGCGCGCTTCCTCATGCAGGGTTATTTCTGTGTCCCTCTCTCCAAATCCAAATAGACGGGAGAACGTATTCTTCATTGTACTCCACCACCCTTAACTCCTATTGGATACTTTCTCTATATAAAGTGTTTCAGGTGAAACACCATTGTGAGTATGTACATATCCCCATGTTACTCACAATACATTTTATTTTTCAATAGGCACTTTGTTCGGCATCCCAGGTTTACGAGGATACTTCTTTGGAGTTTTTCTCTTCTTTTCAATATAGAGAATATTACGTTCACTTTCTTCTACTGGTAGTTGGAAGGTCGAAATTTGCTTTACTTCCCCACCTAACACTTGCACAGCATGTTTTCCGCTCTCAAGCTCCTCTTTTGCAGCAGCTCCCTTCATAGCAATAAAGGCGCCGCCAACCTTTACTAAAGGAAGACATAACTCACTCAAGACGGAAAGCCGAGCAACGGCACGTGCCGTCACAATATCAAATGATTCACGAATCTCTTCTCTTCGTCCAAATGTCTCCGCACGGTCATGATAAAAAGCTACATTCTTTAGGTTTAAATCTGTTGCTAACTGATTTAAAAAAGTAATTCTTTTTTGCAGAGAGTCTACAATTGTAACCTTCAGCTCCGGAAAGCAGATTTTCAAGGGAATACTTGGAAACCCAGCTCCAGCACCGACGTCACAAAGAGAAAGCGGCTTGGAAAAGTCATGATAAAAGGCTGCTGTAATAGAGTCAAAAAAGTGCTTTAAATATACTTCCTCTTTTTCTACAATAGCTGTTAGATTCATTTTCTCATTCCACTCTATGAGCAGCTCATAATATCTTTCGAATTGTTGCATTTGTTCAGGAGAGAGAGAAATCCCTTTCTCCTGAAGCATATTTTGAAACTGTTGCGCATTCATACAGTAATATCCCCTAACTCTTTATTGGTTCGATACTCTTGCGATTTTTCCTTGCTCAAGATATACAAGTAAAATAGAAACGTCTGCAGGGTTTACGCCGGAAATACGGGAGGCCTGCCCAACAGAAAGCGGACGCACCTGCTTAAGCTTTTGACGAGCTTCTGATGCCAAGCCCGTAATTGCGTCATAGTCAATATCAACCGGAATCTTCTTGTTTTCCATTTTTTTCATTCTCTCTACTTGTTGAATGGACTTTTCGATGTAGCCCTCATATTTAATTTGAATTTCAACCTGTTCCGCTACTTCAGCCGGGATGAAATCCTCACTTGGAGAAATGGTACGGATATGCTCATATGTCATCTCTGTTCTTCTCAACAGATCACTTGCACGAATACCGTCCTTTAGCTCACTCCCCCCAGCATTGCGAATGAGTTCCTGTACTTCAGCACGCGGCTTAATGATTAAACCTGCAAGGCGGTCCTTTTCACGCTCAATTTGTTCTTTTTTCGTTTGAAAACGGGCATAACGCTCCTCTGGAATAAGACCAATTTTATACCCAATTTCTGTAAGGCGCAAATCAGCATTATCATGACGGAGCAATAAACGATATTCAGCACGTGAAGTTAATAAGCGATATGGCTCATTCGTTCCCTTTGTTACTAAATCATCAATTAATACACCAATGTAAGCCTCTGAACGATCTAGTATAACTTCTTGTTTTCCCAAAGCTCTACAAGCCGCATTAATTCCAGCCATCAATCCTTGTCCTGCTGCTTCCTCATAGCCAGATGTTCCGTTAATCTGTCCTGCTGTATATAAACTTTTAATATTTTTTGTTTCTAATGTCGGCCAAAGCTGAGTTGGTACAATTGCATCATATTCAATAGCATAACCAGTCCGCATCATCTCTACATTTTCAAGTCCAGGTATTGTACGCAAAATTTCACGCTGTACATCCTCTGGTAAACTTGTGGATAATCCTTGTACATAAACCTCTTGTGTATGCCGTCCTTCTGGCTCTAGGAAAATTTGATGCCTTGGCTTATCGTGGAAGCGTACTACCTTATCTTCAATGGACGGGCAATAGCGTGGCCCTGTACCTTTAATCATACCTGAATACATCGCTGAGCGATGTAGGTTCGCATCAATAAGGCGATGTGTTTCTTCGCTCGTATACGTTAACCAGCATGGAATTTGGTCTAAAATAAACTTTGTTGTCTCAAAGGAAAACGCTCGAGGCGTTTCGTCTCCAGGTTGAATTTCAGTTTTGCTGTAATCAATTGTCTCGCTGTGTACACGTGGCGGAGTTCCCGTTTTAAAGCGTACCAACTCAAGGCCCAATTCCTCTAAATGCTCTGAAAGCTTGACTGATGGCTGCTGATTATTCGGCCCGCTTGAGTATTTCAAATTACCGATAATAATCTCCCCGCGCAAAAATGTTCCTGTCGTAATAACAACAGTCTTTGCTTCATACTCTGCACCTGTCTTTGTAATAACACCTGTGCATATACCTTCCTCCACGATTAGCCGTTCAACCATGCCCTGCTGCAAGGAAAGATTAGGTGTATTTTCCATCGTTTTTTTCATCTCATGTTGATAGGCGAACTTATCCGCTTGTGCACGCAAGGCACGGACAGCGGGTCCTTTTCCGGTATTTAGCATACGCATTTGAATATGTGTTTTATCAATATTCCGACCCATTTCCCCGCCTAATGCATCTAGCTCACGTACAACAATCCCCTTTGCCGGGCCACCGACAGAAGGATTACATGGCATAAATGCCACCATATCTAAGTTGATTGTTAACATCAACGTTTTTGCTCCCATACGAGCAGCAGCTAAGCCAGCTTCACAACCTGCGTGGCCTGCGCCGATTACGATTACATCATAAGAACCGGCCTTGTATCCCATACTTCATTCCTCCTTCATTGCATTACTTTCCAAGACAAAACTGAGAGAATAATTGATCGAGCAAGCTTTCATGTATAGTTTCTCCTGTTACTTCACCAAGTATCTCCCAGGTTCTCGTTAAATCAATTTGCACCATATCAATGGGCATACCATTATGAACAGCTTCAATCGCATCTGCAATCGTTCGCTCCGCCTGTGCTAATAACCCAATATGCCGAGCATTAGATACATATGTGATATCTCCCGCTTCGAGGGATCCTTCAAAAAACAACTCGGCAATTGCTCGTTCTAACTCATCCACACCTTGCTCTTCAATAAGAGAGGTTGTGATTATTTTTGCATTGCCCGCTAAAATCTTCACTTCATCCAAATCGATTTTCTGCGGTAAATCGGTTTTATTTACAATGACGATTGTATCCTTTTCTTGGACTGCTTCAAATAGTTCTTTATCTGCTGCTGTTAGACGTTCATTATAATTTAATACCAATAAAACAAGATCAGCACGCTGCAGCATTTCCTTTGAACGCTCAACACCAATTTGCTCTACAACGTCCTTTGTTTCTCGAATACCAGCGGTATCGATAAGACGAAGCGGTACACCGCGCACGTTAACATATTCTTCAATAACATCCCTCGTTGTTCCTGCAATATCTGTAACAATTGCTTTCTTCTCTTGAACAAGACTATTTAGAAGGGAAGACTTTCCAACATTAGGACGTCCAATAATAACAGTCGCAATTCCTTCCCGCAGGATTTTCCCTTGCTTTGAGGTTTGCAAAAGCTTACGAATTTCATCCCTAACTCGTTCTGCCTTCTCTATAAGAACAGAATGTGTCATTTCTTCTACATCATCGTACTCTGGATAATCAATATTTACCTCTACATGAGCTAATGTTTCAATCAATTCCTGTCGCAAACGCTTAATAAGCTTGGATAACCGGCCCTCCATTTGACCAATAGCAACATTCATCGCACGATCTGTTTTTGCTCGGATTAGATCCATGACTGCTTCTGCTTGGGATAAATCGATACGTCCATTTAAGAAGGCCCGCTTCGTAAATTCACCAGGCTCTGCTAAACGCACTCCTTGTGTTAAAATCAGCTGCAGCACCTTATTAACTGACACCAGACCCCCATGACAGTTCACTTCAACAATGTCCTCACGTGTGAATGTCCTCGGCGCTCTCATTACAGAAACCATTACTTCCTCTATAACCTGATTTGTATCCGGGACAATTATGTTTCCATAATGGATTGTATGTGACGGCACTTTTGTTAAATCTTTTCCTTTAAAAATCCGGTTTACCTTCTCCACTGCATCTTCTCCGCTCACCCGGACAATCGCAATAGCTCCTTCTCCAAGCGCAGTAGAGATAGCTGCGATTGTATCAAATTCCATGTCCATCCACCTCACTTATCTTTTATTTGTATATTAAACATAGGATACTTTACTTCATCAAACTCTTAGCATACCATAATACATAGGGCTTAAAAAGAATGACGGTCTATTCTTTCTATAAAGAGATATAGCTTGTTCACACTGTAGGAAAGGGCAAATTTCCAGCTAGAAGCAAATTCTGCGGAGCCAGAAATTTTAGGAATACAGTATAGGTACAATTACACCTCTGTCTTCACCTAATGGCTCGCCAATTGGCGAGTTTTCTTTACACTGTGAAGAAAATATAAATTTCCAGCTGGAAGTAAATTCGACGTGGCCGGAAATTTTAGGTACACAGTATAAGTGCAACTACGCCCCTGTCTTCGCCCAAGGGCATGGCTCGCCAATCGGCGAGTTTTCTTTACACTGTGAGAAAATATAAATTTCCAGCTGGAAGTAAATTCGACATGGCCGGAAATTTTAGGTACACAGTATAGGTGCAACTACGCCTCTGTCTTCGCCCAAGGGCGTGGCTCGCCAATCGGCGAGTTTTCTTTATAAGATAAGAAAATATAACTTTTCGGGGCGATGTCTAACTCCCAAGGCCCAAAATGGCAGACTCTGGTCCACTTTTCTTATGATAGGAATATTTTGGTTAAAATTTATTCCTGCTATACATGCTAGCGTATATAGCAAAATACAATAGGAAAACCGGCAATCTCTATTGAGCTGCCGGTTTCTTTATACCTATCTACTTAGGAGAAATCACCACATGCCGATGCGGTTCTGCTCCTTCTGATGTTGTAATTACATGAGGGTGATGAGAGAGCGCCTGATGAATTACTTTTCTTTCAAAAGAAGGCATTGGCTCTAAAATAACCTTTTTCTTCGTATTAAATACTTGCTTTGCTAAGCGCTGCGCAAGAGATTCAAGTGTCCCTCTCCTCTTCTCCCGATAGTTCTCAGCGTCAATCATGATATTTATATATTGTTTCGTACTTCTATTTACTACAAGCTGCGTTAAATACTGAATTGCATTTAATGTACTGCCTCTTTTTCCGATAAGAAGTGCTACCTGCTCTCCTGAAAGTGTAAGTTTGACTTCTCTCCCCTTCACTGACTTTTCCACAGTAACGTCAAGGTTCATCTCTCGAATGATACCTTTTACATAGCTTACGGCCTCTTCGATTGGATCCTTTTGTGCGCTTACAACTTCTTCAATCGGATCACTTTTCACAGCTACAGCTTCTTCAATAAGATCCAAAGCCTTGTTTACAGTCACTTCAACTATAGCAGGCCTAGAACCGAGAAATCCCAGGAATCCTTTTCTGCCCTTATCTAAAATACGAATTTCCACCTGATCACGAGAAACTCCTAGCTGCACCAGTGCTGATTGAACTGCCTCTTCGACTGTTTGTCCTTTAGCAGTAATACCGTTCACTTGCTTGCTCCTCCTGTTTTCGCCTTCTTGATTTCAGGTCCTTTAATAAAATATGTTTGAGCAATACTAAAGATATTTCCCACTACCCAGTAAAGAGAAAGTGCTGCTGGGAAATTAATAGCAAAGACAATAATCATAATAGGCATTAACCAAAGCATCATAGACATCTGTGGATTTGCCGGCATCCCTACCATTGAAATTTTCTGCTGGATGAATGTTGTCACACCGGCAAGCAGCGGCAATAAATAAATTGGATCTGGATGCCCAAGGTCAAACCATAAAAAGCTATGTTGCTTAATTTCAGTAGTTCGCATAATCGCATGATAAAAACCGATCAAGATTGGCATTTGCACAAAAATTGGCAAACAGCCTCCAATCGGGTTTACACCATGCTTTTGATACAGCTGCATCATCTCTTGTTGAAGCTTTTGTTGCGTTGCTTGATCCTTCGAGCTATGTTTTTCGCGTAACTTTGTCATCTCGGGCTGCAACGCCTGCATCGCTTTTGTGCTTCTTGTTTGCTTAATCATAAGAGGCAACAACGCAGATCGAATGATAAGCGTAACAACAATAATAGCTACACCATAATTCGCCCCAGCCAAATTAGCAACATAGGTAATTAACCAAGAGAGCGGATATACGACGTATTGGTTCCAAATTCCTGTGCTTTCCTTCGTAATCGGCTCATTGACTTGGGAACAGCCACTGATAACCGCTATAAGTAAGATTACCATCAGCAAGAACCATATTTTCTTTTTCACAGCCTTTTCCTCCTTCTAGTATGTACATCTATAGTTACTTAATTTTCGTTTCGGTGTTCTGAATTCGAATGCCGGAACGATTCAAAACATGAAGTAGACTTTTCTTAAACTCCTCATATGTCATTTCTGCACAGGGCTTCCTTGCTATTATAACAAAATCTTTTCCAGAATCTATCTTCTCTTTTAATTCTGTAAACACCTGACGAATCATCCGCTTAATCCGATTTCGTACTACCGCATTTCCAATCTTCTTGCTAACAGAAAGACCGATACGAAAGTACTCCTGATCTGGCTTGTCCAGCTGATATAAAACAAACTGTCGGTTCGCATTAGATTGCCCCTTCTGAAAAACAGTTTGAAATTCCTTATTCTTCTTTATACGATTCATTTTTTTCATTTACTTAAACACTCCTGTATATCGTAAGCGGAACCTTTACACTGCTAGAAAAAAGACCACTGAACGATCAGTGGCCTACGCAGATAATACTTTTCTTCCTTTACGACGACGAGCAGCTAGAACTTTGCGGCCGTTTGCAGTGCTCATACGCGCACGGAAACCATGTACTTTGCTGCGCTTACGCTTATTTGGTTGAAACGTTCTTTTCATTTTATAACACCTCCCTGAGGAATAACTGTTACAGACAGTCCTATAAATTATAGTTAATCCTTAGTGGAAATGTCAATGCTTCTTGAAATTTTCATCTTATATGCATATTTTCCCTAATTCACAGGTTTTTTCACATTATTTCTATTGCATTGTGGATAATTTTTTTGTTCGTTTTTTCTATCCACAATCTATCTTTATAGTTTTACACAGTATATCGTGTTGTGGAAAAATTTATTCCACAACGTATTGATTTTGTGGATAACTTTATAAAATTCATTGCTATTGCTGCTTATTTTTGATATTATATTTTTGTTTTCAATTAGAATAACTTTTCTTTTTATTAATGATATCCACAGTCTGTGTATAACTTGTGGACATCTTTTAAGCATGTGTATAACTTTTTATCCACATCCTTCTGTTTTGTAGAAAACAGCCCGTCTTATCTCCGCGCACACTCTAAGCTTTTAAATAGCTTTGTATAAATATGCATTCTTGTATTTTCGTGTTATACAAAAGTTGTGCAAACTACATCTTTGTGCAATTACCCTGTCCAAAAGGAGGGACAACATTGGAAAACATCTCTGATCTTTGGAATCGGACCTTAAAAGAGCTGGAGAAGAAGGTAAGCAAGCCGAGTTTTGAGACTTGGTTAAAATCCACAAAGGCTTATTCCTTAAAAAAGCATTTATTCACGATTACTGCTCCAAATGAATTTGCACGAGATTGGTTGGAATCCCATTATTCTGACTTGATTTCAGAAACTGTGTATCATGTAACTGGGGAAGAGCTTGATATCCGTTTTATTATTCCTCAAAGCCAAGCTGAAGAGGAATTTGAATATGCTCCCGCACATAAAGCAAAGATGCTGCAGGATGAACCAAACCATTTTCCGCAAAGCATGCTAAACCCAAAATATACATTCGATACATTTGTCATTGGTTCTGGAAACCGCTTTGCCCATGCAGCATCCCTTGCTGTGGCTGAAGCCCCTGCGAAGGCCTATAATCCTCTTTTTATATATGGAGGCGTAGGGCTTGGTAAAACACACTTGATGCATGCAATCGGTCATTATGTTATTGAGCATAATCCAAATGCAAAGGTTGTATACCTTTCTTCCGAAAAGTTCACAAATGAATTTATTAATTCCATTCGTGATAACAAAGCTGTCGACTTTCGTAATAAATATAGAAATGTCGATGTTCTTCTCATAGACGATATTCAATTCTTAGCTGGAAAAGAACAAACCCAGGAAGAATTTTTCCATACTTTTAATGCTTTGCATGAAGAAAGCAAACAGATTGTGATCTCTAGTGACCGGCCTCCAAAAGAAATTCCGACACTTGAGGATCGTTTACGCTCACGTTTTGAATGGGGGCTTATTACGGATATCACACCGCCTGATTTGGAAACAAGAATCGCTATTTTACGCAAAAAAGCAAAGGCAGAAGGACTTGATATCCCAAATGAAGTGATGCTATATATTGCTAATCAAATCGACTCCAATATCAGGGAGTTAGAGGGAGCACTTATCCGGGTTGTCGCTTATTCATCGCTCATCAATAAAGATATGAATGCTGATTTAGCCGCAGAGGCTTTGAAACATATTATCCCGAATGCAAAACCAAGGATTATTTCCATCCATGAAATTCAAAAGGCAGTAGGACAATTATTTCAAGTGAAATTAGAAGATTTTAAAGCAAAAAAGCGTACAAAATCTGTTGCTTTCCCGCGCCAAATTGCAATGTATCTTTCAAGGGAACTCACAGATTCTTCACTACCGAAAATTGGTGAGGAATTTGGCGGACGTGACCATACTACTGTTATTCATGCACATGAGAAAATATCTAAACTATCAAAAACAGATGCACAACTGCAGAGACAGCTAGAGGAAATTCAAGAGATCTTAAAAAATCATTAGGAATAATGTGTATAACTTTTTTGTTTTTACGCACAGTCTATCCACATGTTGATAGGCTGTTTTTCCTTCGTTGGGGATACTTATCCACATATCCACAGGTACTACTACTATTACTACTATTTTTTTATCTTTAGTAAATAAAATAAAAATTAATACTGAATTACAGGAGGGATTTCCCATGCGTTTTTCTATTCAAAAGGATTATCTTGTAAAAGGTGTACAAGAAGTTATGAAGGCTGTATCTTTACGAACTACAATCCCTATTCTCACTGGAATTAAAATTTCGGTAAATGAAGAAGGGGTTTCCTTAACAGGAAGTGATTCTGATATTTCTATTGAGTCCTTCATTCCCATTGAAGAGAATGGAAAAGAAATTGTAGAAGTTCATCAAGCAGGAAGCATTGTTTTACAAGCAAAATATTTCAGTGAGATTGTAAAAAAATTACCGAGAGAAACAGTTGAAATTGAAGTTGAAAGTCATTTTATGACAAAAATAAAATCTGGAAAATCTGAATTCAACCTAAATGGCTTGGACCCAGAGGAATATCCACTTTTACCTCAAATTGAGGAGCATCATGTATTTCAAATTCCGACAGATCTTCTGAAGCATATGATCCGTCAAACTGTATTTGCTGTGTCAACATCGGAAACACGACCGATATTGACAGGTGTAAACTGGAAGGTATATAACAGTGAACTTGTTTGCATTGCAACAGATAGTCATAGACTTGCCTTGCGCAAGGCAAAGGTTTCTGGAAGAAACGTTCCAGAGGAGTTTAAGGCAAACGTTGTTATTCCAGGAAAAAGCCTAAACGAATTAAGCAAAATTTTAGATGAATCTGAAGAAGCAGTAGATATTGTAATCACAGATTATCAAGTTTTATTCCGTACAAAACATCTGCTTTTCTTCTCTAGGCTATTAGAAGGGAGTTACCCTGATACTTCAAGGCTTATTCCAACAGAAAGCAAAACCGATATTTTTGTTAATACGAAAGAATTTTTACAAGCTATCGACCGCGCATCTTTATTAGCTAGAGATGGTCGTAACAATGTTGTGAGATTTTCTACTTTGGAACAAAGAATGATTGAGATTTCTTCTAATTCCCCAGAAATCGGAAAAGTTGTTGAAGAAGTACAGTGTGAGCAAATAGAGGGGGAAGATTTAAAAATCTCGTTTAGTGCAAAATATATGATGGATGCTTTAAAGGCATTAGACAGCTCGGAGATTAAAATTAGTTTTACTGGTGCGATGCGCCCATTTTTAATTCGTACTGCTAACGACGATTCAATTATCCAACTTATTTTGCCTGTTCGAACCTATTGAGAGTCAGATGGGGGGCCCCTTATAGTAAGGGGTCTGGTGAATTCAGCAGTCTTACAGCTTATTTCAATGTAGTAGAGGGTGATCTGAAAGGGAGAGTGTATTCTGCTTTCAGGTCGCCTTTTTTGCACTGTAAGAAAGTATAAATTTCCCGCTAGAAGTGAATTTGACGTAGTCGGAAGTTTTAGGAATATAGTGTAAGTGCAACTACGCCTCTATCTTCGCTCAAGAGCAAGGCTCACCAGTCAGCGAGTTTTCTTTATACTTTAAGAACGTACAGATTCCCAGCAGATAATTCGAGTATTAAAGAATGAATTATGCCTGCTGCTGTTCTTATTTTTATCATTCCGCTTTGCTAACACTCAATTATTTAGTACAATGAAAGAATGAACACTTTTAGGAAGTGAGTGATCCTTATGAAAATCGTCTCAATTTCGACAGAATACATCACTTTAGGACAATTTCTGAAGTTAGCTGACTTGATTGACACTGGTGGAGCTGCAAAGTGGTTTCTTCAGGAGTACGAAGTGCATGTAAATGGCGAAGAAGACAATCGGAGAGGTAGAAAGCTCTTCTCAGGAGATGTCGTAAATATTCCTGCTTTCGGCTCATTTCAAGTGAAGGGATAAAAGGGGGAACACCCTTTGTATATTGAGGAGTTAACATTAAAAAATTACCGGAACTATGAAATGCTCGACATTTCTTTTGAAGATAAAGTAAATGTTATTATTGGAGAAAATGCGCAGGGAAAAACCAACCTTATGGAAGCTATTTATGTCCTTGCAATGGCCAAGTCGCACCGTACTTCAAATGATCGTGAACTTATCCGTTGGGATACAGAGTATGGTAAAATAAAAGGAACACTACGAAAGAGAAATAACACACTTTCTCTAGAATTGATGGTTTCCAAAAAGGGTAAGAAAGCAAAATTGAATCATCTAGAGCAACAAAAGCTTAGTCAGTATATCGGTGAGATGAATGTTGTGATGTTTGCTCCAGAGGACCTGCATTTGGTAAAAGGTAGTCCTCAGGTTCGGAGACGCTTTCTAGACATGGAACTCGGACAAATTGCACCGGTCTATCTTTACGAGTTAAGTCAATACCAAAAGGTGCTGACACAACGGAATCATCTGTTAAAGATTTTGCAACGTGAGGGAAGCAAGAACGAGGCAATGCTAGATGTATTTACTCTCCAGTTAATCGAGCATGGAGCAAAGATTCTGAAAAAGCGATTTGAGTTCCTGCGTTTGCTGCAGGATTGGGCCGCCCCCATCCACCGTGGCATCAGTAGAGGACTAGAGGATTTGCGAATTATATACCAACCTAGCATAAATGTATCAGAATCAACAGATTTGTCGAAAATAAAAGAAGTATACTATGAAAATTTTCATTCTATTAAGCAGCGTGAAATCTTCCGTGGCACTACCTTGATTGGTCCTCATCGTGACGATTTGCAATTCTTCGTTAATGACAAAAACGTTCAAGTCTTTGGTTCGCAAGGACAACAACGAACAACTGCACTTTCCCTAAAACTGGCCGAAATTGAATTAATTCATTCAGAAGTGAACGAGTATCCGATTCTACTGCTTGACGATGTCTTGTCAGAGTTGGATGATTACCGTCAATCTCACCTCTTAAACACGATTCAGGGAAAGGTGCAAACTTTCGTAACAACAACGAGCGTTGAAGGGATTGAGCACGATACGCTGAAGAAAGCCAAGACAATTCAAGTGACAAATGGCACAATTCAAGATTAGACCCGCAGAGTTGCTTCTGTTAAATGGAAAAGTAGGTGATGTTTGTGACAATGGAACAAAAACAATTGCAAAATAACACGTATGATGAGAGTCAAATTCAGGTTCTAGAAGGATTAGAAGCTGTTCGGAAGCGCCCAGGTATGTATATTGGTTCAACAAGCGCAAAAGGGCTTCATCATCTCGTGTGGGAAATTGTGGATAATAGTATCGATGAGGCACTAGCAGGCTACTGTGATGAGGTAACTGTTACAATTGAAGAAAATAACAGTATTACGGTTGCAGATAATGGACGTGGTATTCCTGTCGGGATTCATGAAAAAATGGGACGCCCGGCAGTTGAAGTTATTATGACTGTACTGCATGCAGGCGGAAAATTCGGCGGCGGCGGTTATAAGGTATCCGGCGGGTTGCATGGTGTAGGAGCATCTGTTGTAAATGCTCTTTCTTCTGTGTTAGAAGTGTATGTTCACCGTGAAGGGAAAATACATTATCAGAAGTTTGAGCGAGGAGTTCCTGGTGAGGATTTAAAAGTGATCGGCGAAACTAACCGAACTGGAACTACTGTTCATTTTCAACCTGATAAAGAAATTTTTAGTGAAACCACAGAATATGATTTCGACACACTTGCAAACCGTTTGCGTGAATTGGCTTTCTTAAATCGCGGCATTAGGCTAATTATTGAAGATAAACGTGAAAACAAAAGGAAGAAAGAGTTCTTCTATGAGGGCGGTATCCGTTCATATGTAGAGCATTTAAATCGTACAAAAGAAGTAATCCATGAAGAGCCGGTTTACGTAGAAGGAGCACGTCAAGGCATTTATGTAGAGATTGCTTTACAGTATAACGAAGGGTATACAAGTAATATTTACTCTTTCGCTAACAATATTCATACGTATGAAGGCGGTACACATGAGGTGGGCTTTAAGACAGCTCTTACACGTGTAGTAAATGATTATGCAAGAAAAAGTAATGTTATTAAAGATAATGACAGCAATCTAATTGGAGAAGATGTGCGGGAAGGATTGACTGCGATTGTATCTATCAAGCACCCTGATCCACAATTTGAAGGTCAGACAAAGACGAAGCTAGGCAATAGTGAAGCAAGGACAATTACAGAATCTGTATTTGCTGAAACGCTTGAAAAGTTTTTAATGGAAAATCCTCCTGTAGCTCGCAAAATTATCGAAAAAGGTATGATGGCAGCGAGAGCTCGTGTTGCAGCAAAAAAAGCTCGTGAATTAACGAGACGAAAAAATGCATTGGAAGTCTCAAGTCTACCTGGAAAATTAGCAGACTGTTCTTCTAAAGACCCTGCAATCAGCGAGATTTATATTGTAGAGGGTGACTCTGCGGGAGGCTCAGCAAAGCAAGGACGTGATCGGCATTTTCAAGCGATTTTACCGTTAAGAGGAAAAATTATTAATGTTGAGAAATCACGACTAGATAAAATTTTGTCCAATAATGAGGTTCGTTCTATTGTAACAGCGATTGGAACAGGAATTGGCGAGGATTTTGATATTGGAAAGGCTCGTTATCAGAAAATCATTATCATGACAGATGCCGATGTAGATGGTGCTCATATTCGTACCCTATTATTAACGTTCTTCTATCGTTATATGCGTCAAATTATTGAGCATGGCTATGTTTATATTGCACAGCCGCCTTTATATAAGGTACAGCAAGGTAAAAAAATTGTATATGCATACAACGAAAGAGAGCTTGAAAGAGTTCTGGCAGAGCTGCAAGGACAACAGAAGCCAAACATCCAACGTTATAAAGGGCTTGGAGAGATGAATCCCGGGCAGCTTTGGGAAACGACAATGGATCCGGAAGTCCGCTCACTCCTGCAGGTTAGTATGCAGGATGCCATTGAAGCGGATGAAACATTCGAGATTTTAATGGGCGATAAAGTGGAGCCTCGCCGTAACTTTATTCAAGAAAATGCGAGATACGTGAAGAATCTCGATATTTAAGGAGCGACAGGAATGGTTATTCCTGTCTTCTGTATTATAACTATATGTTCGGAAATGTTAGAGGAGGTGCTGGTTGATGTCTGAGAACCAACAAGCCCGAATTCGTGAGATAAATATTAGCCAGGAAATGCGTACATCTTTTTTAGATTACGCCATGAGTGTTATTGTATCACGTGCTTTACCTGATGTGCGTGACGGCTTGAAGCCGGTCCACCGAAGAATTTTATATGCGATGAATGATTTAGGTATTGTAGCAGAAAAGCCACATAAGAAATCTGCTCGTATTGTTGGAGAAGTAATCGGGAAGTACCATCCGCATGGCGATAGTGCGGTTTACGATACGATGGTTCGTATGGCACAGGATTTTAACCAACGTTATATGCTAGTAGATGGACATGGAAACTTCGGCTCCGTGGATGGAGATGCTGCGGCTGCTATGCGTTATACAGAAGCAAGAATGTCTAAAATTTCGATGGAATTGCTTCGGGATATTTCGAAAAATACAATTAGTTATCAAGATAATTATGATGGATCTGAGCGAGAACCGATTGTTCTTCCGGCTCGCTTCCCTAACTTGCTTGTTAATGGTGCTACAGGGATTGCCGTAGGGATGGCGACAAATATTCCACCACATCAGTTAGGAGAAGTTATTGATGGTGTGTTGGCATTAAGTAAGAACCCAGACTTAACGATTCCGGAGTTAATGGAGTATATCCAGGGACCAGATTTTCCTACAGCTGGTCAGATTCTTGGAAAGAGCGGGATACGTCGTGCTTATGAGACTGGGCGCGGTACAGTTATTATCCGAGCTAAAGTAGAAATTGAAGATCGAGGGAATGGAAAGCAATCCATTATCGTAAATGAGCTTCCGTACCAAGTAAATAAAGCAAAGCTTATTGAAAAAATTGCAGAGTTGGTACGTGAGAAGAAAATAGATGGGATTACAGATTTACGTGATGAATCTGACCGTAATGGCATGAGGATTGTAATGGAAATTCGTCGTGATGCTAATGCTAATGTATTGCTTAATAATTTGTACAAGCATACAGCATTGCAAACGAGCTTTGGTATCAATATGCTGTCTCTTGTAGACGGTGAACCAAAGGTATTGAACTTGAAACAATGCCTATATTATTATTTGGAGCATCAAAAGGTAGTTATTAGAAGACGTACTGCCTATGAATTAGAAAAGGCAGAAGCGCGTGCGCATATTCTAGAGGGGCTCCGAATTGCATTAGATCATTTAGACGAGGTTATCGCATTAATCCGCAGTTCCCGTACAACAGAGATGGCGCGACAAGGTCTAATGGAGCGCTTTGGTTTAAGTGAAAAGCAAGCACAAGCTATTTTAGATATGCGTTTGCAAAGATTAACAGGACTGGAACGTGAGAAGATCGAGCAGGAATATGCCGAACTAGTAAAACTAATTGCAGAATTAAGAGCAATATTGGCTGATGAGGAAAAGGTGCTAGAGATTATTCGTGAGGAATTGACGGAGATTAAAGAGCGCTTTAACGATAAAAGAAGAACTGAAATTGTTCCAGGAGGCCTTGAGTTTATTGAGGATGAGGACTTGATTCCGGAACAAAATGTAGTTATTACACTTACTCATAACGGGTATGTTAAGCGATTGCCTGCTTCTACGTACAAAAGCCAAAACCGTGGAGGAAGAGGCGTACAAGGAATGGGAACCAATGAAGATGATTTTGTTGAGCATCTTTTAACAACATCAACACACGATCATATTTTATTCTTTACCAATAAAGGAAAAGTGTATCGGACCAAAGGATATGAAATTCCAGAGTACAGTCGTACGGCAAAGGGGATCCCGATTGTTAATTTGCTAGGGGTCGATAAAGGCGAGTGGGTAAATGCAATCATTCCAATTCGTGAGTTTACAGATGACGATTATCTATTCTTTGCGACAAAGCAGGGCTTGGCAAAGCGTACACCTCTATCTTCGTTTGCAAACATTCGGAATAATGGTTTGATAGCAATTACTCTTAGAGAAGAAGATGAACTTATTTCTGTACGATTAACGACAGGAGAAAAGGATATTATTATTGGCACAAGTAATGGTATGCTTATTCGTTTTCATGAGCAAGATGTGCGTTCCATGGGTCGTAGTGCAACAGGCGTAAAGGGCATTACGTTGGATGAGGATGACCTAGTGGTAGGAATGGAGATTGTAGAAGAGAATACCGATGTGCTCATTGTGACAAAGAATGGTTATGGTAAGAGAACCTCAATAGAAGAATATCGTATCCAAAGCAGGGGCGGAAAGGGCTTGAAAACTTGCAATATTACAGACAAAAATGGAAGGCTTGTAGCTGTAAAGTCTGTAAAAGGCGAGGAGGATATTATGCTTATTACGGCAGCTGGTGTGTTAATCCGCATGCCTGTTGATCAAATTTCACAAATGGGCCGTAATACACAGGGAGTTCGCCTCATTCGGTTAGAAGGAGAGCAGGAAGTAGCTACAGTAGCAAAGGCGCAGCGTGAAGATGAGATAGAAGATGAGATAGAAGATGAGATAGAAGAGTAACACAGGTAGACAAGGTTAGAGATAAAAGGAGTTGTGAAGGCGGTGTTCCTTGCAGCTCCTTTTTTTTGTATTCTAATTACGGTATAAATTTCTGGCCAGAGGCGAACTTGATGCAGTTGGCTACAGTGTAAGTGCCACTAGGAAAAGGTAGGATATAAGGTATTTCTTACATTGTAAGAAAGTATAAACTTCCACCTGGAGGCCGATTCGACGTAGTCGGAAATTTTAAGAATACAATATAAGTAGGGCTATGCCTCTGTCTTTGCCCAAGAGCAGGGCTTGCCAATCGGCAAGTTTTCTTTACACTTTAAGAAAGTATAAATTTCTAGCTAGAAGACAATTCGACGTAGTGAGAAATGTTAGGAATAAAGTATAAGTGCAACTACGCCTCTGTCTTCGCCCAAGGACAGGGCTCGCCAATCGGCGAGTTTTCTTTAAAAGAATAAAGTTTTTTAAAGAAAAATGTATTTATAGTGTTGACGGTTATGAAAGCACATGATATATTATAC
>NZ_JASATP010000036.1:0-62496 GCF_038440375.1 Bacillus sp. OTU530
TTTCTTCACAAACCCTTATCTGTCTTAACATAAATATCCAATTGATTTCCTAATAAAATAAGAATCAAAAATGGACGTTTACGGTACTAACCATTACATTATCAGAAAACAACTCTGACTTTCTTTGTTATTTGGCGTATCTTCTTCAGAATTATATGTCGCTATCTTATGAATGGAAGGTTACCTGGGAAGGTCATCGCCATAACTTTAGCACAGTGCTAAAGTTATAGCGATGACCTTGGTAGGTGCCTTTGAGGTTATGTAAACCAATCAGGAATACGACATTCTTATTTCTCAAATGGGATAAAAAAAGGAGCTTGTTATGTTATGCCTTTGATATTATCTTGATATTGAGTCTTCAAGAAATGGACGCTTTTCTGAAGCAAGAGACTGAACGGTAAAAACCGATCAGTCCATTTTTTATCAATAGGATAGACTCTATTGAAACAAATATGAAAGACTGGTAGGATGATAGGCAGGAGTGTCCCATAAGACTTGTTTCGAAATAGAGATGAAAATATGAGGAAAATCGGTTATGTACGAGTGAGTTCTGTTGACCAGAATTCTGCAAGGCAGTTTCAGCAACTAAATGAGATCGGAATGGACATCGCTTTTGAAGAAAAACTGTCTGAGGCGACACAAGATCGACCTGAGCTGCAAAAAATATTGGAATCTCTTCAACATGGGGACATCATTTTTGTTACGGACCTTACTCGAATCACTCGCAGCACAAGGGATTCTTAAAAGACACCTGGTTAGATTTATCAGAAGATAATCCCTATAGCCAATTTTTAATGACGGCGATGGGTGGAGTAAACCAACTGGAACGTGATTTTATTCGAATGCGTCAACGTGAAGGAATTGATTTAGCGAAAAAGGAAGGAAAATACCGGAAGGGAAAAAAAGTATCACCATAAGCATGCCGGGATTAACTATGCAGTAAAGCCTTATCGAGAAAGCAAAATGACCGTAAAGCAAATTTGTGAAATTACGAATGTTTCAAGGTCGGCTTTATATCGAAAGCTTTCAGAAGAGAAAAATAGTTTGTTTTTATTCCTTTAAAGGGCCATATTGGTAAAGAGCAACAGTAGGATATAGGAAATTTATTTATTATATTCCAGAGACCAGAAGGCTTAAGATCATTTTAATCTCATTCACGTGGAAAGTATGGCTTTTCATCTGATCAAACTTGAAACCGTTTTCATCCTCTTTGATGACGGAATCTCTGGAAGAAAAGGGAACTTATAAATTGGTCACAAAAAATGAATGGATAAAGAACAGTTCGCCCGAGGAGCATACCGATTATATAATCACTCTTCTTGGCTTAGACCATGGTTTTGCCTGATAAATAGTTTCTTCAAAATAGAATTCGGTCTTTGTAACATCTATAGGCATTGAGAAGGGATGATATTCTTCTACAATTTGTTGTAACTAGGCATTAGACTTTAGTCGAATCACGTAATAGACTGTTTCTTTTTCACACAAATTATATAAAACCGGGTCAGCAAAACCACTGTCTCCGCGAAAAGATTATGAAGTTTCCCGGAATTTCTCGTTGTAATGTTCAATAATTGGTTGTATGAATTCAATAATACCGTATGAAGTTTACACGTTTCCAGGATGTAGCTTTGCCTTCGAAAAAGTCGCCTGTTACACTATCAAAATAGCTGGGCCCATTAGTTTAATTACTTGATATTTCTCAAAATATCTTCGCCCTATGAAAGATATTCAAATGAAGCTTTGTTATTATGAAGAGTAATTAATATAATGAACATTGAGATTTCATTGTGAGAAAACATTTGTGGGATCGTGATTATGACTATGCCCCTGTCCTATTTTTCCAGACTTCCCGGCTTTATACGGCTGCTATTGAGCAGCGGATTATTAGTGGGGGCATATTTTTGACTCTTGTTTTGGAAAAACTGTTTCATTGGGATAAGCTTCAAAGCAAGTAAAAAGACTAGAATTAAAGGCTCTAGTCTATTCTTTATGTGCATCGCACATTTTTAATCTAGTCCTGAGGTGAATGTTCATGAACCGGCCAATAAAAGATAATTCTTATCAAATAAGTTTACTAAACATTGAATATTACTCACACCATATCCATTTAGGAATTGAGATTCTTCTTGTAATAAAGGGAGAAATTGAGGTTACGGTCAATCAACATTCCTGCCATTTAGCTGAAAATGATCTTCTGCTTATTAACGCCAATGATATACGCTCAATTAAGGGAAATAAGGAGAATGTGGTCTTATCGTTACAAATTCCCTTGGATTTAATCGAGCCTTATTATCCGAATATTCATGAGTGTTATTTTAACTGCAATTCCCCCAAAGAGGATAACGGGCTGTATCTGCTCTTTGATCAAATTCGCCAACTAATGGCAAAAATTTTGATTGCATATTATCAAAAGCAGGATGGAAGTGAAATTGAGATTTACGGCCTGATTTACCAGTTAGTTACACTGCTAATTCGAAATTTTAAAACAACACATCTCGGGAGTCATCAATTCACCGATATGAAGGATGATAGAATTAGAGAGATCCTAGCTTTTATCGAAAAAAATTATCGCAAACCGATATCATTGGAGGAAATCGCCAAACAGCGGTATTTGTCTCTTTACTATTTGTCGCGTTATTTCAAGCAGGAAGTTGGGATCAGTTTCTCCCAATATGTCAAAAATGTCCGTTTGAAATCAGCGGTTTATGAGCTGCTGTATACCGACCATAATATTACCCATATCTCGCTGAATAATGGTTTTCCCAATGTGAAGGCTTTTAATAAGGCTTTTAGAGAAATATACCAGCAAACGCCTACTGAATATCGCAGCCTTCATAAAGTGGAACCGATGGATGTCGAGGAAGTGAAACATGAAACGGAACAATATACATTACTGCAATCGCCCAACTTTTTAATGGAAATCAGCAAATATATTTCAGGAAATGAGAAGGGCACCACGCTGATGGAACCGGCTGCTTCAGCAGTATATGTGGACCTGCCGCCGGAGCCCATTTTTATCAAAGAAAAAGCCTTAAAGTTACTGGTGATTGGGCAGCTGGAATATGCTTTGCATGAAGAAGTGCAGGCAGACTTAAAGTTGATCCAAGAAGAACTCGGATTTGAATATATCTATTTTACGAACCTTTTTTCGGATAGCTTTGCGATGACAACGCCCCTCTATCAAATAGGTGGGCAATTTTATCAGATGGATGCCTTATTCAGCCGCTTTCAACAATTAGGGTTGGTTCCTTTCATTCGCGTGGAAGTTGAAAAGGAAGTGGCAAGCAGCTCTGAATATCTTAAGAAGCTAGGTGAATTTTTACAGCACAGTCTTAGTTATTTTGGCAGTGCCTTTGTAGGAAAATGGCGGTTTGAATTGGTTTTCCCGGAATGGGGTGAACCAGCAAAGAGATTTTATCAAGATTTTTATCAAACTGTGAAAGAGTGGGCTTCTGCCGCAAAAGTCGGCCTTCATGTGCCGTTTTCTTTAGGAAAGGGTATACCCGTTCCTGCTGCTGACTTTTTAAACCAAATTTCCGACCGTTGCGAGCTGGTCTGCTTCACCTGCAATCCGAATGAAGAAGTAGATTTTACCGATATGAATAATCATACTTTTGAAGGAGTAAAAAATTATGTAAAGAAAGCATGCAGCAGATTAAAGGAAAGTTTATCGTTTGCGGGTTTGGGGGAGGTTCCGATTTTTCTTACGGAATGGAATACACTTTATGGAAATACGATGGATTTGAGCGGCACTTTTTTCCGTTCGGCCCTTATTTTTAAAGAAATGCTGGATGCGATGAAGGAAATTTCCGGTTTGGGGTTCTGGATTGATACCCACTCACTGGAAAAAAATAACCTGGATCAAGACCATATTGCCATGAATGGAATTGCCCTCCTGTATTATTATCAAATTAAACGCCCTGCTTATTTTAATTTTCAACTGATGGAAAAAATGGCATTGCGGATTTTAGCTGAAGGCGAGGATTTTGTCATGGCAATGGGGGAAAATGGCTACCAATTGGCCGTTTATAACCCCTCCTATATCAATCCTTCTTATTCGGTCGAAAGCTTCTTTTTGCATTCCATCGCAAAGGAAAAGAAAGTCGTGATTTCAGGGCTGCCGCCTGGCCGGTACCAAATCCGCAAGCACATCCTTGATCAAAATAACGGCGAATTTTATATTAACTGGATAAATTTGCAACATCAGGATATTTACGACCAGGAGGTCATTTCCTTTATCAAGCAGGGAACCCACCCTGATTTGCAAATTTATGAGAAAAAAGTGGAAGAGGAGCTTTATTTACAATCCACCCTGACCTTTAACGCTTTTCATCTCT
The DNA here is from genome assembly GCF_038440375.1 of Bacillus sp. OTU530. Classification (NCBI taxonomy): domain Bacteria; kingdom Bacillati; phylum Bacillota; class Bacilli; order Caryophanales; family Bacillaceae; genus Bacillus; species Bacillus sp. OTU530. The sequence goes on from NZ_JASATP010000036.1 coordinate 4,338, forward strand.
TTGAAATAAAGCCATTAAGTTAAAACTTAATGGTCTTTTTTTGTGGTTAAACGTGACGAAAATGTGAAGGAGGGCAAATAAGGGAGGTACATACAACAAAGATGGGAATGTAAATCGACAAAATCCGATTTAAACTAAATATACGAAAGCGTTTTCAAATCAACTCTTCTTAATCGGAAACGGATAAGAAATTTTAGTGATGGAGGTTTGTACGATGTCTAGAAAAGTATTAGAAGATGTATTAACTCCCCAGCTGCAAGAGCTGCGTGAGAAAGGGCTATATAACGTCATTGATACAGTAGAAGGCCCCAATGGCCCAATCGTGACAATCAATGGCAAAGATGTCATCAATATGTCATCTAACAATTACCTTGGGTTGGCAAACAATGAAAGATTAATCCAAAAGGCAACCGAAGCGACGAAACAATACGGTGTGGGTGCCGGTGCCGTTCGGACAATTAACGGAACGATGACCATCCATAATGAATTGGAAAAAAGGATTGCCGAATTCAAGCATACGGAAGCGGCAATTGCTTTCCAATCAGGATTTAATTGCAATATGGGCGCAATCTCGGCGGTCATGACGAAGAAGGATGCGATTATTTCCGACGAATTGAACCATGCATCGATTATTGATGGCTGCCGGTTGTCCGGAGCAAAAATCATCCGGGTTAAACACCAGGACATGGATGACTTAAGGAGAGCTGCAAAAGAAGCAGTCGAAAGCAGTGCCTATGAAAAAATTATGTATATCACCGATGGCGTTTTTTCAATGGATGGGGATGTAGCGAAGCTTCCTGAAATCGTGGAAATTGCCGAGGAATATGGCTTACTTACATATGTTGATGACGCACATGGTTCAGGTGTCATGGGCAATGGCGCCGGCACGGTTAAACATTTTGGCCTTTCCGATCAAATTGATTTTCAAATCGGAACGCTTTCCAAGGCCATTGGTGTCGTGGGCGGCTATGTGGCCGGTACCCAGCAATTGATTGATTGGTTAAAAGTGCGCGCCCGTCCATTCCTATTTTCAACATCGCTGACGCCAGGAGTTGCCGCTGCCTGCATTGAAGCGATCAACATCATGACGGAATCAACCGAGAGAGTCGATCAGTTATGGGAAAATGGCCGCTATTTAAAAGAAGGCTTGATAAACTTAGGGTTTGATATTGGCCACTCGGAAACACCGATTACACCATGTATCATCGGCGAAGAAACATTAACACAGCAATTTTCCCGCCGTCTAATGGAAGAGGGGGTTTACGCCAAAGCCATCACCTACCCAACGGTGCCAAAGGGAACAGGCAGAGTACGCAATATGCCGACTGCGGCCCATACAAAAGAAATGCTAGACCAAGTGCTTGCTGTATATGAAAAGGTTGGAAAAGAACTGGGTGTCATCCAAGTTTAGAAGATAGGCAGGGAAGGGATCCGTTTCCAGAATGGGTTCTTCCATGTTACAACTTGATACCATGTTCATTTTTTGAGGGAAATACTCAGGAGGGGGTTTACAATGAAAAAAATTCTTGTGACCGGAAGCTTAGGTCAAATTGGTTCAGAGTTAACGATGAGACTACGGGAACTTTACGGAGAGGAAAATGTCCTTGCCACTGATATCCGCCGTGTTGAGGGCAACCCAATCGTAGAAAATGGTTTATTTGATACATTAGATGTGCTGGATGGCGAGAGAATGCAGAAACTGACCAATGATCATCGCATTGATACGATTATTCATTTGGCAGCGCTGCTATCGGCAACGGCTGAGAAAAACCCGCTGCTAGCCTGGAATTTAAATATGGGCGGATTGGTGAATGCGCTCGAGGTGGCGCGAAATTCCCATTGCCAGTTCTTTACACCAAGCTCGATTGGCGCCTTTGGTCCGTCCACGCCAAAAGACAATACACCCCAGGATACAATCCAAAGACCGAACACGGTGTACGGTGTTACCAAAGTAAGCGCTGAATTGCTATGTGACTATTATTTTGCAAAATTTGGCGTCGATACCCGCGGCATTCGCTTCCCTGGATTGATTTCCTACAACGCACTTCCGGGTGGAGGAACGACAGACTATGCGGTTGATATCTACTATGAAGCGTTAAAGAACAAAAAATACACGTCCTATATTGCGAAAGGCACTTACATGGATATGATGTATATGCCGGATGCGGTTGATTCGATTATTAAATTGATGGAAGCGGTTTCACCAAGATTAAAACATCGAAATGCCTTTAATATTACAGCCATGAGTTTTGAACCTGAAGAAATTGCTGCTTCCATCAGGAAATTTATACCGGAGTTTACGATGGATTATCAGGTAGATCCAGTCCGGCAGCAGATTGCCGACTCCTGGCCAAACAGCATTGATGCGTCTGCTGCCAAAGAGGAATGGGATTTTAACCCGCAGTACGATTTAGACCGTATGACAGAATCTATGCTCGAAAATTTAGCGGAAAAATTGGGCATTCCATTTGGGAAATCTGTATTGGTTTGAAAGAAAGAATAACATCAAGAGGAAAGAGTTTAAAAAAAATCCAATGAGGGAAAGTAGGGGAGCTTTTGTCAAAAAACCAGGAATTAAAGCGGGGGCTTAAATCGCGTCATATCCAAATGATTGCTTTGGGTGGGACTATCGGGGTTGGGTTATTTATGGGATCGTCCAGTACGATTAAATGGACGGGCCCATCGGTTATGGTTGCCTATGCAGTTGCCGGTCTCTTCTTATTTTTCATTATGCGCTCGATGGGGGAAATGCTTTATTTGGAACCAACCACTGGTTCATTTGCTGACCTCGGCAATAAATATATCCATCCTTTGGCCGGTTATTTGACAGCTTGGAGCTATTGGTTCCAATGGATCATTGTCGGCATGTCGGAAATCATCGCGGTTGGTTCGTATATGAATTATTGGTTCCCACATCTGCCAACATGGGTACCCGGTCTGGTAGCGATGGCGATCCTTGGTGTTGCCAACATGATTTCAGTTAAAAACTTTGGTGAATTCGAATTCTGGTTTTCACTAATTAAGGTATTAACGATTGTCGTCTTAATTATTGCTGGTATTGGCATTATTCTCTTTGGCTTCGGGAATGGAGGCCATGCAATTGGATTTTCGAACATTTGGGAAAATGGTGGGTTTTTCACCGGCGGCTTTAAAGGATTCTTCTTTGCCCTTTCCATCGTAATCGGCGCCTATCAAGGAGTGGAACTGATTGGGATTACGGCCGGAGAGGCAGAAAATCCGCAAAAAACGATCACACATGCTGTGAAATCAACCGTTTGGCGTATTTTAATTTTCTATATCGGTGCGATCTTTGTCATTGTAACCGTTTACCCTTGGGACCAGCTCAATCAAATTGGCAGCCCATTCGTTTCGGTTTTTGCCAAAATTGGAATTACGGCTGCTGCCGGTATTATCAACTTTGTCGTTATCACGGCAGCAATGAGCGGCTGTAACAGCGGCATCTTTAGCGCCACACGGATGCTTTACACATTAGCAAAAAATGGACAGGCTCCAAAGATTTTTGCTAAATTATCGGAAAATAAAGTTCCTGTTTATTCAACATTAACGGTTTTAATCGGCTTGATTATTGGGGTTGTGTTGAGCTATGTTGCACCGCCATCCATCTTCGTTTATGTTTACAGTGCGAGTATACTTCCAGGAATGATCCCGTGGTTTGTATTGCTCATCAGTGAAATCGGATTTAGAAAAGTAAATGCTGGTGCAATGGAAAAACATCCATTTAAAATGCCTTTTGCACCGTACAGCAACTATGCTACCATTGTATTTTTACTGGTCGTCCTTGTCGGCATGTTTATCAATCCAGGTACGCGTATCCCGTTAATCGTGGGAATTGTATTCCTTGCTATCATGACAGCCAGTTTCTATCTGTTAAAAATGGACAAACGCGTACCGTTAGACGAGGCTGAAAACGAAAAAGGCACAAAACCAAAAGTAGTATAATATAAAGAAAACAAAGGGTGAACCAGGGGGGGACGGTTCAAATGCTTCATGCATGGGGACCGTCTTCTTTGAGGGAGTGATATTATGTCTTTCACTAGTTTAAGAGAAGTAATTGAACTGGCTGAGCAGCAAAACATAACGATTGCGGAATTAATGATCCAAACTGAAATACAGCAAAAGGGCATTCCACGGGAAGCGATTATCGAAGAAATGGCCGAGCAATTTACGGTAATGGAAGAGGCCGTCCTTAGAGGGACGACAAGTGCTGTCATGTCCCGTACCGGCTTGACCGGCGGCGATGGGTACCGCCTTTACCAATATGCTGAAAACGGAAAATCCTTTATCAATCCCGTGACATTAAATGCCGCAGCCAATGCGCTGGCCGTATCGGAGGTCAATGCGGCAATGGGGCGGATTGTGGCGACACCGACTGCAGGCTCAGCTGGGATTTTGCCAGCAGTACTCGTTCACGCTCTAGACAGTGGCAAATTCCCACGGGAGCGGATCGTGCTGTCGATGTTCACTGCCTCTGCCCTTGGCTTGGTAATTGCCAATAAAGCTTCGATATCAGGGGCTGCCGGCGGATGCCAGGCGGAAATCGGCTCAGCAACCGCGATGGCTGCCGGCACTTTAGTTGAGCTTGCCGGCGGAACGCCAAAGCAGGTTGGAAATGCCGTCGGAATTGCATTAAAAAACTCACTGGGCCTGGTTTGTGATCCGGTTGCGGGACTGGTGGAAATTCCGTGCATCCTGCGGAACGGATTGCACACGATTACCGCCCAGGCTGCGGCAGATATGGCGTTAGCAGGGGTAGTCAGCATCATCCCACCGGATGAAGTGATCCATGTGATGCATGAAGTTGGGCAGCAAATGCCAGAGTCGTTACGGGAAACAGGGATTGGCGGACTTGCCGGAACCCCGACAGGAAAAAAATTAAAAGAGCAGGTTTTCGGGGAAAAAAGCAGTGGATGTGGACCGGCCAAATACCAAAGCGCCTATGAGATTATCGGGCCTGTCATGGTTGGACCATCAAGCTCTCATACCGCCGGGGCTGTCCGCATCGGCAATATTGCACGCCAGTTGTTAAACGAACAACCATTATATGTGAGGTTTGCGTTAATGGGCTCCTTCGCCGAAACCTATCAAGGCCATGGGACAGACCTGGCACTAATAGCCGGTGTGATGGGGCTATCAACCATGGATGGAGGCATTCCAAAGGCAAAATCCATTGCTGAGGAAAATGGCTTACAATACGAGTTTACGAAACGGGTGCTTGGAAGCTATCATCCGAATACGGTGCTTGTAGAATTATCTGGGGCAACGCGGACTGTAAAGGTACTGGCCAGTTCCTTAGGCGGTGGTAAAGTAGAGGTTCAGGAATTGGATGATTATCCGTTAAAGTTTTCCGGTGAACGGACGACACTTGTGATTCACCACACCGACCGAAAAGGGGTCATTTCTGAACTATCAGGCATTCTTTATCAAAAAGGGCTTAATATTGCCCGTATGGCGAATGAACGTTCAAAAATCAATGGTCCAGCGATTACAATTTGTGAAATCGACAATCAGATTGGGAAAGAACTTTTAACCATATTAAAAAACGAAATTCCAATCATTAATGAAATTTTAATAATCCAGACTAAATAATGATTTCGTGTATGGCGTGTATACAAGGCAAAATAAATATTTCTATATAAAAAAAGCCCTTAATATAAGGGCTTTTTTTATATGCTACATTCTGCATTAGTAATCCTTACTCTATACATAATCCTACCTTTCTTTTAAATCTATAAATTCTTAGCACAAGATTGTGAAGTTTTTTAAAAAAATAATTGATAAGGTCCTGCCAAACCGCGTTTTTTCTACTTCTATAAAAATAAGATACTAGAGGTTATTATGTGCAAAAAGACTATAATTTTAAATACGGAAAGCGCTTTCGAGTAATTTCCAGAAAAAATAAAATTATAATTTCTAAAAAGAGGTGCTTATGATGTTAAATGGTGAAAAGAAAATTGCAAGACCTTTCAGATGGGCCATGGTAGGTGGAGGCCGACTAAGCCAAGTTGGCTATAAACATAGAACGGGTGCACTAAGAGATAATACAGCCTTTACTTTAGTTGCAGGGGCTTTTGATATTGATGCAGAAAGAGGGAAAGAATTTGGAGTAAATATCGGCGTTGATGAAAACCGCTGCTATCCTGACTACAAAACAATGTTTGCTGAAGAGGCAAAGCGGGGGGATGGAATTGAGGTTGTCTCCATCGCAACTCCTAACGGTACTCACTATGAAATTTGTAAGGCTGCATTAGAAGCTGGTTTGCATGTTATCTGTGAAAAACCTTTATTTTTCACCTCTGAAGAAGGTGAGGAGATTAAAGCCTTGGCGGAGAGAAAAGGAAAAATTGTTGGGGTAACATACGGTTTTTCTGGAAATCAAATGCTGCTTCAAATGCGGGCAATGATTGAACAAGGAAAAATTGGTGACATTCGTATGGTGGAGCTGCAGTATACGCATGGCTTTAGTGCAAATGATGCAGCAGATAAAACAAGTGCTGCGCAAAAATGGCGTATTGACCCTAAGGTGGCGGGACCAAGCTTTGTGTTAGGTGATCTTTCTACGCATACTTACTACATGTCCCAGCTGATTATGCCGCATATGAAAATTAAGAAATTATTATGTGACCGTCAGAGCTTTGTAGGAAGCCGCGCTCCTTTGGAGGATAATGCCTATGTTCTCATGCACTATGAAAATGGAGCGGTAGGAAGACTTTGGACATCCTCTGTCAATGCAGGCTGTATGGATGGTCATAGAATTCGCATTGTAGGATCGAAGGGAAGTCTAGAGTGGTGGGATAACCTAGGCGGTGAGCTCAAATATGAAGTGCAAGGCGAACCTACCCAAACTTTGATTCGTGCAATGTCTTACTTAGATGATAGCTGTAATGCTGATGAGCGTTTAGGAGCACTGCATGTCGAAGGCTTGTCTGATTCTTGGGCAAATATCTATCTTAAATTTGCCATTGCAATGGATGCTAAAAACCGAAATGATGAGGAAACATTAAAAAATCTCGTTTATCCTGATATTGATGCTGGTTTAGATGGCATTCGCTGGATTGAAAATTGTGTTCGTTCTGCGGATAACGGATCAACTTGGGTAGAGTTTGAGCATAAAAAGGCAGCATTAGTGTAACAAACTTTTGTATTCCCTACTATTGATTCTAGCATTAAGAGTGTGCGCTGGATAGAAAACAGGTTAAACAAAAATGGAAAGCTCGTCTATGGACAACTTCCTTTCCTCATTGTCCTAGATGAGTTTTCAAACCTCATCCAATCAAAACTCTTTGGGAAAATTGATAAACTCTCATTAAATTCCTATAATTGACTTATACATCACAGAAGAAGAGGTGAGTTTATGGTACAGAGTTTTGTAAAAAAAGGATTCACACCGACCTTTGGAAATAGCAATCTTCCTAAGCTGCTTTACGTTTGCAAGGCTGAAGCTAGTCATACGAAATTACCCTGTGTGATGCATATGCATCAAGATCGTCTAGAAATTTTGTATATTAGACATGGCAGAGGAATTCATACGATTGGAGGAAGACAATATCATACCAAACAGGGTGATATTCTTATTTATAACAGCGGCGTTATCCATGATGAGCGTACAAATCCAGATGAAGATATGAGTGTGTACAGCTGTGGAGTGAGCAACTTAAAACTAGAGGGGATGCGGGAAAATTGTCTACTTCCTGACGGTGCAAGTCCGGTTTTACATAGCAGTGACTTTAGCCAGGATATTGAAAGTGTATTTCGTATGATGTACACCCAAATTGGTTCAGGGAATACAGGGGCTGAAGAAATCTGCCATCATTTGCTGCAGACCCTTCTTGTTATGCTGATTAAGCAAATTGATAGAAGTATTGATACAGAGGAAAATAAGGGTGTTATTTTGGGGGAACGCATTAAAAAATATATTGATGACCATTATTCTGAGGCACATACGCTGGAAAGCATAAGTGAGTCATTGAATATTAGTCTATCTTACCTGTGCCATATTTTTAAAGAAGCTACCGGCTACGCTCCTATGCAATACATTATGCGGCGCAGAGTTGGAGAAGCCCAGTCTCTGTTGATTAATACCCAGTATAGTGCCACCGAAATTGCATCTATGGTAGGATACGATAATTCTAATTATTTTAACACCATTTTCACTAGAATCGTTGGCATGTCTCCCATCAAATATCGAAAGTGCTGGGTGGATGGAAGTTATCATGGGGATAGATAAAAATAATAAGAAGACTATTTTTTATACCCAGTGATTGAAGAGTATGAAACTAGGGTTTATTAATACATCGAGAAAAATGAAAACGATATCAGGAAGTTCCTTCAAGAGGGGAGTACGCATCCGCGACAGAACTAGAAGTAATTTGTATTATAAAGGCAAGGAGAAGTGGTTAACTTGAATAAATCGATAAATCAAAAATCGTTTTTAAGTACTATTATTATCGTCTCAACATTGGGTGGACTGCTTTTTGGATATGATACAGGTGTTATTAATGGTGCATTGCCTTTTATGGCTGAATCACTTGGTCTTAACTCATTTACTGAGGGGCTTGTGGCAAGTTCCCTTCTTTTTGGGGCAGCACTTGGTGCAGTGTTCGGTGGACGACTATCAGATTATAGTGGCCGACGCAAAAGCATCCTTTATCTTGCCCTGTTGTTCTTTATTGCTACAATTGGATGTACTCTCGCTCCAACTGTTACGGTTATGGTTGTCTTTCGCTTCTTACTGGGCCTTGCCGTAGGAGGAGCATCGGTGACAGTTCCTACTTACTTAGCAGAGATTTCACCTGTTGAGAGAAGAGGAAGAATGGTTACCCAGAATGAATTGATGATTGTTACTGGCCAATTAGCAGCCTTTGTGATCAATGCTATATTGGGAAATGTAATGTCTGGTGAGGAGCATGTTTGGCGATATATGTTATCTATTGCAGCACTTCCAGCAGTCTTTCTTTTTCTCGGCATGATTAAAATGCCAGAGAGTCCACGTTGGCTTGCATTAAAGGGAAAGAATGAGGATGCCCTTAATGTCCTTCGACAGGTACGTGAGGAGAAGCAAGCTACATTAGAATTAAAAGAGATTGGGGAAAGTTTTACGAATCCATCCGGGGTGAAGAAAGCATCTTTGAAGGATTTAGCTGTGCCATGGGTACGACGCATTGTATTACTTGGGATTGGAATTGCTGTTGTACAGCAGGTTACGGGTGTCAATTCGATTATGTATTATGGCACTCAAATTCTCAAGGATGCTGGCTTCCAAACAAAAGCCGCACTAATTGCTAACACAGCAAATGGATTAATCTCAGTTCTAGCTGTTTTCGTTGGTATCTGGCTTCTTGGGAAAGTTCAACGGCGACCAATGTTACTAGTTGGGCTGATTGGAACAACAACGTCACTTCTGCTTATTGGGGTATTCTCCAAAGTGCTTGCAGGATCCGCTACGCTTCCATACGTTATACTTGGCCTGACAGTCATGTTTTTAGCATTCATGCAGGGGGCTATTTCACCAGTAACCTGGCTGATGCTTGCAGAAATATTTCCATTGCGGTTACGGGGTCTCGGTATGGGGATCAGTGTGTTTTGTCTTTGGATAGCCAACTTCATCATTGGTTTGTCTTTCCCTGTTTTACTAGAAAAAATCGGATTATCTACAACTTTTTTTGTCTTTACAGCTATGGGACTTATGTCTATTGTATTTGTGAAAAAATATCTGCCGGAAACAAAAGGCCGCACACTTGAGGAGTTAGAACATTATTTCCGTACTTATGATAATCAAGGTTCTCAGGAAGATTTAGATCAGGTTACTGCCCAAGCAAAATGAATTCAATCACACTTTAATTACTATAAATCGATATAAACGGAGGAATTAATTATGAAACTTTGTTTTAACCAAGCCACAACTCTGGAGAATTCTAACCTAGTCAAAGATCTGGAGTATTGTGAAAAACACGGCTACGACTATATTGAAATCCGCACGATGGACAAATTGCCTGAATATTTAAAGGAAAAGTCTCTTGATGATCTGGCTGAGTTTTTTGACACACATCATATTAAACCATTAGCATTTAATGCGTTAGTATTTTTTAATAATCGTAATGAAGCCGAGTACAAAGAAATTATCAACGAATTCAAGGGGATGATGGAGATTGCGAAGAGGTTGGGCGTCAAATATGTTGTAGCAGTTCCATTGGTAACAGAGCAAAAGATTTTAAAACAAGATATTAAGAAAAGCTGCGTAGAGGTACTAACAGAACTGTCAGATATTGCAGAACCTTATGGAGTTAAAATTGCAGTTGAATTTGTCGGACACCCGCAGTGTACAGTGAATACACTCGGCCAGGCATATGATATTGTTGAAACTGTTAATCGTGAAAATGTGGGATTAGTGCTTGATTGCTTCCATTTCCATGCGATGGGGTCAGATTTAAATGATCTGAAAAAAGCTGATGGCTCAAAGATTTTCATTTTACATATCGATGATACAGAGGATTTCCCTATCGGTTTCTTAACAGATGAAGATCGTGTATGGCCAGGACTTGGGGCCATCGATTTAGATAGCATTTTATCTACATTGAAAGAAATTGGATTCTCAGATGTTGTCTCCGTTGAATTATTCCGTCCAGAATACTATAAACTAGATGCTGAAGAATCTATCAAGACAGCAAAAGAAACAACACTCAAAGTGATATCAAAGTATTACGATTTACAGACAGTATAAAAGGTAGAAAAAATGATTGTGAGATAAATAAAAACTGAAGAGAAAAGAAGCAAGATTCTCTATAATCATTTGCTTTTGATACCAGTGGTACAGAAAACAGCCCCCATGGGGGCTGTTTTCTGTTCTATATTTGCAGCCTTTGTAGGACTTGAGCAAAATCTCATTCAAGAACAAGGGGACGCTTAGGTGAAAAGCCAGAAAAAGTGGATAATGAGGAATTGGAGATGCTTAAACTCCTTATAGCGAACGGAGCACCTATTAAGGATATTGCGCAAATGTGGGGCATTTCTCGTACCGCGATTTACCGTTACTTAGAAAAACAGAAGTAGGCAGAGAGTGTGAAAAAAAGGCTATTCAAACAGATAGCCTTTTTAGTGTGCTTCTTTATATGTTCTTCTTTCCAAGACTTGTCCGATATTCTGATCCAGTTTTCAATCGTGTTGCACTAGCAAGCAATTCTGTTGATTTTTTCACACCAGAAAGTATAAATTTCCAGCTGGAAGCGAATTCAACATAAGCGGAAACTTTAGGAATACAGTATAAGTGTAACTGCGCTTCTGTCCTCGCCTAACGGCTCGCCAATCAGCGAGTTTTCTTTATTCTAACGAAACATAAATTAGCATTATGTTAGCGTTTAGGAACAGGTCATCTATACAAAGATTAGAATGGTTCAGATGCCTGTAAAATGGAGTGTAATAAACCAGGGAAACGATCATTTAAGTCATCCTGACGAAGGGAGATAAAACGTTGGGTCCCTTGAATTCTTGTTTTAACAACTCCAGATTCCCGTAGAACTTTATAGTGATGGGAAAGAGTTGATTTCGGTATAGGAATTTCTAGGGCGCTACATGATTGTTCCCCACTCTCTGCAAGACCTCTAACGATTTGGAGTCTTATTTGATCACTAAGCGCGTAAAGAACAGCTGATAAACTGATCTCATTTCGGCTTGGATGATAGAGCGTCCTCAATGTGGTTCACCTACCTGACTTGAAAATAGATAATACTCTTTAGCCAACCTTGAAGAAGCGCTTCAGCTTCATCACAGAAAATGTAAGAAAATTAAATTCTTGCATAGCAGTTGAATTATACTATATTCCATGATATATTTCCATTGTTCGAATATTTTCGAACAATGGAAATATCGTCAGCCGAATAACCATATATTTAAAAAGGAGTTGATAATCGAGAATTATTAGTTGAAAACACGACTATACAATGCTTTATAAAATAAGCGGAAACGAGGGAATAATATGCCTAGTTCATCTTTTCCGATAACAGCCACTAAAAAAGACGGGCTACTTCAAGAAAACAAAATTGTACTTCTTTGGAGTATAACCGTGTGGCTTGTTGTCATGAATACGACGATGTTTAATGTTGCTTTACCAAGTATATTGGATGATTTTCACTTATCTTCATCCACAGCCTCTTGGATTGTATCGGGCTACTCTATTGTGTTTGCTATTGCAACACTCACATATAGTCGCTTATCTGACTTTATTCCAATCAGAAGCCTATTAACAATTGGAATTACCATTTTAGGCGTCGCCTCAATTATTGGACTGTTTGCTACGCAATTTTATCTATTATTAGCCTCTAGACTTCTGCAAGCGGCAGGTGCTGGTGCAGTTCCAGGCCTTGCAATGGTTTTGGCAGGCAAATATATTCCTGAATCAAGACGAGGAAAAGCAATGTCGCTTATTTCTTCTGCGGCGTCATTAGGCTTCGGATTAGGTCCAGTAATTGGCGGAACCATTATACAGGCATTAGGATGGCATTATTTGTTTGTAGTTACTGCTTTGGTATTTGTTGTATTACCGGTATTTAGCAAATTACTCCCAAAAGAAGACATGCAAGCAGTCAAGTTTGATACTGTAGGCGGTGTGTTAACAGGAGCTAGCGTAACGGGACTTCTTTTATTTTTATCGACATTCTCATACCTTATTCTTTTGGGAAGTATTATAGCGATTGTAATCTTATGGATACATATCCACCGTATCGAAATTCCGTTTATTCAGCCAAATCTTTTGAAAAATGGACAGTATCTTAAGGTATTGTTTATCGGATTTTCTGCGTTTATCATCCATTTTTCAACGCTCTTTTTAATGCCTATTATTCTTTCAGTCGTGTTCCAAAAAACACCGGCTTCGATCGGGATGATAATTTTCCCAGGAGCCATACTATCAGCTGTGGCTGCCCAGTATATCGGCCGCTTAATTGACCGTGTGGGGAACATACCATTAATTTTGTTCGGACATCTGTTTCTCATAATTTCCACAGCAGCGTTTTCGCTCTTTTCAAACGTCTCGCCATATGCGATTTTGATTACGTATATGTTTATGAGTACAGGATTTTCTGCATTAATATCTAGTATTTCAAATGAAACATCCCGTCTTTTACCAAACGATGAGATTGGTACGGGAATGGGAATGGCGCAGTTAATTCAGTTTTTTGGCGGTGCATTCGGTGTTGCGCTGTCCGGCTTATTGCTTACATTGCAAAAAAATCTCTTACCTGAAGATATGTATCACAATATTTTCATGGGACTGACGATCCTAATCGGATGTTCCTTATTGATGTTTGTTGCATATTTAAGGGGGAAGAAGGGGTCTTTTAAAAGATAGAACCGTACAAAAAATAGTTCTGGTGTAAACATTTTTTGAAGATATAAAGAAGTGAGAGATTCTTAAATGTCCCCAAAATATGCAGGGCTTTATACGAAAGTAGGGAGGCTTGTCAAAGAGCAGGGAAACCTAAAGCCACGCCGCTCCAGCATTGCATAAAATCCTGCATATTTCATAACGTTTGAGAATGAGAGAAATCCAGTATTGACGTGGATGCCCGAGGAAATTCACTTCCTCTAATGAGGGATTATGTAAACTTAACATGTATAGGGTATACAATCAGATTTTTCACTCCCACTGCTCCTACTGTGGTAAAGTCATGCAAATTAATATAAGGAGGAATGTTATTTTGAGACTAACTTCTGAATCTTTACATCTGGAAGACTACTTAACCGAACTTCCAGAAGTCAACTTTTCCAACACCTTAATTCAACAGAAAGCTGATGAGCTATACAAAGAGACAGATGAAAAACTGGCTTATATCAAAAAAGTATATGAATTTGTAAGGGATGAAATTTCTCATTCGTGGGATATTCAAAGTACAAAGGTGACAAAGAAAGCATCTGAAGTTCTTAGAGAACGTGAGGGTATTTGCTATGCTAAATCGAACTTATTGGCATCGTTATTACGCTCCAAAAGGATTCCTACTGGATTTTGCTATCAGCGTTTAATGTTATTTGATACGCCTGAAGAGGGATACTGTATTCACGCTTTAAACGCTGTATATATTGAATCTGAAGACAGATGGATACGCTTAGATGCAAGGGGTAATAAAGAAGGCGTACAAGCTGAGTTTTCTTTACAAGATGAAAAGTTGGCTTTTTCTGTTACTCCTGAATTAGGTGAAATGGATTACCCTGTTATTTATACAGAACCTAATGAAATGACAATGAAAGTTTTAGACGAACACACAGACTGTCTTAATATGTATCTGCATTTTTTACCACAACAAATTGGATAAACCAAAACAACTTCCTACAACGTGAATTATGTTAATACCAATGCCCTTCAGCAGCGCGATCTGAGGGGCATTTTTTATACGCTTCTAGACACATTGATTTCTGATGATGTAGGCTTCTAGAAACCTGACATGTATAGAATATACAACATCAGTTTCCAACACTTAACTTATATAACCATAAAGGATCACATTCTCATAGACAGCCTTAAATAAATGAAATTACTCTTTTGAAATGTAGGATATCAGTTTTTCAAAAAACTCAATATCATTTGTAAAAAGAAAAACCGGAAGGAGCAACATAGCAAGGAGTATAACTAAATTAGATTCAATCCCGATAATAAAGAACTTCTTTAAGAACTTCATAGTACTTATTTTCCCTCCTGTCATTTGATATAAATATACTATTCAAATTAATAGAAATAGATTGGGCAAGTTCTCCATTTTATAGTGATATAACCGGCAAACGCCTAGATCATCCTAAAATAAAGCATAGGGGATAAACACACATATTGAGTACATTAGTTCAATTACCTATCTCTTTTTTAATAGATTTGCATATAAATAGAGTAGAATAATAGAATAAAAATTGAACAAGCAAGTATCAAATTACTTGCGGTTCTAGAAAGGAAGGAACAAACAATACAACAATGACTATCCACATGATGATTTCAATTTTCGTATTCCTTATCGCAACAGCAGTAATATTGTGGAGACCGAAGGGGATCAATGAGGCATGGCCAGCAGCAATCGGTGCAGGGATTATTTTATTAACAGGCGTTGTATCCCGTGCTGATGTTCTAGACATTATTCATAAGATTGGCGGCGCCTCCGTCACCATTATCGCAACAATCGTCATGGCTGTTATCTTGGAAAGTTTCGGCTTTTTCCACTGGTCAGCTGCAAGGCTTGCAAGTTTAGCCAAAGGTTCAGGGTATCGTCTATACTGGTACATTCAATTGTTATGTTTTTTGATGACACTTTTATTTAATAACGATGGCAGTATCTTAATTACTACCCCTATTTTAATTTTACTCCTCAAAAATCTTCGGCTCAAACCACACCAACAAATTCCATACCTTTTAACGGGGGCCTTAATTGCCACAGCTTCAAGTGCTCCTATCGGTGTAAGTAATATTGTGAATCTAATTGCATTGAAAATTGTCCACATGACTCTGTATATGCATACTGCGATGATGTTTATCCCAGCCTCACTCGGATTATTGTTTATGTCATGGTTGATGTACGTAGTGGTAAAACGAAAACTGCCAAAACAATTACCCAATTCAGAACATGACATTGAACACATATTTTTCACGAAAAATTTTCATCCGTTAAAAGGACAGATTACTGTTGAAACGAAACGTCAACGTACTCAATTTATGTTAAAAATCTTACTATTTGTCTTTATGATGCGCTGCGCACTCTTTGTCGCATCTTTCCTTGCAATTCCAATCGAGTTTGTTGCGGTATTGGGATCCCTCGTGTTGCTTGTGTGGAGATGGTACCACTTACGCACAAATCCTATTGATATCTTGAAAAAAACCCCTTGGCACATCCTGATTTTTGCTTTTTCCATGTATGTGCTCATTTATGGCCTTCACAACTCAGGATTAACAGCACTCCTTTTGCAAGTATGTGAACCGATTGTAAAGCAAGGATTATTCGAAGCAAGCTTTATTATGGGCGGATTAGTCTCCATATTATCTAACTTTTTTAATAATCATCCAGCCTTGTTGATCGGAACCATTACATTAACAGAAATGCACCTGGATCCTGTCACATTAAAGACGATGTATCTTGCAAGTATTATCGGAAGCGACGTAGGATCATTGTTGCTGCCTATTGGGACACTCGCCTCCTTAATCTGGATGCACATCTTAAAACAAAATAAAATTAAAGTGAAATGGAAAGATTATTTAAGCGTATCCTTGATTGTCATTCCAGTATCAGTAGTTGTAACTTTATTCTTGTTATATAACTGGATACAAATTGTCTTCGCTTAATTGCATATCCAAAATGATAAAACAGTTTTATATATAAAAAATAAAAAAATTTATTGAAAGGAGATTTTTTAAAGAATTTGATGCAGTTGCTAAATAAACAAATCATTGTAAAACTATCAGGAGGAAAATTTTTTGAAGGAATACTCACTGATATAGGAGTCGATATTTTAGTGTTATTTGATGGACAAAGGTTTATATATATTCCTTTATTACATGTCCATAAAATAAGGCTTAGTGATAATATAAACGGAGAGATTGATCAGCCCATTGAGTTTTCACTAGCTGAACAAATCGAGTCTATATCCTATCGTTCGATTTTAACAAATTCAAAAGGACGTCTTACTGAAATCCGAGTTGTGGGGGATCAATCGCTACATGGATATATTACAAATGTGCTAAATGATTATCTTGTGTTTTATACACCCGTATACAAAACTATGCTTATTTCCTTAAATCACTTAAAATGGCTAACCTTATATAATTCGAATGTTACACCTTATACACCTTATACACTTAATCTTAATATAGACTCTTTGCCTACTAAACTTTCTAATACGTCCTTACAACATTCCTTGGAAAAACAATTAAAAGAAGTAGAAGGAAACCTAGTAGTGTTTGATATGGGAAAAGATCCAGATAAAATTGGATTACTAAAAAAAGTAGAGAATAACCTAATTGAATTGGTAATTGAAAATGGCGAAACGATGTATTTGAAACTTACTCATATCAAATCTGTACATGTTCCATAAACACTGATTATGTGAATCACAAAGGCCCTCCAGTTCAAGCAATCTGGAGGGTTTTTGATAGAGCTCTTAAATACATTGGCTTCCGATAAACGACTTTATATTAACTAGAAAAGCCTCCTCTAATTATTGGATTTGTTAGGGGTTTTGGGGTGTGACGTTTTCGTCACACCTCTGTTGTTGAACTAAAGGGTAATTCTCGAGGATTTGAACATGAGAAGAGAAATTGAATTTTTTTATAAAGGCAATAGATGTTATATCTAGCAAAATCAATTTAATTATTGGAAAAATTTTGATATTATAGGAAGAGTCGAAGTGATTATTTGAGCAATACAAGAAAAGGAGGAATTTCAAGTGAGGCATCACATACTATCCTTGTATGATTATCATGTATGGGCAAATAAAAGAGTTTTTGAGCACTTGAAGGAACTGCCGCAAAATGTTTATTGCCAGGAGATTCAAAGTGTTTTTCCGTCTATCTCAGAGGTTTTAGTACATATTTACATTGTCGATACCGTTTGGTTGAATGCCATGTCTGGTGAGAGTTTCGATAAAGTCACAGAATTAAAGAGCCAATTGCAGGAAAAAACAAAAGGAAAAAGCCTCGAAGAAATGGGGACTATGTTTTGGAACTTATCCAATCAATTTAAAGTGTTTTTCGATAGTCAAGGGGATCTGGACCAAACAGTGCTCCTGGAACACCCTAATCCTAATTTAGGTCGGTTGGAAACCAATCTTTTTGAATTAGTACAGCATGTTGTCAATCATGGCACATATCATCGCGGGAATATAACAGCTATGTTGCGACAGTTAGGATATCCCGGTATTATGACTGATCATATTTTTTATTTGTACGCAACAAAAAAGTAGATCCCACTGTTAATCTCCAATAAAAGCTCTTATGTAAACAAGATCCTACGACAGTACAAGAAGCATTAGATAGAATAGCAGCTAAACTGGCAGGAACTTACTGGTCCTATTGAATTTAAACCTAGAAACAGAGTGGGAAGAAACAGCGATTGAAGAAGTAGAAAAATTCTTTATTATTAAAGGACAGGAATTTAAAGATGAAGATGATGATCTCCGAGTATCTCCTTTAAAATTGCAGAAACTCATGTACTATGCTCAGGGATGGACATACGCCTTTACTGGTCATAAACTTTTCAGAGATGATTTTCAAGCGTGGATCCGTGGTCCTATTGTACCTCATTTATATGATAAATATAAAAAATATGGATCAAGGCGTATTGATGAAGGCCTAGGAGTGAAAGTTGAAGAGCTGAGCTTATCTTTTGAACAACTACAGATTTTACACTGGGTTTGGGATAAGTATAGTAAGTTTGAGGCTAAATTTTTAGAGGATTTAACACATATGGAATTTCCTTGGATACAGGCACGAGGAGACCTTCCTAATGACAGAAACTGTAATTGGATTATTAAAAAAGAAGATATAGAAAGCTTTTTTAAATCCATGTCTAAGACGATACAGATTTTACGGAAGGTATAAGGACACATAAAATACTTAAACTACCTATCCCCGTATTCTACGGGGATAGGTAGTTTAATCTTTCTTGAATTCGCATAATACCCATAATAGTCGATGTATTCTAAACGATCAAAGTAGGTATTTTTTCAGTAGACTCCCCAGCAGATAATTAGTAGTGGCATATATATTTACAGCATTTTTCTTTCGAGACATGTTTAGAGTTGTTAATGGTCTTCCTCCATTTCTTCCACATTTCGCAGAGCTGCTTATCATTAAACGGACGAGTATCTATGAATTTCTCTAACTCCTTTCGAATGTTCATAGCCAATCTCCTCCTTTGAAATCCTCTTATTCCCCCAGCGGCTAACAAGGAAGCAAATGTAATTCGTATTAACTCTTTACCTCCTGACTGCCTTCAACTTGTCCACCGCATAAGAATATTTTTATGTCTAGAGCTGTTTAATTATGCTTCCTCTAACTTGAATGTGTTTCTAGAAATTAAAGTTCTATAAAGAAAGGTAGCATAACCTCCTGCTCAGGTTCGGTTATATTTACCACGAATCTTTTTATATGTCATATACACGTAGGCAAATAAAAGATTAAGACAAAAATGTTAATACTAATATTAATGCTTATATTGGTATTAACATTGATTTATTCATTAAACATAGGAGGCTATTATATGATACATAAGACTGAACAAATGAAAGAATGTAGTAACGAGAGTAAAGATTGGTTACTCCGGATCTTGGATGAATTGGTTATTTTGCCTTTAGTAACATCATGGTTTCAATGAAAATTGATCAATACAGATTGGAGGGGGGGTGGACAATGACAGTCGTCAGTTATTTATAAATTATTAACATTAATATTAACAATAAATTTAACATATTTGATACTTGTAGCATTATAAATGTTCCTGAATGTGGTCCTGCCGCATAGCCATCAAGTTAAAATTTTGCAGCATCCCCAGAACGAAATTTTAGACCTTCTTGTAACAAAGAAGATCATTTTATCATTTTTGCGGTGACCTGTTTTTTTGACTTGATAGGCATGTAGCGCCCTTGTTAAACAATAGAGGGGGAGTGCATGCAATATTGCACCTTCCTTCAATAAAGCTCGATATGACAGTTCCCTCGGCACTCGAATAGCTATCTTGAGATTGTAAACACTAACAGATGTACAAGATGGATTTGGTAGGAAATATGCTGTTACCGGGTTAAGGAGGCCAAACAATGGGAGCAATTGAGCAAGGCGGATATCGATTTGAAGTAGAATACAGCGTCTTACTTCAAAGAGGAGGGTTGCATGTATACAAGGACGGGGAGTTTATTCAAGAAATTGAATTCTCGTTTGAAGGAGAAGCTCCTGATCCAGAACAACTGGAATCATTGGTGAATTCTTTTTTAGAGACTCATCCTCATGATGAATTGGATGGTTATTAAATAAACAGACATAAGAAGCGCTGATGCCAGTAGCTTCTTATGTCTGCACGTTTACAAACTGCATCGTCTTTTCTTTCCTAAAGATATGCCTTTTGCGAACTGTTAAACGATAGAAGAACTAGAACATCCTCATACCAATTATTCAAAAGCAGACGGTGTCATTGGTGTAGATCTCAACTACAATCATATTGCTTTCTCCCATGTGAATGGACAAGGACAATTACTTTCCTCCTCTTGTCTCTATTTCTCCTTAGAAGGAAAACGAAGCGGACAAATCACAAAAATCCTAGAAGCAGAAGCGATTCGTTTGGTGGATATCGCGGTTCAAAGAAATAAACCGATTGTGTTAGAAGTATTAGATACAACTCTATCAAAGTCTGCCGGCCGTTACCGCAATCGGAAGCAAAATCGAAGAATGAGCATGTTTGCCTATAAAAAGATGCAGGATAGCATTCACAGCCGAGCTGCCAAAATGGGAGTCGCTGTGTTTAAGGTGAATCCTGCCTTCACCAGCCAGATCGGGAAGATGAAGTATATGAAACAGATGCATATTTCGATCCATCAAGCGGCGTCCTACGTCATTGGCAGACGCGGCATGAATCTGAAGGAGCAGGTACCAAAGGTGTTGCAAACCTATACAGAACGCAAGGATGGGGAGCACCACTGGAAACAATGGAATGTTTTGACGAAAGCATTCAGCGTACTTCGTTCGCACCTATTCTATCATGTATCGGGCCAATCTTATCCATTATTCAACAAAGAGATTTGTAACTATGGGCTGACACAAGCAGAACGTGATAGTTTGCAGAAGTATGTACCAAAAGTTTGGTTAGAAGAAAGGGAAACCTGACTTCGTTTGGAATGGCATCATCTGTTCTTGCATCACCATCATTTTGCCGCAAAAGCCAGAAGGATTGAGCTCCAGAATGGTGGGTGCATTGGTGCAAGAACATCGCAACACATATAGGGTGAAAAAAGAGAAGCAACTATCACTACTTGTATGAGACAAGGTCACCTCGGTGACTTTGTCACGTACAAGAAAGTGTGAGCTCTCCCTATTTGCCCTATGAGAAGCCTGTTGAACGGCTCTGTATTTCGCTTCCTAGGAAGAGGATACAGAATCTCCCACCTCAAGGAGCGTTAGCGAGTAGGTGGGGGTAGTTCAATAGCAGCTAAGATGAGGTCGTACTCTTTCATCTAATTTAGGTCCACATTAAGGAAACCAACACGTAATGATTGTATGAGTTATCTACAATCCATATCTCCCCACAATCTTCCACCAAACCAAGAAAACTGAGATGGATCATAGCTACCATCTTACTGTTAGTAAAATAATACCAGTACAATAATATTTTCGTTTGAATGGGTTTTGCTGCTTCACACTGAACCATCTTTGTTCTAGACTAATAGTATGGGTATGTCCAAGCCCAAGAGGTTTTTGTACCATAACCTATTACCTATTGATTTATAATTTACAACAGGGGTTAATCGGTATAATCATTGGTAACCTTAAAAATTCATTGGGATAATAGTAAAAATATGGTATTATTTCATTAATAATCACGATAACGTGATTATTTAATAAAGGAGTGTGGAGGATGGCTATTTCACTGCAAAAAGGACAGAAAATCGATTTAACTAAAGGCCGATCAGGTCTCTCTACTATTATGGTTGGTTTAGGCTGGGACCCTGTGAAAAAGGGCAGAGGTTTCTTCGGTTTTGGCGGTGGGCCTGACATTGATTGTGATGCTTCGGTATTGATGCTCAATGAGCAAGGAAAGATAGTTGACCAAAAAGATGTGATTTATTTTGGGAATCTAGTAAGTTTGTGTGGAAATGTTAGGCATTCCGGTGATAACCTCACTGGTGATGGTGATGGCGATGATGAACAGATTTATGTTGAGCTAAAAAAGGTGCCTGCTCATATACATAAACTTGTTTTTGTTGTTAATATCTATCAATGTATGCAAAGAAAACAAGATTTTGGCATGATTAAAAATGCTTTTATTCGTGTAGCTGATGCTTCTAATCAAGTTGAGTTAATACACTACAACATTACAGATAACTTCTCAGGCTTAACTTCATTATTTGCAGGGGAAATCTACCGTCATGGCGGAGAATGGAAATTTTCAGCAGTGGGACAAGGTTCACGAGACACTTCCCTTGGCGACATTGCAAATCGTTATGCTTAAACTTTAGTTTGTTAATAATTTTAAAAATATACTATTTTACAGAAAAGAGGGGTTAAAATGGCTATTAGTCTTTCAAAAGGTCAAAAGGTTGATTTGACAAAAACAAATCCGGGTTTAACTAACATTGTTGTTGGTTTAGGTTGGGATGTTAACAAGTATGATGGTGGTCAAGATTTTGATTTAGATTCTTCTGTGTTCCTACTGAATGTGAATGGAAAATGTGCCTCTGAAAATGACTTTGTTTTTTATAACAATACAAAAGGTGCTAACGGAGCTGTTGAACATACCGGTGACAATCGTACGGGAGTAGGTGAAGGTGACGATGAGCAGATAATGATTAACTTACCAGCCGTTCCTGACAGCATTCAAAAAATTGCTTTTACTATTACAATTCATGAGGCAGAAGCTCGCAATCAAAACTTTGGACAAGTTAGTAACTCATATGTTCGTATTTTAAATGAGGCAAGCGGCACAGAGCTTATTCGCTATGACTTAGGTGAAGATTTTTCTATTGAGACAGCTGTTGTTGTTGGAGAACTATATCGTCATAACGGTGAATGGAAATTTAATGCTATCGGGAGCGGTTATCAAGGTGGATTATTGTCCCTTGTTAAGGATTATGGTTTAGATGCTTAATAAATTAACCGATTGATAAGATGTGTGAAGATACGTTGTTTTTATAACGTATCTTCCTTTTTACTGTATAGTAGATAGTTAGAAATGTTGTAGATTAGCGTGGGAGGAAAAGTATTTTGAGACACCTTCAGTATCTATACGCTAAGCCTTGATATTCAGTCTCCACCAAACATCTAGCTATAACTAAGGGGTTATTAGTATAGGCCCTAGGTGTTGTTTTATACACGTCTGGAACGAGAACACAAATTTCTAGTGATGTACTATCTGGTAAATATATAGTTGGAAGAGATGAGGGTCTTATGATTTGCTTAGAAAGCTCCGTTAGCGATAATGAAATGGGAGTTGCAGAATTTTAAACATTATAACACGGGAGTACATCAAGTATAGGTGAATTATATGGTGTATATAAGCAAGCAGGGGCTGAACTTAATGGATAGAAATATTTTTAAGTGCTATTGAATCTTATAAAGTAAGAAAAATTCCCCCAGGGGACTATTCGAAAATTTGGAAAGTCATAAATAGTAACGAGGGAAGGTATGTTCGTCGTTTTCGGACAACCTAAAAAAGTATAAGTTCAAAGTTAGTCTATAATAGCAGGAGAAGTGAGTAACTGTCATGGTAAAAATGATACAGCCTGAGGTTATTAATTTAAATGAGTTGGATTGGTTACATATTTTGAATAAACCGCCAGCACTCCGAGGTGGTTACAATAATACAGAGGAACAGCTGAAATTTCAGCAAGTGGCCGGAAGGCTATTAGGTACCCATATTGATGAGGACGAGTATTTTGAATTCTTATACGACTTACTTGATAATTCAGAGATACCAGTTCTCCTCTTAAATAAGGAACTGAACAAATTCATTCCAAATGAACGCTTTCAATCTCTTCAGCGAATCTTGTTAATTAATAATGAAGAAAAGGGACTGTCTGTAAATCGTTTAATTGCATTCTTAGAGGGGGAGTGCTTAATTCCAAAAACTCAAGTGCCCTTCTTGGACACTCACCTTAGAAATAAATTAAAAGATGTGTTAAATCATTTTAGACAAACGCATAAAGATGGGTTTCTACATGTAGATTTTAGAAGAATACTAGTAGATATTGTAAAATGGATGTTTAATCACTTAGAAGAATGGGCTAAGACGATTCCAGATAATATGCCAAGACTGATTTGGTATGGAAATGCCTCGAAGAGTGAGATGTATTTTTTATATTACTTGATCTTAATCGGCTTTGATGTGCTTTTGTTTCATCCGTCTGGGGAGGATATTCTGCTACAAATCGATGGGAAAGGTGTACTTACGCCGATTTATAGATACCCATCAACTATATCTTTAATACCACTTCCAGAAGTGAGACCCGTAAGAAAAGGAACTGTTGCCTACCGTGCATCTAAGGAAATGGAAAGGATTTTGCATACAGAGGACTCTCTTCTTTATAAACCTTGGCAGTTTCGTTCTTATGTTCCAAAGGCAGTAACATTAAAGACCACGTATGATGAAATATTCTTATTGTGGAAGGAAAAAGCATTCATTCGTCCTGGCTTTCAGGCCAGTGGGAACGTCATTCAAATACCAAATCTTTTTGCTAAGGTAGCAGGTGTTTCTGAGAATAAGAGGCAGTATTGGAACAAGGTACAGGAAATATCAAGTCACGAACTTTCTTTAACCATTCGTTCATTCCCTATAGCTAATCCTGTTTCTGGAAATAATCATTATCACTACCAGAATGCATTAGGAGCAGATGGAACATTAGACCCCGAGAAGATAATAAACGGGAATTGGTGGAGGTATAAAGATCTTCCAAGTGGACTACAAAAGGGCTTAGCAGCGGCTATTTCAAGGTATTGTGCCATTCCGAAACTAAAGATAATGCTACACGAAGATCTATATCGGTTACAATTATATCTGTTCAATCAATCTATGAATATTCCGACCACATTCCTTGAACTATTGCAGAAGTTTGATTATTCACAAGACGTACCTAAGGTAATTTTATTAACTACTCCACAAAGTGGGTCCTTAAATCGTACGGATGCAGCCCTATTGTTGTTGCTAAATGAGTTTGGTCTGGATATTGTAATATTTAACCCTTCAGGACGTAATGATATTGAGAACTATATAGAAGAGAAGCATCTGGATACACACTGGCTAGAGAAAATAAGTCTTGAAGATGAATTTAAAGAACCATCGGTTTTCAAACGTTTTATAAACAAATTATTCTAATTAGGGTGAGAAAAAATGACAATGAACGTAACTGAAGAGGCATTAGTAACAAACCCCAATGAAATAAAGCTACAATTGAGCAGCGATCCGGAAGTTCTACGACTTTCCCGTAGTATAGACTATAAGGATCAAGTTTCTTTACTCGAATACGGAAAAGAACCTGCTAACGAGATATCAACTTTCTCTGGGCGAATACTGGATACTATCAAATCGAGTAGTATGGAAGAGTCTAGTGCTTTGCTTAAGCATTTAGGTAAGATTATGGATCGTTTTGATAGTAAAGATTTTGCAGAAGATAAGGGTTTCCTCTCAAAACTATTTAACCGTGGTCAGAAGCTTATTGAAAAATTATTTGATAAATACCAAACGATGGGATCAGAGATAGATAAGGTGTATATAGAAATTATGAAGTATGAGCAAGAGATGAAAAACACAACTCTTACTCTTGAACAGCTATATGAGCAAAACTTCCAGTACTATCTGCAGTTAGAAAAATACATTGTTGCTGGGGAGCTAGCCGTCAAAGAGTTAAAAGAAAAACTTCCTCATTTAGAGAATAGGGTAACTCAAGGAGACCAAATTGCTTCTATGGAACTTGATTCCTTAAGGAATGCAATTGAACTTATGGAGCAGCGAATCTACGATTTAGAGATGGCAAAACAAGTAGCATACCAATCTGCACCACAGATACGTTTGCTACAAAGAGGGAACACAAAACTAATTGCGAAAATTAATTCTGCATTCGTCACTACAATTCCTATCTTTAAAAATGGACTAATTAACGCAATTACTGCCAAAAGACAGAATCTAGTCGCTCAGTCTATGAATGAATTAGATAAGCGCACAAACGAAATGCTACTTCGAAACGCCCAGAACATTTCCCAGCAAAGTGTTGATATAGCGCGATTAGCTGGCCATCCGAGTGTTAAAATCGAAACAATCGAGGAAACATGGAACATTATTATTAAAGGAATGCAAGAAACAAAAGCAATTGAGGATGAAAATAAACGTTTAAGAGCAGAAGGTAAGCACCGTTTAGAGCAGCTGCAGGAGAATTTTAAACGAATCAAACACCAATCAAATTGAACTCGTGGAGAATACAGCACCTGAAAGGTTTGAGCAGTATATTGAGTATGTGTTCTTAAGAGTAAACAGAGGTTAATCAACGAAGAAAAGCATGAACTTGTAAAGGAAAATTCAATATTGCAATCGCAACTGAACTGCACCCAGATCTTTAGATACAGCTAACCAACTGGGTGCAGGATACCTTAATGCCACAAATAGTTTCTCAATTAAGTTAAATTATCGGAAATGATATTCAGTGAAGGCTTCTAGGCAGGGGAGTGGCCGTCATTTAAAATTTGGAAGATATTTATCTCCATTTTAAGCTAGTTCCAATTTCGCATTAAATCCTTGTTTAACGCATAATTTGAGTGGTAAACCAATGCGGTTTAATCATATATCTACAATAACAATCTCGGAAGTTATAGAGATAAAATGGATTTTGTTTCAAAAACAAAAGTAAACTATAGATATTGAGACGGTTTGAATGTGATCCGTTGATTGTTTTATTTCAAACTGTGAGATCAGTGATCTCAAGAGAATTAAAGATAATACAAAGCAGAACCCCATTATTCTCAATATACAACATATATGTGAAGCCAGTATTGCGATGCAATGCAATGCACACTATCGTGGTAAATTCCGCGAACAATCCAAGACGTATTTGGGCTCTTAGCAAATCATAATATGATTACACTCCCCTCCCCTCTCAATTGCAAGCAATAGTGGAATTTTGAGATATGCTTTTCCCTAATGACCAACCTATCAATTTGAAAAGTCTGCAAGATGTTATTGAAAATGACTTGAACTGCTATAAAGAACTTATTAAGCAAATACTTTCCTATAAATCACTTGTTTTAACCAGAAAATTATTATGTAAACTATTATGCATTAAAATTGTCTTTAATGATAAATTCGACATATTTCGATAAAGATCGACTTTATAGAATGCATTGATGTAAAGGAAGTTCTTCCCTGCTTAGTTATGTACTTGTGTTTTATATTTTTATTTATATCGTAGTAAATGAAATTATATTTCGCTAATTAATTTTAGGATTATACATTTACATCAAATCTCTTTTACAATATCCTTTGGTTTAATACTTCTCTCCCACTTTTTCTTCATTTCACAGAGCTGCTTGCCATCAAACGGATAAGTATCTATGAACCTCTCTAACTCCTTTCGAATATTCCTAGCCCCCTTCTCCTTTAAGACCTCTCGCTTTCCCGGTGGTTAACAAGGAAGTAAATATAAAATAGTAGTTTTCTATCTCCCTCAACTCGTTCACCACATAACGCTTTTTAAGCTGTCGTTGTATTTATACCGAAACCAAATTACCTGTCCTTTCCTTTACCTATTTGTGAAAAAAGTTATTGTAGTAAATGCTTTCGATGTTTAGTATCATAGTAGCACATGGATCAAAATAAGGGGGAAATTGTGTGTTAGGGCCAGCATTACTAATCTTTTTACTGCAAATTATTTATGTTCCAATCTTAACAATTCGTACAATTCTTTTAGTAAAGAACCAAACGAAATCAGCAGCCGGTGTTGGACTGTTAGAAGGTGGCATCTACATCGTAAGTTTGGGAATTGTATTCCAGGATCTATCTAATATTTGGAATATCACTGCGTATGTAATTGGATTTAGCGTCGGTTTGCTGTTAGGAGGGTATATTGAAAGGAAACTGGCGATCGGCTACATTACATATAATGTAAGTTTGTTGGATAAATCTAATGAATTGGTAGAGGCGTTACGATCGTCAGGATTCGGAGTTACGGTATTTGAGGGAGAAGGTATTAATGATACAACCCGTTTTCGTTTGGATATAGTGGCGAAACGCTCAAGAGAGAAAGAATTCCTGGAAATTGTAAACACGATTGCCCCGAAAGCATTTATGGCTTCTTATGAGATACGTTCATTTAAGGGTGGATATTTAACCAAAGTGATGAAAAGAAAAAAAGATTCAATAAGAGAACCACGCAAGGTCAACTAGAGTTTTTCTTTTATCAAGGGGTGTAGTTTTAAGGATTAGGTGTATTGTCGAGGGTTAGAAAGAATATGGGTTAAAAAACACCTATCTTCAACAATTAAATAGTTATGTTACTGAAAAAAGCATAGCGAGGCGCCATGCTTTTTCTATTTATTGTATTATATGAGAGTAGCGCAAATAAATATATGTGTGTGAAAAGGAGGAAAATGATTGTAATAGATGCTCCAACCTTAAAAAGGAATACAAATAATCATTACACTAGGATATTTTATACGCTTACAAAAGGTATGGGCCCTACTACATTTCAAAGCTATGATAGTTTCCCTCTTGACTTGTTGTATGACTTTTAAATTTATTTTGCTTGAGTACTACCCTCATAATCGTTCTGGGCATCTTGATCATTATGGGTACGGAAGTAAAGTTCTAGCTCCTCAAGTGTGCGTCCCTTAGTTTCCGGCAAGTATTTCTTCATTAAGGCGATGGCCACAACCCCTATAGCTGCGAAGGCAAGGAATGTTGCAGACAAGCCGATTTTATCGAGTAATATCGGGAACGTTAAACCAATAAAGAAATTCGTTATCCAGAGGAAAAACACGCTGATTCCCATGCCGAGACCTCGCAACCGTAACGGGAATATCTCCGAAAGCGTAACCCACAATACCGGCCCAATGGCTCCCTGCATAAAGGCTAGAAACGTGACTGTCAGGGTAAGCATAACATATGGAAGCGCGGCCGACCCTTCAAGTATAAATGAAAATATCCCAATAAACAGGAGTACTGTCGTTGTTCCTGTTAGCCCAGTCAGCATCATTGGTCGACGGCCAACCTTGTCAAGAAGCCAGATGCCGACGAGAGTTGCCAAAACCGAAATTACACCATTGGCAGTATTACCGATTAATGCAGCGGATGTCTCAAAACCAGCATCTCTAAGGATTTCAGTTCCATAATACATAATCGAGTTGACACCCGTAGCTTGCGACACAACAGCAACCCCAATTCCAATCAATACGAGGCGGCGCATCCATGGCACATTCAGAAGGTCTCTAAAAGTCGCTTTCTGTACTCCTGACTCCTCATTTAAAGCGTTTTCAATTTCGTTAAGTTCGGATTGAGCCTGACTCTTCTCACGTATCCTTCTTAGGACACTTAGTGCAGCCTCATTTTTACCTTTTGAAACCAGCCAACGCGGACTCTCCGGCATTTTAATCATACCAAAGAACAAGATAACTGCTGGAAGTGCCGCGATGGCTAGCATGTAACGCCAAACATGTGAGTGGTCACCCATTGTGGTGCCAAGAATAGCGTTGAAGACGAAAGCCAATAGTTGTCCAGACACAATCATCAATTCGTTCCAAGTAACCATTTTGCCTCGGCTCTCTGCTGGTGCCATTTCCGCTAGGTAGGTCGGAACCGTTACGGACGCGCCCCCTACAGCAAATCCCAGCAGGAAACGAAAAGCAATCATCACTGTAATGTTCGGAGCAAGGGTACATCCAAGAGTAGCTATAAAGAACAACACAGCAAGATAAAGAATATTTTTGCGACGTCCAACATAATCAGATAGCTGACCGCCAAACACGGCACCTAGAGCGGCACCCAAAAGAAGAGCACTTGCAATAAGACCTTCTGTGAATGAATTAAGACCGAGCGCTTCCGACATATACGGCAAGGCACCATTGATAACACCCGTGTCGTATCCGAAAAGAAGCCCACCGAATGTTGAAACCAAGATAATGGTACTAAGGAACGACCTGTAATTGACTTGTTTATTCATACCTATATTCCCTTCCCTCTCCTTAAGAATAGAATGGTAATGTTCCATCATTTATGTTGTTGAGTCAGTAAAACGTATTCTAGTGGAGGAGCCAGAGGTGAATGCTATTTAGCTTCGAGTCACCTCTTGAGTCCCATCACAGAAAAAAAATTTGTTAATCCTTATTTAACGACTTCATTTGTCAAAAAACAAGGGTGTCGTCACGGGCGGAGTCTAGTTAGTATATAGGCGTGCGGCTTTCATTTCTCCCACACCAAAGGGAAGTCTCGTTGTTTGACCCCGAATTTAGTTTTTATGAGAAATTGTAATTTTTCTTTCGTTTATCTTAGTCAAAGCTTTTTGGTAATGCCTCTTTCAATACTTGAGTTGATTTTTTTAAAGCAGTTAGCGGATCCATCGTTAGATCCTCCATTTCAAGACTGACAGGTCCGTCATAACCAGCCATACTAAGCACTGAAAAGAATTCCTTCCACCAATTCGTATCATGACCATGACCTAATGCTACATAATTCCATGAACGATTTGAAAAACTATCAATCGTTTTTGTATCAAGTACACCCTGCGCTTCCACGAGTCCTTTTTCAATACGTGTATCTTTAGCATGCACATGATAGATTGCTGGTCCTAAGGTTCTTAAGGTCACAATAGGATCTCCCCCCATCCAGAAGAGATGACTAGGATCAAAGTTCATGCCAACCATGTCTCCCACATGATTCCTTAACCTAAAGAGCGTTTCTGGGTTATAAACAAGCTGGGAGCCATGATTTTCTAGAGCAATCTTTTCAATGCCATATTCCTTTGCTTGTTGCACAGTTTTTTCCCAGTATGGAAGTGCTACCTCATTCCATTGCCAATTTAAGATTTCAAGATTAATTGGGGGCCAACTTGTTGTGATCCAGTTAGGAGTTTTCTCCCCTGGTCCTCCCCCAGGAAGTCCCGACATCATATTTATGTTTTTTATCCCCAATAGTTCTGCAAGTCTAAATGTTTTTTCTACAACTATCTGGTGTGCTCGTCCCTCCTCATTTGGAGCTAACTGATTACCGGAGCAATTCAAAACTTCAATGGAAAGTCCTCTTTCTCTTAAAACGTTTACAAACTTTTCCCGTTGAATGGAGCTTTCTATTAAAGCATCCAGGTCCACATGTGGCGCTTTAGACCAATTGCCACAAGCAAATTCTAAGGTTTCATAGCCTAAGGATACGGCAGTGTCAGCCATTTCTTCAAAAGACATAAATCCTAAACAATCTGTTACCAAACTCATTCGCATCAACAAACACTCCTTTTTCTTAAATTAATGTTTTTCCACCAGCAATCGTCATGGAAGTACCCGTAATATAGTTTGCATTCTCACTACTTAAAAACAGCATGAAATCTGCGATTTCCTCAGGCTTCGCCAACCTCCTCATTGGTACCTGGCTTGTTAATAATTCTTCATATTCTTCCGGTGCTTTCCCTTCAATCGTGCTTCGTTTTTGGAAAACCTCTCGTAGCATTTCAGTATCTACAAAACCAGGACAAACTGCGTTGACTGCAATGCCATATTCCGCTAGTTCGAGAGCTAGCACTTGGGTTAACGAGTTAACTCCTGCTTTTGATGTACAATACGCTCCGTTCCCAAGCTCTCCGATTTTTGAAGCCTGTGAAGAAATGGAAACTATTTTTCCGTTTTTGACCTCATTTTTAATCATATTTTTGGCAACACCCTTACTAAGCAAATACACAGATTTTAGATTTACATTAAATACTCGATCCCATTCTTCTTCTTCTATATCTAGGATTAATCTTGAAGTAGAGATACCAGCACAGTTTGCCAACACGTCAATTTTTGTAAATTGGGACTCAACTTCCTGTAATGCAGCATCAATTTCTTTCGATGAAGTCACATTTACTACAAGCGGTAGCACTGTTACTCCTAATGCCTCTATTTCTTTTGCAGTTGCTTCAACGGTTTCTTTATTTAAATCCATCAATACAACATTAGCACCATGTTCAGCATACTTGACAGCCACTGCCTTCCCTATTCCTCTTGCAGCTCCTGTAACAATACATGTCTTTCCTTCTAATTTTCTTTCCATTTCTGCCACCCTTTTCTAGTTAGTGTTTTTAAATCTTGTTTTTGTGCATACGCTTGTATTGATGCGCAAAAAATATATAAGAAGGTAGAATAAGTTTAAATGTTTATTCCACACGATTCTCTAATGACTAAAGTAGGACTAATCTCAAGTTTTTGCTTTACATTCGATTGTATGGAGCTTGCCTTCTTAGTTAATCGCTTACATATCAACGCTATATTTTGTAGTGATTTCAGCACTTTCCTTATTTAAATCTATCTATACATTATTAGCATCATGTGTAGCATATTCGGTGGCCTATGCCCTCCTCATTCCTCTTGCAGCTCCTGTAACAATACATGTCTTTCCTTCTAATTTTCTTTCCATTTCTGCCGCCCTTTCCCATTTAGTGTTTTTAAATCTTGTTTTTATGCATACGCTTGTATTAATGCACAAAAAAATATATAAGAAGGTAGAATAAGTTTAAATGTTTATTCTACACGATTCTCTAATGACTAAAGTAGGACTAATCTCAAGTTTTGCTTTACATTCGATTGTATGGAGCTTGCCTTCTTAGTTAATCGTTTACATGCCAACGCTATATTTTGTAGTGATTTCAGTACTTTCCTTATTTAAATCTATCAATGCATTATTAGCGTCATGTGTAGCATATTCGGTGGCTTATGCCCCCCTCCCCATCCCTCTTGCAGCTCCTGTAACAATACATGTCTTTTCTTCTAATTTTCTTTCCACTTCTTCCACCCTTTTCTAGTTAGTATTTTTAAATCTTGTTTTTGTACATACGCTTGCATTGATACAAAAAAATATATAAGAAGGTGGAATAAATTTAAATGTTTATTCCACACGATTCTCTAATGACTAAAGTAGGACTAATCTCAAGTTTTTGTTTCAGAGTCAACTCTGTGGAGTTTAATTTCTCAATTAATCGCTTACATGTTAACGCTGCAATTTCTTTAGTAGGTTGATGTATTGTGGTAAGGTATGGTTTATAGAAGGTACATAATTCAATATCATCAAATCCTACCACGGCGATATCTTCCGGTACATTAATACTGGATTCCTTTAATGCCTGTATTGCTCCCAATGCCATTAAGTCATTCTGAGCAAAGATAGCAGTAATATCTCTTAACACCTCTATATTATCCTTTATCACCTGGTAACCTGATTGAAATGTAGTATCTCCATAAAATAACATCTTATCACTATAGTGAAGATTATTATCACGTAGAGCTGCTTTAAATCCTTCGGTCCTTAACTCAAACTCGCCGCCTATATGACTTGCTGAGATACACATTATACTTTTATGTCCCTGCTTAATCAGATGATCCGCAGCTATATATCCTCCCTTAAATTGATCAACACATACAAAATCTACATCTCTTGTTTTGTAAAAAGGCGGAATATACTTGCAGAAAATAAAGGGAATATCTGTTTGTTCCAAGATAGTTATTGTTTCATCATCTAAAGCTGGCTCTAAAATGATAAGTCCATCTACTTTTTTTGCAGCAAGAAGTCTCTGAATGTTATTTTTTTTTGTGAATCTATTCTCAAAAAATGAGAAAACTACATCAAATTCCATTTGTTCTAAACTTTCAATCAATTCATTCTGCCACGATCTGAAGTGCATTTCTCCCTCAAAACCAAACAAAATTTTTGGAAGAACTACACCAATCGTATAGGTTTTATTAGCACTTAGGCTTCTTGCGTGAGCATTAAATTGAAAGCCATGTTCTTGTGCAATTTTTAATACTTTTTTCTTTGTTTTCTCAGAAATCCTCGGGCTGTTATTTAAACATCTCGATACTGTAGATTGACTTACATTCGCCATTTTCGCAATATCTTTTGTGGTAATCGCCATAATAGCTTCATGCCTCTTCCATTTTATTTTGTGCATTCGTATGCTTTGTGAATTGATTACATTTTATACTATGGAGATTGTTTAGTCAAATTAACAGTTGTTGCAGAGCACTAAATATTTGGCACTTTCAATACCTAAAATATAAAATCACTACTCACAATATCTTCTGAGATGATTGTCATAATAGCTTTGAACTCTTCTTATATTGTGCATTCGTATGCACTAAATCTTGATATCATCTTACAATATCGAAAATATTTAGTCAATAATTATTTTCCATCTAATAATTATTCACTGGTCATAAAGATACAGCATTTTTAATACATAAAACACTATTTTTGTAGAGATTGTTCTTTCTTGACCATACTACGTATAGTTTGATACGACGAATCAAAAAGCATCCACAATGTTTTTCCTATGCAATTTTCATTAAAGGGATTTTTTATGTCAAAACTCCCTCTTTTATACTATCTATCCTTTATATCCCCTATTCATGTCAGATCGACATAACATTCGTTAGAGGAAGTAGAGTCTTTAACCAATATTATTCAATCTCATTGATGCATTTTTAAAAATTATTTACAAATAATAGTAATTATATTTTGAGTCTACACTTTTATCTTCCTTGTCTGAATGGATGCTTGTTTATGTAGGGTACATGAAATTAAAGGAATGGCATGCTTGGTGATCTATTCCTGTATACATTATTATTTTTGGACTTTGGTTGCCTTGGCATTTAAGGTTACTAGGAAGAACATTATGGATTTGCTGTATATTATCTGCTTTTCCTGTGGCATTATTTGTACCTTTACTAATCACTTTAATATAGAATTGGCGCTTTGGCTGATGGTGTCTGCTCTTTCCTGTTTTATATTTTTGGCTGTATTAATTAACAGGGGATTTCCCTCTAACAGTGAGAAAACAATGTAATTGGAGAACGTATTAACACAATTACGTCGTTGGGGGACTAATTTATCCATGGAAAAAATAATTTTGTGGTCACTACTCATAATCGGAATTGTCCTATTGTTTTTTAGTTTAAGAAAACCACCAATCAAAAATTGGATTTTAATCTTTTTATTGACCTCATTTTTTTCAATGTTTCTTGGTGTTCTTGTTGTAGAAAAGAACATGCTGGAATATCCTATACGATTTTTAAGTCACTATTTCACGTCCAGCATTCTTTACGAACATCTTCTATTTCCAGTTGTTTGTATTTACTTTTATCAAACAACTTATCATTCAAGCTATATCAACATGGTTATACAATGTACATTGTACACCTCTGCTTTAACAATCATTGAGGTTATTTTTGAAAGATATACTGCGTTGATTCAATACCATACATGGACATGGGTATACACGTTTATAAGCACCTTTTTTCTAATGATGTTTGTCCGTATCCTGATGCAATTGATAAACAAGAAAGAAAAAATAAGTGAATCCAAGAAATGTCCATAGCAACCCCCTCCCTGTTCGGAGAGGGGGATAGTATCTCAATACTGCTCATTAGAACTCTTGAGTTAGAGAGCTGTTAGAAATATAAAGGAAATCAAACAGATCAAAATCGTGCATTTGTATTTGTATCTTCACTTTTTCCTATCTTAGCCATAATGGAGCCAGCAATAGCGCTGAAAATTTGCTAAACAGGGTTATCCTGCTCTTCCCTTTTTCTATATATAAATCTTCCAATGACTACTTTAAATGTTTATCAAAAAAATTTCTAACAATATCTAATACACGCTTTTGCCAAAAATCATCCGTTCCATGTCCGGCACCTTTAAGTTGATACATGATCGCGTTATGTCCATTATTTTGTAAAGCAGTAAACAATAATTCACTTTGGTTATAAAGGACTAATTCATCTTCGTCACCATGCATGATAAAAACCGTCCCGCCTTTTTCATAAGAGAAACCCAATCCCACTTTGACATCAAAGCGGGATCGGGTTTCCTTATGCTCTCCTCTACCTTTCTGAAAAAATGGATCCCAAAATGTTTCTAAATGTACCTAAGATGTCTTATTAGTAGTGCAAATCAAACAATTATTCGCTTTCATTTTCATTGTTTCCGTTGCCATGAATAGATAACCAATTTGCTAAAAAACATAAAAAATATAAAGTGTAATCAATACATGAAGGAGGTAATTCAAATGAAAAAACTTTCAAATTTCGTCGCTTCAGTAGTGGAAAGCTATATCAAATCAATGGAAGCATACGGAAACGCTTGAATTCGTAATAAATAAACTTCTTAGACTTAAGCCATCAAACATGAGGAGTAAATCATAATGACTTATTTCTATCATAAGATTCACTAGCCGATTCATGAAACTAAAAACGTGAGTTGGCTTTTTTGTGTGAAAAATACTTCTGTTTACGAGTAAAAAACCAGCCCATGGCTGGTTGACATAATATGCGAATATAGGAAGTGAAAGTAGTGACTACTCTTTCTTACTGATTTCTTTTACGACCTCTACCTCAGTTCTTCTAACTAGTTGCACATTTTGACTGTTATAATTGATTGCCCCTTTTTTCCTAATCTCAATCATCTCATTTTTATAATCATAAATGACTATGTACACATTTTCCTGAAACCTTACTTCTTTCCCAAGCACTTGAGTGAACCCCTCTCTACAAATCAGAGAATTTTTATGTTTGTTTTAGATATGACATACCTACAATGTTATGATATAAAAATATGAACATTTGTCAACATAATATCGTTTTTGGTTAACATAAAATATCATTATCAGGAGTCAATGTATCTAAGGTTCGAAATAAAATACCCTCCGGTAATCCGAAGGGTATCCATGTTCACATAATCAGTAAAAGCGGAATTCAATCTAGTTATAAAATTATACTGAAATAAATTATCCGCATGCAATTTATCTAAAATCCTATAAAAACGCCCTCCAGTTCCTAGCTGGAGGGTTTCGTAACGTTAGCGGAAGTTAAGCTTTTGTTTATTAATCCGTTTTTTAAGGATTTGTATTGTTGCAATTCCTGCTGGATTCTCATTGTGCACTTCGATGACACGTCGTAATCTAACACATACTGTTTTTTCTAAGCTTCTAACTAATAACTTGTGGCACCCCAATTTACGAATCGTTTCCGTGCCCCATTGAAGGATGAAAATAGCAAATATAACGAAAGCAGCGACTTGAATGTACTCCGGTAAAATCAAGCTTAGGGGAGTTCCTATCCCTTTCTTTTATGTAACGGTTAGTCTTTTTTTCTTATCAGTGATTTCATTTAGGCCGATTCGGATCATTCGGAAAACAAAAATCCATGATATTATCATCAGAATAAGTTGTCCAAGCGAATTAAGTATAGGTGAGTCCCAAAGAGCATGCATCATCACGACTAGAATAAATATGAAAACAAATTTTGACTTTATCAACATGTTTAACCGGAATTTTGAATCTCCTTGTACCCTGCAGAGTGCAGCCCCTGTCAAAGCCGCCCACGCGACATGTCCTCCGGGAGAAAATACACTACGCCACAAGATTGTGTTGTAAAGCATATGAAAGCTGTCGGAGAGGAGTGCCCGTAATGCATAACCAGCAGTCTCAAAAGACGCGAAACCGACCCCGACTGCAGCCCCTAGCAGCAGCCCATTAAGAACATATTTATATTTAAGGTGGCGAACAAAAAAAATAACAGCGACCACTTTGGCCAGTTCCTCAACGATTCCAATCGTGATGGGATTGATGTTACTCCGAAGAATATCATAAAAGATCAGCGCCAATAAAAGGGATAGGATTCCCCCGATAAAGACCACATAGACAATCTTGTAAATAGCAATATTCTGAGGAGCGTTCATTTCCCAAAAAAAAATCAGAGTCGTAAATGGAACAGCAAAGGCACCAACGACGATAAGACCCGGTATAAAGTTTATATTTCCGAACAAGCTTACACCCAAGTACAATCCTAAGTATACGATGAGCATAATGAGGAACACCCTCGCAAAAAGCCAAGGTTTTGGCCATGTAGCCGCCACTTCTTCGATTGTGGGCGTGGTTAGCGAGGTACCTACAATAAAAAGCCGTTCAGCCTCGATATCACTATGTTTTCGAAACACGCGCGAAAAGATATTTTGAAATTTAGGTTTAACCGACCGTCGGTTACTCGGAATCCCGTCAACAAGCTGTGCAAATTCGTAAAATAGGCTGTTTGGGTCCTGCTCTGGAGTTTCACGACTAAACAACTCATGGCCACAAGTTAAGCAGAGCCTTACCCCTTCCGGATTAGAATAGTCACAGTGTGGGCATTTCATTTACCTTCACCCCTTCTTATACACAAATACAACAAAAATACCCATATTATGGATATAGGAAGCCGAACGTCATTCGGTTCCAACCATTCCTTGATAATATGTGTAAAATAAAGGGAAAATACACAAATAAAACCCGAGGTACGAAAAATCCATCTTGATCAAACTTTATTCTAAATCGACTATAAAGCGCATTTGTTGAAAAGATATAAAAGGATTATACATATTAATCAGGATAATATATATAATCCTTTATATGACATCTCTAGTAAGGAACAATGTATATCTTACTCATGTGACATAATCCCGCATTATCAGGAGGCAATGTACCTAGAATCTTATAAAAAATGCCCTCCAGGTACCTAACTAGAGAGATTTGCTTGTTTACATAATTGACGTTAGAGGAAGTCAGTTAGTATGTTATTTATTCCATAGGTAGCGAGCATACAAGCTGTAATACGTGATAAAATAGACCCCATGACGAAGAACGCAATGACAATGCCATAATCTTGGCTAGAGACCTCATAGCCAATGATTGTTCGCACGACATAGATGATTAAAAAAACAATGAGTAATAGATAGGATAGCTCAATGTTTTGTTCTTTTGTTTCATCTCAGTCCGTTTCTTTTTCATGAAATAACGGAAGTATCCCCCAGTCATACCAACAAGAAATAAGGTACCAAATAGATACTTGAGCGGATGAACTGTTGTTACAAAAGCCTCCCAAAATGAAACGGCGGACATAACAATCAGAACACTGACTTTGTTTACCGCTGCCACATGCTTACGATTCCTATTCCTAATAACAGCATATCTTTTTAAATCCTTTTGGTAATGAAATTACTTTATTAATTTCCAACGGAAACCCTCTTCATTAATCGCTTTAATTTATTTTCTGTATCTGTTTCCTCTACTGGTGTATAGATACTGCACCGTAAATCCATATCGCCTTGAACTTGAAGAGAAGTTAAATTAAACAACATTTTGCCTGCTTTAGCATGTCTAAATTCAATTGTCATTTCTGGGGCCTTACTTACTTGACTTTCTTGCCATAAATCCTCGAATTCTGAATGTGAACGACTCATTTCTTTAATAAATTGGTTGTACCATTCATCACCTAAATAGTGTCCATAGTAGGTACGGAAAATAGCAAGAAAGCCTTTCGCAAAATGTTCCCAATTGACGGCTAATGCTTTTAATTCTTTTCTAGTGAACACTAAACGAATCAAATTTCTTTGATCATTCGGTATTTGTTCAAAATCTAAAAAAACATGAGCAGCTGCAGGATTCCAGCCCACAATATGGCAATGTCGATCCGTAATGATAGTCGGACAATACGTTAATTCAGCTAGTATTCTCTTTAAAGAAGGGCTAAGCTCTGATTGATCTTTTTTTTGATGGATAATTTCTGATTTTGCCTCTAAGGCTAGGTCATATAAGTAGTCTCTTTCATCATTATTTAATTGTAGAGCTGAAGAAATACAATCTAGTACGATTGAAGAAACCTTTATATCTCTTCCTTGCTCTAGCCATGTATACCAAGTGGTACTTACCCCTGCTAATTGTGCAACCTCTTCCCTCCGTAACCCCGGTGTCCTTCTTCGTGTTCCAGCAGACAAACCAATAGACTCTGGCTTAATTTGGGCACGCTTAGTTTTCAAGAATATCGACAAAGCTTCAAGCCTAGTTTTATCATTCATTTTTAAAACTCCCCCATATCCATTTAGCCTATTAGTATTTATACCAGGATAAACAATCACTTGTAATAGGATAAAAGATCTGTAAAATACAAGTATATTATTGATTGGGAGGGATGAAAAGTGGAAAGAGTTGTGATTACCGGTATAGGAGTAGTCTCCCCTATAGGAAACAACATCCAAACATTTTGGAACAATCTGATTAACGGGAAATCTGGTATATCTCCTATTGATACATTTGATGTTACTAATCATAAGACAAAAATTGCAGGTATCGTCCAAGATTTTGATGCAGATGAAGTTTTAGGAAGGAAAGAAGCAAGACGTTTAGATCGCTTTTCTCAATTTGCTTTGGCTGCTGCTGAACAAGCTTGGGCAGATTCTGAGTTAGAACTCGATCGTATAGATGTAGAAAGATTAGGCGTATACGTAGGTTCAGGTATAGGGGGAATTGAAACCTTAATTGAAAATATTGATGCGCTGAGGAAGAAAGGGCCAAGAAAAGTCAGCCCAACTCTAGTACCTGCCATGATTTCTAATGCTGCAGCTGCACAAATTAGTATCAGGTGGAACGCGATGGGGCCTTCTTTGTCGCCTGTTTCTGCCTGTGCAATTGGAAATACAGCTATTGGTGAGGCCTTTAGACTAATTCGTTCTGGAGAGGTTGACGTTGTGTTTGCAGGTGGAACAGAAGCAGCTATAACAGACTTATCAATAGCAAGCTTTGGTAATGCTACAGCATTATCAACAAGAAATAATGATCCCACTAAAGCAAGTCGTCCATTTGATGAAAACCGAGACGGATTTGTCATGTCAGAAGGAGCTGGAATTCTAATCTTAGAATCTTTATCTCACGCTTTACATAGAGAGGCAAAGATTTATGCAGAAGTCATTGGATATGGGGCAAGTTCAGACGCACACCATATCGTAGCTACACATCCGGAAGGTAAAGGGGCCTATCTGGCAATGAGATCAGCTTTAAAAAATGCCGGTATATCGCCTGAAGAAATTGATGTTATTAGTGCCCATGCAACAAGTACAAAAGTGGGAGACATCTCTGAAACGATGGCTATTAAGCAGTTGTTTGGCAAACAAGCTTATCAGATTCCAGTAACAGCTAATAAATCTATGCTTGGTCATATGTTAGGAGCAGCTGGTGGGGTTGAAGCAATTGCTTTAGCAATGAGTTTAAAGGAAGGGATAATTCCTCCAACAATTAACCTAGAAAATCCTGATCCATTATGTGATCTCGATTATGTACCATCTGTTGCTCGCCAAGTGAAAATACATACGGGTCTATCTAACTCATTTGGTTTCGGAGGTCATAATGCAGCTATTGTTTTAAAGAAATACGAATGAATAAACTTTCTCTCGTCGATCTGACCGTTTTCTCTAGAAACGGTTAGATTTATTCCATTAAATGGCCCTTTTACGAAATAACATGACTGTAGTTTTAGGCCACCTTTTTTAATTGAAGAACCTTATTTTAACTTATCAGCTATCGCTTTAAAGGGGTGTTGGTCAACTAAGAGAGGAAACAAAAAAACCACCGAATCATGAGAACACTTGAAATACAAGAAAAAAGGGCGCCTTCCCTATTTAAAGAAGAGCGCCCTTTAAGTGAATAACGGTTAATTTCTATTATCTAATTACATCTAAGAAAAAAATCTTTTGAGATCAATATTTTCCCCAATTTCATTCAAATCCGTTATTTAATATATACTACAAACCTTAAAACAAGTACTAACTCACACTCAACCAACTTGCGTAGCGTCATCCTCATTTAATAGGGTTCTTTTCGACAATTCAGCCGAAGAATCAGGAATTGGAAACAGTTCTGACAACCTTTTTACCTTCCCATCGGCATCTTTAAATACAATGTGATCACGATTGAATTTACGGGGGGTATCGATGCCACAAGCCGCAGCTAAGGCAAACAATCCTTGACGAACATTAGTAATATAGTTCATGACACGCCATTTCTTTTCCTCCGGCACAAGTGCTTCTTGATATTTTGGATCGGTGGTCGTTACGCCTGAAGGGCATTTACCGGTATGGCATTGTAGAGCCATAATACAGCCGTTAGCAATCATAAACCCTCGTGCAGAGTTCACTGCATCTGCACCGATCGCAAGTGCAATAGCAATTTTATCAGCTGAAATCAACTTTCCTGAAGCAAAAATTTTCAACTTATTTCGTAAACCAAACTGGTGTGCCTTATCTACCACCGCAATTAAAGCAGGATATAAAGGAAGCCCCATTGTATCTGCCATTGATTTGTAAGTGGCGCCTGTTCCTCCTTCTCCCCCATCAACCGTAATAAAGTCTGGATAAATCCTAAGATTATTCATAGCCTCGAAAAATTCGTCCAAGTTGGCAGAGTATCCGACGACAATTTTGATTCCGACAGGTTTTCCACCTTCATCTTGCAGGTTTTTGATAAACTGCAGTGTTTCTATCGCATTATGCAAAAATGGAAAGCGATTAGGTGAATTGATGGTTTTTCCCACTGGAACCTTACGAATGTTTGCCACCTTAGTTGTGACCTTCGCTCCTTCTAGATGTCCACCTCGGATTTTTGCGCCTTGGCCGAATTTAATCTCAAATGCTTTTATATTCGGCTCCTGTGCTTTTAGCTTAAATTCAGCAATAGAAAAATTCCCCTCATCATCCCGAAAACCAAACAAACCAGGGCCAATTTGGACGACCACATCTGCATCACTTTCTAAATGCTCTGGTGCAATTCCGCCCTCCCCCGTATTAATCCATGAACCGCCTGCCATGTGACTGCCATGACCTGTTGAAAGAATATAGTTTTCACCCACTGCTCCGTAAGATGTGGCGGATGCACCGAATGGACCGCTTAGTCTCCATGGAAATTTCCGATCACCGCCAACAATTACAGCATCTTCCTCATGATAAAGCCAACGTGTTGTTTGATCCTTTTCAAGCTGTTCATGACGAGTAAACAATCCCTCATGATCAATTTTATATTTCATTGCATGGATTTTCTCTTGATTGTCTACCCTTAATTCTTCATTCAACAGTGGAAACAAACCATTTGCAATATAGTAACCAGGTTTTTCAAAGTCACGTTTGGAACCAAAGCTTAAAAGATCACTTCGATATTTAGCAGAAAAAACAATCCCTAAAAAGTCTGATCGTGAAAATGGCTTACCGCTGTTATCATCGTCAAACCAATATTGCCTGAATTCTGGTCCAATCTTTTCTAATAGGTAACGCATCCATCCCAAATAAGGATGTGCCCTGATAATCGAATGCTGTGGTTTCCTTGCTAAATTATTTAACCACAAAAGCAAGCAAATCGGTCCAACAATAAACACAATCAATAGAAAGATTAAAATAGTCCATAACATCAGACATTCCCCCTTTATATAACATACAAAACACTACGAATCTATTACCACTATATACCAAAAGGATTACAAAAGGTGTCGACGAAGCAATTTTACATAAACATTTCTAAGAAATTATTTTTATATTTTTCTATTTACAACTTGTTAATAAAGGAATATATTTATCATCATAAAACTCAATAATTTTTTAAAGCAACCTTATATCGCTTAATCCAATAGGAGCGGGGGACCCAATTTTTTGTACATTTGTACTTGGGGTGAATCCTTTTTTGAAAAGGTAGGGCTACTCTTTAAGCCCGAATCCAACAGCTAACCTCGTAAGCGTCTAGAGAGGAGGTTTACTTTTGTTTCCTTTAAAGAGCACTAAGTAAACTAGTGTTCTTTTTATGTTTTCGTCTTATCTGAAAATTAGTTTTATTCTTATTTTGGAGAAATCAGGGGTATATCCTTCGTAGGAGCTTAACTTATGCATACCAAACTGTACTTCAAATTCATATTTAGTTTCTTTAGCTTTGTTTAACGACTTTGAAAAAACATAATTCCTTTTCTAGCAGAAAATCATGAGAAAATCCATTAATTTACAGGGAGAGAAGCAATCATGAATATCGAAAGTATTTGTCCTAAATGTGGAGAGATTAATAACGTAGAACTTAAAGGAGAAAAAATTCTTTTAGTAGCTTGTAAGAACAATCATAAATATGATCATATAGTAATCCCATATTCTAGAACCATTGGGATTAAGGATGATAAACGAGCAAAGTTAGAGGAAATGATTGTTGAGAAAAAATTTCACCGTATGAGTGATAAATCAACAATTTGTCTACTTATCTTTGAAAATGGTTATGAGGTAGAAGGGCGTTCAACTGTTCGAGATATGGCTGATTTCCGTTTAGTTATAGGTAAAGATAAAGCATATGAACAAGCATTAAGGAAATCCATGGAAGCATTAGGAGCATACTTAGTATAATTTTTTCCTGAGTGTCGGGAAACCCAAGGGTTTCTCGACACTCTGAACAGCCCTAAAAGGGCTGTCAGTTAACATAAAGTTCGTTAGTGGAAGTTATTTGACAATTCGCTTATTTGTATATTTTTACAAAACTAGATTTTCTTAATTACTTTACATGGATTCCC
The DNA here is from genome assembly GCF_038440375.1 of Bacillus sp. OTU530. Lineage (NCBI taxonomy): Bacteria > Bacillati > Bacillota > Bacilli > Caryophanales > Bacillaceae > Bacillus > Bacillus sp. OTU530. Next base: position 48,628 of record NZ_JASATP010000036.1, read on the forward strand.
CACAGCAATGACATTAGGGGGAATATCTTTTGTAACTACGCTTCCCGACCCGATAATACTATTTTCACCAATAGTCACGCCAGGGTTAACAATTACGTTTGCTCCTAACCAAACTCTATCACCAATTGTCACTGGTAAAGCATAAACATCACCTTTTGCTCTAGCTTCAGGATCTGTAACATGATTAGCTGTATAAACTCCTACTCGTGGTCCAAATAAAACATCATCACCAATTGTAACTTTTGCGCAATCCAAAATGATTGCATCATAATTCGCAAAGAAATTGTTTCCTACATTTATTCAAAAATGTTCCATCCATATCAGTTAACACCAATTTAATCATTTTGATTTCCCCCTAACACTTATACTTCAATACAATTAAACAAACTTATTAAATTCATTTAATAAGTATTCAATAAAAAACTTATTAAACCATTTTAATAATTGATATCATATCAAATTATCACAAACAATGGAATTTACAAACTGAAATGTCTATATTCTTATATTAATTCTCTTTTCTTTAGAAGGGAATTCAAAAGGCATAACCAGTTATTAATAACAACGGAAGATAAACGTTACAAAAATGTAACACAGCGTTACACTTTAAGCGTCCTCTGGCCCTTGCGGCCACGCGGCCAGCTGCAGAACGTTCTTGAATGAGGTTTCATTCAAATTCTGCGAATGCTGCAAATAGATGAAACATTAATTGACCAATCGCACTGGATTTATCCATCGTAATGTTTTCTTGAAGACTATGAAAGCTAATTCCTTTTTCATTTAGGTCATTTACAATTTGGATGAGATGCTGCATGTTGCGCACCTAATCGATCCAGTCTCCACACAACAAGCGTATATTTTCTTGGTAAAAAATAAAAAGCGAACCGCCGCAGCGACTCGCCTCTGATGAACTTATGTACCAATAGCTAATAATTAGGCACTGATTACCGCATCAAGGATCGTTTCCACTCGCTTGTCCTTTACCTCATAATAAATTTCCAAGCCTTTGCGTGTTCCTGAAATAACCTTGACAGACTTCAATTTCGATAGATGTTGGCTAACTGTACTTTGTGGCATTCTGAACTCCTCGTGAAGAGAAGTTACATTTAACGGACCGTTATCGATCATGAATTTTACAAGTGCAAGTCTTACAGGATGGGCAACTACTTTTAACAATTCTGCGCTATCATTAAATTTTTCAATATTCATTTCATGATTCCCCTTCTCTTTTTCACCCTTTCATCATAATGCATCAATGTTACGAGGATATTAATATAGTAATACGATCAAATAACTTTTTGGTTGCAATCTACTTGATTTCATTACTTTATACTTTCTTTACTTTCAAAGGAGGGAAATTTTCTAAAAGCAGCTAACAGCTATTTACAATTAATCGTTTTTCATTCGTTTCTTGATTCTACTCAACGACTCAGGAGTCATTCCAAGAAAACTAGCTAATTGATGTTGGGGTACACGTTGAACTAGCTGAGGACGCTTCTTTAATATTGCTTTGTACCGTTCTTCAGGAGAGAATCTGATAAATTCGGCGAATTCATCTTGTACCTCACTGAGGCTAATCTCCATCATTTTGCGTGTCATCGTTTCCAATTGTGAGTAATTATTATACATGACCTTTTCAGAATCGAGGTCGCCCACCACCAATATTGAGTTTTCTAAACACATGAAAGAGTATTTTGATAACTCAACTTGTTGTTGATCATTGAAAATCGGAATGGCTTGTTCTTCCGTAAAAAAATTCGATGTAACCTCCTTGCCTGATTCATCTACAACAAACTGCCGAACACACCCCTTTAAAACGAAATAACATTTAATAATAGGAAGATCCCCTTGTCTAAGAAGGTATGCTCCTTTTTTATATGCCTCAATACGCACAGCTTCAGAGATCGTCCGTTGTTCTTCTTCGCTTAGAGAGGTAAATTGAGTCATATACTTTAACAAGATTTCCTTCATGTTATTATCCTTTCAAATTTTTTACTTTCATTTTGACATTTTCCCTCCTTTTATCCATGCTCAACTTCGAAAACTACGGAATAGAATAATCACCTCTAATATATTGCTAGGATAGCTAGAAAAATACAGATAACTGCACAAGTAAATAAGATGACAGAGGTTACAAGATTCCTCCTCATTTTAATAGCACAAGTACAAAAAAAGATAGCCGCAGCTAATTTGGAACAGCTTTGATAATAAGCATTATTCGAAAAAAATGAACTGCTGAAAATAATTGAAATAAGCAAAGTTGTAGAAATTAGTATTTTAAACCACAAAGGCTCCCTTAGGAATAGTTTAATCATAAATTTTATCCATTGCATGAAGGTATAACTCCCTCCAAAAAATTTTTTTCTAATTAAGCATATGATGTGTTCTTCAAAAGTACCACTTACCTTTATGCAAGTATGAATATCGCTGAAAGGGTTCATATACTGAAATGCTTATTCACCTAAACTGGCCCGATTCTTGAATATCATTGTCATATAAAAACAGCTTCAGTGCGCAAACTGAGCTAAGAAATGAAATAAATTCTGATAATAAAAAAACCGGCATCTGCCGGCTTTTTATATCATGTCGATATTAGCTCTTTTGAGCATTCATTGCTTCCCATTCTTCTTTGCTAGGACCATATACCCCAGGAACTTTCAATCCAGCTTGTCTCATAAGGACAGTCAATTGTCCGCGATGATGAGCCTGATGTTGAATTAGCAGACGGAAAACAGCCTGAACTGGCATGTCCCTTCCAAATAAATTCACCATTTTGTTCATTTGTTCATCTGAAACCTGTTCAGAAAATGCTTGTGTTAACCGCTGACTTACTGTTTTGTATGTCTCGCTGATTTCAGCAGCTGATTTCGGTGCCTCTCTTTGGAGATCAGGAACCTCAAATTTTAATCCAACCTGTGAAGGAAAATAGTAAGTTGCTCCAGTAATATGCCAAGCCAGGCTTCCAATGCTGTTTAATCCTGGAGATATCTCCTGATTCAACGATTCATCAGTCAGCACATCCAGCACTTTTTGGGTAACCGCTGCTTCTTGTTTCCATTCGTTTACGAAGTCATTTACTGATGTAAACATTTCAAACCTCCTTAAATTAGCAAATTCTTCAATATAAGCCTTTCAAATTCATTGTAGCATGTTTAGCTAACTATCTGCTTCTCGCAAAGGCTTATTAATCGAACCTTTTTTGTAATAAACTTCTTCATTTTTTACACAGCCTCCACAATAAGGGATCTCACATCGCCATCCACTTAACAAAATAAGTTTTCCCCAAAATGAGTAAACAGAACAGTTTACTCATTTTGGGGATGTTGTTCTTTTTGTTTGATGGACATGTGTATTTGCACCAGAACCAAAAAAAGCACTCATATAAATGAAGAAATAATGTAAGCGACCTTGTCGTTCCAATATGGATAGACGAGGTAGACTGTGAATTCACAAATACTTTCTAATATTTCCCCTTAAAACTACAAATAATATCTTGAATAAAATATATAGAGGGAAATAATGGATAAAAATTCTTTTGTAGAAGAACAAATTATAGAGCATCAGCAAAATAAACTGTTAACTTCAGCTGAGCTAGGTGATTTGTTTGCAAATTTCCTTGGAGACTCAATGTTCAGCTGTGTATTCGAACATTTTCTTCAAGTCGTGGAAGATGACGAGGTTAAGGATTATGTAGAATTTGCGATAGCACTTTCTAAAAGACATGTTAAGCAAATAAGTGACATTTTTATCATGGAAAAAATTCCTGTACCTGTGGGTTTTGGGGAACAGGATGTGCGAAAAGATGCACCTCGTCTATTCAGTGATATGTTCATGATTTATTATATTACACAAATGTCTAGTGTAGCATTACTAACTTACGGAAGTGCTTATGGAAATGCGAATAGACAAGACATTATGAATTATTTTAGAAATTCTATGAATGATTCAGCAGAAACCTATGAGAGAGGTATTCATTTATTATTTTCAAAAGGAATGGATATTGGTTCTCCAACAATTCCTTATGCTAAAAAGGTTGATTTTGTTGAGAAAAAATCATTTATGTCCATTATTATTGGAAGAGATAGACCACTTACAGCTAATGAGATTAAACATTTGCAATATAATATAAACACCAATATTTTAGGTAAATCCTTAATGTTAGGTTTTAGTCAGGTTGCCTCTTCAGAAAAGATTAGAAAATACTTTCATGAAGGAGCAAAACTTGCAGGTAAACAAATTAAGGGTTTATCTGTACATTTAACAAATGAGGACTTACCCTCTCCTAAGTTAATGGATGCACATATAACTGATTCAACCAGTTCTCCTTTTTCAGATAAACTTTTGATGTATCACAGTTCATTAGCTGGAAACACAACTCTCAACAACCTTGGTGCTGCTCTTTCTCAAATGACGAGACATGACCTAGCGGCAGAGTTTATGACAGCGATTCCTATGATTGGAAAGTACAACAATGATGGGCTCAATATGATGATAGAGCACGGTTGGTTTGAAGAACCATTTACCGCTGCGGACAGAAAAGAACTTTCTAAATCCTCACCTGGGAATCAGACATGAAACTTTGAATTTTAAAGTCATTTAATTACCCTAATAAGAAAAGCAGGCCGGTAAAAATGTGAATAAAAATGCGTTTGAAAAATTATTATGATCCATCGCTTTACCTGGTTTTGGACAAATACTAAATCAAAAGTATGTAAAAGGCATATTGTTTATTTCCATTGAATTCCTTGTAAATATCCAAGCTAATTTTAATGAAGCTATCCTTTCAAGCTTTCATGGTAATATTGATAATTCTATTGAGAAAATCAATTTCAATTGGCTAATGTTTTATCCTTGTTTGTATTTTTTTTCGATGTGGGATGCAGTAAAGGATGCAAATGGAGAAGAAAACTCTCCATTTTTATTTCTCCCATTTGTTTTTGCTGCGTATTTTGTCACTATTGGCTTAATTTACTCCACTAAAATTACAATATTGGTATTGTTTTTAGGTCCTATTTTTTTACCAATGCTATTTGTAATTCCAGGAGTATTAATTGGATTGATTGTAAAAAAAGTCATTACATCGTTCATAAAATAAGAATGCTAAGTTGTTTTCAGCTTTCAATTTAAAAGAAAGTTAAAAACTATGGCATTCTTTTTTAATGCCATAGTTTTTAACAAAGCTATACTTCAACTAACTCGACCTGTTAAATAAAGAACAATGTATATCTCATTCATGTCAAGTTAACATAAAATCGCTTATCGGAATTCAATGTATCTAGAAACCTATAAAAAATCTCTTCCGAATAAGCAAATCAATTGCTTTTATTAAATATGGAATAGACAAAACAAAAAAACGAGATCTGAATTAGATCTCGTCGGAAACTTTACATAACATATTATTATCCGTAGATAACTTGGGATAATTGTTTGTTAACTGTATTATTCCTCTTTTATTGATTGATATCTTTTAAGGATTCACATCTAATCCTTCAGGGTTAAGACCTACCGAAATGGTAGCGATAACGGTGTTAGTATTTCCACTGATAACAGAGACGCTGTTGGAGAATAAGTTTGCCACATAAACTGCATTCGTTAAACGATTCACTCTTACATCAAATGGTCTATTACCTACTGGAACGGTGGCGATGATGGTATTGGTATTAAAGTCGAATACCGTGACATTGTTATCCATTGCGTTTGCAATGTAAATTCGGTTGGTCAATGGATTAACTCCTACGCCTTCTGGTTGAGTGCCTACCGTTATAGTGGCGATGACGGTATTAGAAAGCCCATCAATAACCGACACAGTGCCAGGACTATCGTTAGAGTTTGTGACGTAAATTTGGTTGGTAGTCGTATTCACGCTTGCAAAGAATGGCCCCAAGCCTACCGGAATTGTGGCGATAACGGTATTCGTGCTTCCGTCAATAACTGAGACATTGTTACTACCGAAGTTTGGAACGTAAATTCGATTAGTTATAGGGTTTATGCCTCCCATATAGAATGGTTGCGTACCTACTGCAATGGTGGCGCCAACAGTATTGGTGTTTCCATCAATAACTGAGACATTGTTACTGCCTCGATTCGCCACATAAATTTGGTTGGTTGTCGGATTTACTCCTACACCGTTTGGATTAGTACCCACCGGAACAGTGGCGATGACAGTATTGGTGCTTCCATCAATAACCAAGACATTTTGACATGCAGGGGAAAGAAAATTAGACACGTAAATTCGATTAGTTGTGGGATTTACACCTACTCCGTTTGGTTGCCCGCATTGTGGAATGGTAGCAATGACGGAATTGGTGTTTCCATTAATAACCGAGACGGTTTTGCCGGTTGTGTTTGCCACATAAATTCGGTTAACAGAGGTAGGAATCGTGGGCCCTGGAGGTCCTTGTGGTCCTGGTTGCCCTGGAGGCCCTGAAGGTCCTGGTTGCCCTGGAGGCCCTTGTGGTCCTGGTTGCCCTTGTGGTCCTGAAGGTCCTGGTTGCCCTGGAGGTCCTTGTGGTCCTGGAGGTCCTTGTGGTCCTGGTTGCCCTGGAGGTCCTTGTGGTCCTGGAGGTCCTGGTTGCCCTTGTGGTCCTGGTTGCCCTGGAGGTCCTTGTTGCCCTGAAAGCCCTGATTGTCTTGGTGGTCCTTGTGGTCCTTGTTGCCCTGGAGGTCCTTGTGGCTCTTGCCCTGGGGATCCTTTATGTTTAGACATTAATAAATGCACCTCAATTTGTGTGAATTCAAATATATATCAAATATATATTTGAATCAGCTTGTGTTTGTTCCCAAACTTAATAGGTGTATTTTAGTATGTTGATGTTCAGAGAAGAGGTTACATAAAAAAGTCTTTTGTTTAATCTATAAGAAACTTTTTGTATATTCCATACATCCTTAGTTAACATAAAATCCGAAAGTGGACGTAGGTAAATTTGAGTGATTTGATTTCAACAAAATTTAGAATTTATACTTCTTTAAATTTGTTCAAAACTTTTACTACGAGTAGACCAATAAGCCAACAAATACATGGTAACTAAAATAAAAAAAGAGTATGTATATGCTCAATCTATTTTTTGATATAGATGAATCATACTCATAATGGGCATTCCAATGTATGCTCCTAACCCACCAAAAATAATAGCTTTTACAAATGGTTTAACGTTAGGCTTAAATTGAAGAAAAAACATGGTAAGAACGGGCAAAAGAGAATATCGAAATGAATAACTGATAGTAGGCAAGGGGCTAACTTTAATTGGATACATCCATTTACCATGATCAACACCTACTGCATCTAGAGTAGATGACAAGAGCATGATGATAAAGCTTGCAAAAAGAAGACGGGCTGTGCTTTCTTTCTTACGAAATATTACCCATAAAATCCATGGAAGAATTAACATAGCTAATGATACCCACCAATTCCATGTGAAAAAAAGCCTTCATGTGTGCATCTGTAATCATCTGATTGGCTTTCACTATTAATTTGTTTGCTTTCTCGACTTGCTGTAACCCATCTTCGAATGCCATTTCTATGTCCTCCCTTGCAGAGACAAGCGTAATATTTTTAATAAGTTTCCTAAAAATTTATTAATTGTCATTAATTCTTTTTTTATTTCGATGTGAAACTCCCTTTTTATACCATCTTCATTGAAAATAGCTTTTTAAGGGATAACTATAAAAACCTCTTCAATGAAAGATCTGAAGAGGTTTTGTTTTTACATGATTCGCGTTCTAGGAAGTGAAAGGTGACCCCCCTCCTGTTCGGAATGAGGTCTCGGCTACTTGTCCATTTTTATGGTTTATGTAGGATTTTATACATCATTGATAAATCAACATTTCCAGCTTCCTCAGAAGCCTAGCTGCTATATAAAAAAGGAGGGTTTTATGTAATCTTTTCTTTCGCTAATACCAACCGATAGTTAAAATTTTACATGAATTGATCTTCTTTTTGTTCTATTATTACTTTTTCAATTAAGTATTGATACCAATAAATAATGATTGCTAAAAAAACACTAAAGCTAAAAAAATGGATTGGTCTCAGCTTTTTAAATTCAAATACTCCTACTTTAGTGAAAAACTTAGCAATAGGAAATGAAAGAAGATAGTCGAGTACAATATTCAATGCTAAATACTTTTTAAAGTTACCGTATGTTAATTTAAATACCCATATAGTCGTCACGAAAAATAAACCTAACAAATAGGAATAATCTACTGCTGTATAAGGGAATATCGGATTTTTAATTTTCCAGAATCTTTTCCTATCTGCTACAACACTAAATAGAGCTATAATCAAGTTAACGAAAGTCGTGGCAGGCAGGAAACGCATAAATGCCTTTTTTCCTAATAAGAGGAGCTGTTAACCAAGGAACGATTAAATTACTTAAGGATAATAATTTTCTTTTATCAAGCATATCATCCATCACTTTTCCTTTCAGAAAGGAACTTTGTCCTTTTTTTATTATGTATTAATATTCCCTATCTCGTTTAAGGTTTCCAATTATTAGGACTTTTATTAAAATACGGTTTGTTAAAGTAATCTGCCCTGTCGTTAAACAAGAACCGTACCATAATCGTGCATTATCGGAATTCAATGTATTTAGGAAACTACAAAAAAGCTCTTCAGTTAAATGATCTGAAGAGCTTCATGTTTATATAATTAACGTTATTGGAAGTACAATAGGGTTATTTTGAAAGTTCGCTTTCTGTTACCCACTTGTGGTTTTTCACTTGTTTTCCATCCGCTGTGGTGTAATCAACCATGTACACAGTAGTTTTCTCGGCTGAATCAATAGTTGCCCTTGCCCCATTCATGCCTTCCATGTGATCTGCTTTCAAAGTTACTTCTGTTCCAGGCTCTAATGTTTTATCACCTGCATTTTTAATCTCTTCTTGAATCACCCATTTATGATTATTTACCTTTGCTCCACCAGTTGTTGGTGTATAGGAAACAACATAAGCTGTTGTATCATAAGCTCCAACAATGGTTGCCTTTGCTCCATTCATACTTTCCATATGGCTGGCTTTGACTGTAGCTTGAGTTCCAACTTTATAGGTTGGATTCTCTGCTACTTTCAACCCCTGTGGTACTTCACTCGAACTAGAATGGTTCATTTGTTCATGATTCATATTACTCATATTATCATTCGATTTATCTTTATCGTTTGTGTTAGCTCCACAACCACTTAAAGCAAGTGTGACAATGGTACCCAAAACTAGAAGTTGTTTTTTCATTTACATAAACCTCCAATTACTGTTTATATTACCATTAATACTATATACCCCTTTAGGGTATAAAATCAAGTAAAGTCAACAAATTGATATAAGTAGATATTGAATATTGTATACATGTCAGGTTTACATAATAATTTATTATCGGAAGTCAATGTATCTAATAACTTAAAAACCCCCTCAGATCCTGAAGGGGTTTTTGTTAACCTTCACATAGCCTAACAACTTTAGGGAATCCTATATTTCAAACTGGTCGTTCAGAAAAGGCTAATGAAAATAGAGGGATGTAGAAATGAATCGGTATTTTTATTATTTGATAATCGTAAACATGGTAGCAAATATTGTGGCATGCGTTCCTAGAATTTTATTAGAAGCTAGAACAAAGGGAGCCATTGTTTCCATGATTCTCGCCATCATTACGGGTTCTATGGTTACTTATACAATAGCCCGTTTTTTTAACAAATTCCCTAGTAAAGGATTACCTGAACTACTAAAAGAGTACACTCCGAAATGGGTTGCAATTCCACTTCTTATGTTACTTACAGTTGGCTGGTTTTCAGCAGGATTAACATGTCTTCTTAACTATTCCTTCTTACTGAAAAGATTTTTAACTCCAGATATGTCAATACAATGGATAACTTCCATTTTTCTATGCTTTATTTCATTTGGCATATTAATGAGTTCCAAAAGTGTGTTATATACGGTTGAAACCCTTCTAGTGTTCAACATTCCTCTGGTGCTCATCATTATGATAAAAGCATATACGAGCGAAGGTATGGAATGGGACTATGTAAAGGAATCTGTAATGTACATCTATCACACTCCTAGCTACTCTGCATTTTCTGCTGCTTTATTTTCATCCCTAGGTGCAGCAAATTTAATTATTTTTAATCGTGTATTTACGCAAAAACAAAAGATGACTTTGCTTCAAATTGGGCTCATTTTCTTCGCATTGATAGGAAACTTAGCCACTACCTATTTTGTTCCAATTGGATATATTGGATTTAATCATCTCGATAGAGTAGTTTACCCTTGGGTTTTCACGAGTGATTCCCTGCGGCTGGAGTTCGGCTTTATTGAACGTGTTTTATTCATTTTTCTCATGTTATATCTATCTGTTTCCTTCTTAAGTATTTTAATTCATTGGCATGTAGTGATAGAACTCTTAAAAAAGGTGATTTGGTTGGAACGGTTCAAATGGAAAGAGCGTAACCTTACACCCTATCTGTTTGTTGGTATGCTCTGGTTTATTAGTCTGCAAGGAGCCTCCTACCTAACAGAATATAAGATCACCTTGTATACAAGCTATTTTTTAAACTGCTTGCCGGCTTTCATTATAGCTACTTTTCTTGTATTGTGGTTCATAAAAAAAAGGGCAAAGGTATAAATTGATTCGTTACTTAAATTAAGAAACGATGAATATCGTATACATGTCAGGTTAACATAACATGTCATTATCGGAAGTGCCATGCCCTTGGGCATCCGTGTTGGTACTGGGCTTCTCGCAATCTCCCCATTTATCAAATATGCAGGATTTTATGCAATGCCCTAGCGGTTCGGCTTTTGGTCTCCCCATCCTTTTTCATATAAAATCCTCCTGATTTTTTTCAAAGAACAGAGCAGAGTATAAACCCTGCTCCTGAAAAAAATTTCATCAATCTATAGTGCACCAACTACTGGATGCGGTACATACGGTTCTTCTAAGTACGCAATTTCTTCAGGTGTTAATGTTACGGATAGGGCACCGACTGCATCGTCAAGATGGGATATTTTCGTTGCCCCGATAATAGGTGCTGTTACCGGTTCTTTCTGTAACAACCAAGCAATTGCGATTTGTGAACGAAGAACACCGTGTTTTTCTGCCAGTTCTGCAACCCGCCCTGCAATTAATTGATCAGTGCTTACAGTTGCATCGTATTTAGATTTCTGCGTTTGGTCGGTTTCGGAACGAAGCGTGGTTTCTGACCAATCACGCGTCAATCTACCTGAAGCAAGTGGGCTATATGGAGTCACTCCGATTTTTTCCTCCTTACAAAGTGGTAACATCTCCCGTTCCTCTTCACGGTATATGAGGTTGAGGTGGTTCTGCATCGATACAAAACGAGTCCAACCATTTTTCTCTGCCACATTCAATGCTTTTAGGAACTGCCATGCATACATTGCAGAAGCACCAATATATCTCGCTTTACCAGCTTTTACAACATCATGTAATGCTTCCATTGTTTCTTCGATGGGCGTGTTATAATCCCAACGATGGATTATATAAAGGTCTACATAATCTGTTCCCAAGCGTTTAAGACTCTTATCAATTTCGCTCATAATATGCTTTCGGGAGAGACCTTTGCTGTTCGGACCTTTGCTGTTTAAATCTTTACCCAGTGGAAAATAAACCTTTGTGGCAAGGACAATCTCATCTCGGTTTGCGAAATCCTTAAGGGCACGTCCAACAAATTCTTCACTTGTTCCATCTGAATAGACATTCGCTGTATCAAAGAAATTAATACCTAAATCAAGGGCTTTTTTGATTACAGAACGACTGCTCTCTTCATCAATTACCCAAGGGTGAACCCAACGTTCCTTCTCGCCAAAACCCATGCATCCGAGACAAAGACGCGATACATCCAAGCCAGTATTTCCAAGTTTCACATATTCCATTATTTTTTCCTCACTTTCCAATATCTGATTTTTGCCTACCTGATAGTATAAGCAAAAACTAGATGCTTAAAATGGTCAAATTAATGAATTATGGCCATTAATACACAAACGAATGAAAAAATATCTATTAAAACATCTATATATTAATGAACATTTGTCTATAATTATATATACATTACAATTATTTTCCTACATGCATAAATGGTTAATTTATTTGTTTTTGTTTATTAATTAACAAATATATGAAAATTGTTCATTATCTTAAGAAAGTTAAGGAAAATAAACAACGAGTAAGACAGAGTAGGGATATTATTTGTACGGAGAGGCTTTTTTGTTTTTTAAGGGAAAAAACCTGATCAGTGTTGGAGCGGTTGATAAGGGGTAATTATAATTATGAGAGATACCCGCTTTTTTATCATTCCTCACCCCTAAATGATTATGTATGTCCTATTCAAAAAATGACGTTTAACCTAAAGAGTCGCGTTCCTCAGAATATCGCACGAAATTTATAAGGTCTGATACAATTTGTTTGTTCTGAGACGGTAAAATAAAAGAATAAGCCCTGCTTATATGGAAGCTGAGCCTACTCAGGCTTTGAAATAAATTAAGAAGGAGTGACTTCCGATTTCAAGGCAGTGGAATTCTTATGAGCAAAGCTGACATATCCCACAAGCACTAAAATCATGATAGTAAGAACTAAACTAACGAATCCTTTGTCCATTCCAAGTCCTCCTCGGTGTGTAGGGGAAGCCATCCAGTCTGCAAACGATGCACCTGCCGGTCTTGTCATGACGTAGGAGAACCAAAAAGCAAAGATTTGATTCACAGGAAAGAGACGAGACAAAATCATAGGTATTACCAATAGTACTGTATAAAAGATTCCTGACGTAAAGAATCCTAAGTGCAACGTTCCGGCAGACATATCACCTGCCGCAGTACCAAGGGCAAAGGTTGCAAGAACAGTTAGCCAATAAAACGTCTCCCGACGCCGCGTATAAATACTGTGGACAGAAAGTGTTTTTTCCTTGGCATACCAAGTGACTAATACAGCCAACAACAAAGCCAAATAAATAAAGGTTGCTACAAGAGGGGAGTGTCCTAGTGAGAAACTGACAATGTCCGCTGCTGTTGTACCAAATATACTTACCATCACAACAACAAGCCAATACACAGATGGAATATATTTGTGCATGGAAAATTGTAATCCTAGTGATACCAAAAGTCCTAATACGGAAAGTGAAACTGCTAATGGTATAGCCAAGCTCTCATTCAAATAATCCGCAAATACCTCACCCATTCCCGTAGTGAGTATCTTAATGATCCAGAAAAGCAGTGTAATTTCTGGTACCTTTGAAATCAAATCTTGTGTTTTACCTTTTGAATCCAACGTAAAAACTCCTTTTCAAATAATTATTCGGCATATTTATGATTACATTTTAGCCACATGTATTATGGTAACTTTGGAAAATGAAGCTATGATGAGAATTAGATTAAATATAGAAAAGAATCAATAGAAAAAGTAAGAGGAAGCCAAAAAAATCCTCCTAAAAAGGAAGGTTATGAATTTCTATCTGTAAATCTAAATTCTGAACAGATGTTGAGATACGAGTATATCCTACTATCATTTCTATCCAGCCTTTACCATATGTATCTACCTATCATTGCAACATAACTTAAATACTAGGGGATTATCTGAACATAGATTTATAAACAGAGTTTTTGGACATATTTATAGGGGGAAATCTACGAAACTAAGACTGAAATGGATGTGTCCAGAAAATAGTGACTTTCTGGACATTATAAAGAAACAAAATGAAAAGTTGGTTCACGAATAATGCAGTTGTTACAAAATGATAAAGCTCTTTGAGAAATAAAATAGTTGTCCAAAAATATGGTATGAAATTGGATGTTCATATCGTATTTTCTTTTTGTCCTCTATTATAAAAACAGAAATATTTCGATAGCTGTTAAGTTATTGAACTACCTGCCACTTAAACA
>NZ_JASATP010000037.1:0-59151 GCF_038440375.1 Bacillus sp. OTU530
TCCTCTGGATACGGTTCTTTTTATTTTTGAAAAAAAGTCATCTGTACTATGAACATAATGTTTTTTCCGAAATAAACTGTCATATATATCAGATTTTGTAGAGGTTTTTGTTTACACTTTAAGAAAGTATAAATTTCTGGCCAGAAGCCAACTCTACGTAGTCGGAAATAGTATATAAGTGCACTACGCCTCTGTCTTCGCCCAAGAGCGTGGCCCACCAATCGGCAAGTTTTCTTTAAGGAAAATATAAAATCTTCTCTTTTAAGAGATTAATGATATGCCAATCTGGAAAGGATAGTGATGCAATGCAAAAGGGTTGCAAAATTCTGAAATACATATATAATTAAAGTCAAAGATAGTCAAAGTCAATAAAGGTGGAGGGTGAATGAGAAATATATCTGATATCATCGAACAGTACTTGAAGCAAATTATTGACTTAAGCGGAAATCAGATTATTGAAATTAAAAGGAGTGAAGTTGCTGATAAATTTGAATGTGTTCCTTCTCAAATTAATTATGTAATTAATACGCGTTTTACGATAGAGAGAGGTTTTATCGTAGAGAGCAAAAGAGGAGGAGGAGGCTACATTCGCATTATGAAGGTTAAACTTCATGACGAGGTAGATGTTATACATCAAATGCTTCAACTTGTAAAGAACAGCATTTCACAGTTAAATTCCGAGAGCATTGTAGGTCGTCTTGCAGAAGAAGAGATCATTACCAGCAGGGAAGCGAAATTAATGTTAAGTGTTCTGGATCGATCCGTCCTATTAACAGATTTGCCTTATCGTGATGAGCTTCGTGCTCGTATGCTAAAAGCAATGCTAACAGCTTTAAAGTATAAGTAGTTCCTATTTAAAGGTGGGGATGCACTTTGATATGTCAAGAATGTAATGTAAGACCAGCTGCTTTACATTTTACGAAAATTGTAAATGGTCAAAAAACTGAGTTTCATATTTGTGAGCAATGTGCTCAAGAAAAAGGATATTCATCATTCTTCTCTTCATCAGCAGCTACTTTCTCCTTTAGTAAACTCTTGTCAGGATTATTAAATCATAGTCAAACATCTACAGAAAAACAATCAGATGCTATTTCTAAAGAGGAAGTTCTTTCATGCCGGCAATGTGGTATGACTTATCAAAAATTCATAAAGCTTGGACGTTTTGGATGTGCGGGGTGCTATGAGTCCTTTTTGCCTCATGTGGAACCAATTTTACGCCGTGTTCATAGCGGAAATACAGTACATCAAGGAAAAATTCCAAAACGTATGGGAGGAAATCTTCATTTAAGGAAGGAATTAGATGAGTTAAAGGTGAAATTACAACAGTATATTCACCAAGAAGAGTTTGAGAATGCAGCTACAGTCCGTGATAAAATCCGAAATATTGAAAAGCAATTAAGTGAACATAGAAGGGAGGACTAGTTCTATGTCACTCGATCGCATTATTAATGAGGCTATCAGTCCTTGGATGAGGGAGGATGGTCCAGATTCTGATATTGTGTTAAGTACCCGTATTCGTTTGGCTAGGAACTTAAAAAGTTACACATTTCCGACCCTAATTTCAAATGAGGTTGCTTTGCAAATCATCCATATGTTTGAGAGCACCTTCTCAGGGCAGATGTTGAATCATTTTGGAAATCTCGAAATGTTGAAGATGGAGGATATGCAACCGATCGAGCGTCGCGTACTCATAGAAAAGCATTTGATTAGTCCGGATTTAGCTGAAAACTCCCAAATTGGTGCTTGTCTATTGTCAGAGAATGAACAAATTAGCATTATGATTAATGAAGAAGACCATGTCCGCATACAGTGTCTATTTCCTGGTTTTCAGTTATCAGAGGCATTAGATGTTGCAAATCATGTAGACGATTATCTTGAGCAGCATGTAGAGTATGCATTCGATGAAAAGAGAGGATATTTGACAAGCTGCCCTACCAATGTGGGGACTGGACTTCGTGCTTCAGTTATGATGCATTTGCCGGCGTTAGTCCTAACGCAGCAAATGAATCGAATTGTTCCCGCCATTAATCAGCTAGGTTTAGTTGTCCGCGGTATTTATGGAGAAGGAAGTGAAGCGTTAGGGAATATATTTCAAGTCTCTAACCAAATTACATTGGGTAAATCCGAACAAGACATTGTTGAGGATTTAAAAAGTGTAGTGCAGCAGCTTGTCCAACAGGAACGCAGTGCGCGAGAATACCTTGTTAAAACATGGGGTATTCAGCTTGAGGATAAAGTTTATCGTTCATACGGTATACTCTCTCATAGTCGTTTGATTGAATCGGGAGAAGCGGCAAATTGCCTTTCCTATGTTCGTCTTGGAATTGATCTAGGATACATTGAAAATCTTTCCCGCAATATTTTGACAGAGTTAATGGTTTTAATGCAGCCTGGTATCTTACAGCAATATACAGGCGGTCCTCTTCATCCAGAGGAACGGGATTTCCGCAGGGCTGCACTTATTCGGGAAAGGCTGTTACTCGAGCAAAATAAAGATAAGTAGGAGGCTGATTCGTATGATGTTTGGAAGATTTACTGAGCGCGCACAGAAAGTGCTGGCATTATCTCAAGAAGAGGCAATTCGTATCGGTCATAATAATATTGGAACTGAGCATATTCTTCTCGGTCTTGTAAGAGAAGGAGAGGGCATTGCTGCAAAAGCGTTACTTGCATTAGGGCTAAGTCCTGAGAAAATTCAAAAAGAAGTAGAGGCTTTAATCGGCAGAGGAACAGAAGTAGCTCAAACGGTTCATTACACGCCGCGCGCTAAAAAGGTAATAGAACTTTCTATGGATGAGGCACGTAAGCTTGGACATTCCTACGTAGGTACAGAACATATTTTGTTAGGTTTGATTCGCGAAGGAGAAGGGGTAGCTGCAAGAGTTCTCAATAATCTTGGGGTTAGCTTAAATAAAGCAAGACAGCAAGTGCTTCAGCTTCTTGGCAGCAACGAATCATCCTCTGGTCATCAAGGAGGGGCAGCAGCTAATGCAAATACTCCGACGCTTGATAGTCTAGCTCGTGATTTAACTGCGATTGCTCGTGAAGGACGTTTAGATCCAGTTATCGGCCGCAGTAAGGAAATTCAGCGTGTAATTGAGGTATTAAGCCGTAGAACGAAAAATAATCCTGTTCTAATTGGTGAACCAGGCGTTGGTAAAACTGCAATTGCAGAAGGATTGGCCCAACAAATTATAAACAACGAAGTGCCGGAAACGCTTCGTGATAAGCGTGTTATGACGCTTGATATGGGGACTGTAGTTGCTGGAACGAAGTATCGCGGTGAGTTTGAAGATCGTCTGAAAAAGGTAATGGATGAGATTCGTCAGGCTGCAAATATCATTTTATTTATTGATGAATTGCATACCTTGATCGGTGCAGGAGGGGCAGAAGGTGCTATTGATGCATCTAACATTTTAAAACCATCCTTAGCCCGTGGAGAACTACAATGCATTGGTGCAACAACACTTGATGAGTATCGTAAATATATTGAGAAGGATGCTGCGTTAGAGCGTCGCTTCCAGCCGATTCAAGTAGATGAGCCAAGTGCTGAAGAATCCATTCAAATCTTAAAAGGCTTGCGTGATCGTTATGAAGCACATCACCGTGTATCAATTACAGACGATGCAATCGATGCAGCTGTGAAGTTTTCAGATCGTTACATTACAGATCGTTTCTTGCCAGATAAAGCAATCGATTTAATTGATGAAGCTGCATCTAAGGTTCGTTTACGCTCTTACACTGCTCCTCCAAACCTAAAAGAGCTTGAACAAAAGCTTGAGGAAGTAAGAAAAGAGAAAGATGCCGCGGTACAAAGTCAGGAATTTGAGAAGGCAGCATCCTTGCGTGATACGGAGCAGCGTCTGCGTGAGCAGCTAGAAGATACAAAACGTCAGTGGAAAGAACAGCAAGGTAAGGAGAACTCAGAAGTGACTGTAGAGGATATTGCGAGCGTCGTATCTACATGGACACGTATTCCTGTTTCTAAGCTGGCTCAGACAGAAACTGATAAACTCTTGAACCTGGAAAACATTCTTCATGATCGTTTAATTGGCCAAGAAGAAGCAGTCGTTGCAGTTGCAAAAGCAGTTCGCCGTGCAAGAGCAGGTTTAAAAGATCCGAAGCGTCCAATTGGCTCCTTCATTTTCCTTGGACCGACTGGTGTTGGTAAAACAGAGCTTGCCCGTGCTTTAGCAGAATCCATGTTTGGTGACGAAGATGCAATGATTCGCGTTGATATGTCTGAGTATATGGAGAAACATTCTACTTCTCGTCTTGTTGGTTCTCCTCCAGGTTATGTGGGATATGAGGAAGGCGGCCAGCTTACAGAGAAAGTTCGACGCAAGCCGTATTCTGTTATTTTATTAGATGAAGTAGAAAAGGCACATCCGGATGTGTTTAATATCTTATTACAGGTGTTAGAGGATGGGCGTTTGACAGACTCCAAAGGACGTACGGTGGATTTCCGCAACACAATCGTAATTATGACATCCAATGTTGGTGCGGATGCTTTAAAACGCGGGAAGCATCTTGGGTTTAATGTTCAAGATGAAAATGCACAATATAAGGATATGAAGGGCAGAGTTATGGAGGAATTGAAGAAATCATTCCGTCCAGAGTTCTTAAACCGAATTGATGAAATTATTGTCTTCCATCCGCTAGAGAAAAAGCACATTAAAGAGATTGTAACACTTATGGTGAACCAACTGAAAAAGCGTCTGATTGAACAAGAAATTGATCTGGAGTTAACAGATACCGCCATCGAACAGATTGCTGATAAGGGATTTGATCCAGAGTATGGTGCGCGTCCGTTACGCAGAGCTATCCAAAAGCATGTAGAAGATAGATTGTCTGAGGAACTTCTCAAGGGCACAATTGAGAAAGGACAAAAGGTTGTGCTTGATGCAGAAGGAGAATCATTTGTCATTCGCAGCGCAGAGAAGGTAAAATAGTGGTAGGAATGGAAAAGGGGCTAAGTAGTAGCTCCTTTTCTTACTATATAAGGAAAATATAGCCTTTAGGAAAAATGTTGCTTAAGGAAAGATGTTAATTAAGATATATTAGTAAGTAATTGATGATAAAGTCTAGTGATGTCCATTTTCTTACTATTTTTGTTTTTTAAATATAGAAAATTCGGAGAAAATGATAGTATATTTTATGTATAGAAGTGAAGAGGGAAATTGAATGGCGAAGAAAAAAACAAAATTTGTATGTCAAGAGT
The DNA here is from genome assembly GCF_038440375.1 of Bacillus sp. OTU530. NCBI lineage: Bacteria > Bacillati > Bacillota > Bacilli > Caryophanales > Bacillaceae > Bacillus > Bacillus sp. OTU530. The sequence continues at coordinate 5,222 of NZ_JASATP010000037.1, forward strand.
GCGGCTATCAGTCACCGAAATATATGGGGAAATGCCCAGGATGTAGTTCCTGGAATACAATGGTGGAAGAAATAGAAGAGACTATATCGAGCCGACGCCTTACATTTGCAACAGGTGCTCAGACAGAGTTCTCCCAGCCGCGTCCTATTACGCAGGTGGAAACAAAGCTGGAATCCCGTATTGAAACACGTTTTCAAGAGTTTAATCGTGTACTTGGAGGCGGGATTGTTGGCGGCTCCCTTGTATTGATTGGAGGAGACCCAGGGATTGGAAAGTCCACCTTGCTGCTTCAAGTATCATCTCAATTGGCAAATAGTTCTTATAGTGTATTGTATATATCAGGAGAGGAGTCTCCAAAGCAAATTCGCCTTCGCGCAGATCGTTTAGATGTGAGCAGCGACCAATTGTTGGTACTTTCGGAAACAGATTTACAGCGTATTTCTCGATACATAGAAGAATTAAATCCAGCCTTTGTAGTTATTGATTCGATTCAGACAATCCATTTGCCCGAGGTTACGTCAGCACCAGGGAGTGTGGCACAGGTAAGGGAATGTACAGCAGAGCTTATGCGGTTGGCCAAAACGAAAGGAATTCCGATTTTTATCGTTGGGCATGTAACAAAAGAGGGGGCTATTGCAGGTCCGCGTTTACTAGAGCATATGGTAGATGCTGTTTTATATTTCGAAGGCGAGCGTCATCATACATATCGCATTTTAAGGGCTGTTAAAAATCGATTTGGCTCTACAAATGAGATGGGAATTTTTGAGATGAAGGAGCTTGGGCTGCAGGAAGTGTTGAACCCTTCAGAGATTTTTCTGGAGGAGCGCCCTGTAGGAGTAGCCGGCTCAACAGTGGTGGCCTCTATGGAAGGAACCCGCCCTGTTCTTGTAGAAATTCAGGCACTCATTTCTCCTACAAGCTTTGGCAACCCTCGTCGTATGGCAACAGGGATTGACCATAATCGTGTTTCACTTATTATGGCCGTTCTTGAAAAGCGAGCAGGCATGCTGCTCCAGAATCAGGATGCATATTTGAAGGTGGCAGGTGGCCTCAAACTAGATGAACCCGCAATTGATTTGGCAGTTGCCTTAAGTATTGCTTCTAGTTTTCGTGATAAATCTTCAGCTCCTACAGATGTAGTAATTGGAGAAGTTGGCTTGACAGGTGAGGTGCGCAGGGTATCACGGATTGAACAAAGGGTGCAAGAGGCAGCGAAGCTTGGTTTTAAACGAGCGATTATTCCAAATAAAAATTTAGGAGGTTGGAGCACTCCAGAGGGAATTGAAGTTGTTGGAGTATCCAATATAGGAGAGGCCCTTAGATATACGTTAGGAGGATAAAGATGGAGGAAAATAAGCAGCGATCGAAAAGCATCATCAATATTCTGCAACTTGTAGCTCCGGGCACTCCTATACGCGAAGGAATAGATAATGTTCTCCGTGCCCAAACAGGCGGTCTCATTGTACTAGGGTATAATGAACAAATTAAAGGGATTGTTGATGGTGGCTTTCATATTAACTGTTCGTTCTCACCGGCAAGCTTATATGAACTTGCTAAAATGGATGGAGCTCTTATTCTAAATGAAGTGGGCAGCAAGATTTTATTTGCGAATGCCCAGCTTACACCAGACGCTTCCATAGAATCCATTGAGACCGGGATGCGTCATCGGACAGCAGAACGAGTTGCAAAGCAGACAGGAAACCTTGTGGTTGCGATTTCGCAAAGGAGGAATGTAATCACTCTGTACCAAGGAAACTTACGTTATACATTGAGAGATATCGGCGTAATCTTAACTAAGGCCAATCAAGCCATTCAGACTCTAGAGAAATATAAAACTGTCTGGAGCGAAGGAATTACTAATTTAGGTGTATTAGAGTTTGAAGAGGCTGTAACACTCGGAGAGGTGTTACATGTGTTACATATTGTAGAGATGGTGCTTCGTATTAAAAATGAAATCTATAGCTATATTCATGAGCTTGGAACAGAAGGGCGACTCATACGACTGCAACTAGCAGAACTATTATCTGATTTAGAGGAAGAGGCAGCTCTTCTTATTAAGGATTACCATTATGAAAAAACACAAGACCATTACCACATTTTGAAAAAGCTGCAGGACCTATCTAATACAGGATTACTTGAAGATAATGATTTGCTGAGGCTGCTCGGTCACTCTGGCCAAGTTAGTCTTGAAGAAAGCATGATGCCGCGCGGTTATCGAATTCTAGGGAAAATTTCACGTTTGCCGCCGCTTGTGATTGAGAATTTAACCAACAAATTCAAGAATTTGCAAGGTATTTGCCGAGCTTCTCTCGCTGATCTTGATGAGGTAGAAGGAATTGGGGAAGTACGGGCAAAGAAAATACGAGAAGGTCTGAAACGGATTCAAGAGCATCTGTATATGAGCCGGCACAACTAATAATGTAATATTCATATGAAAGTACGATAACATATGAACTTTTTTAAATTGTGGTATGATATATTTGGAAAGGAAATGAAAGGCAGAGAGAATATAGCTTATTTTCTATTTCATGTTTTTGAAAAAATCATACTGTCAATAATGAGTAGGAGGTGGTTGAATGTTAAAACGGATTGTACAGCTATTCTTTTTGGTAGTTGGGGGTGCCTTAGGGATATTTTTGATTCCTACAGTAGCTAAAATGCTTAATATTGGATCCATCCCTGTGCTAGAGGAATCTTATATTCGTGCGATTATTGGTGCAATCGTCTTGTTTGTTACAACATTCTGGCTTGTCGATTATATTGTTCATTTGATTAAATATGTAGAGGAAACTTTAGTTAAAGCGCCGGTGACAGATGTATTATTTGGAAGTGTAGGACTTATTACCGGACTTATATTTGCTTATTTAATTCTTATTCCTATCAAAACTATTACGGTGCAAATTATTAGCACAGTGCTCCAAATCTTTGTTACGCTTTTATTTGGATATTTAGGCTTTCAGGTAGGGTTGAAAAAGAGAAATGAACTTGTAGCGCTTTTCTCCTTACCACAGCGCGTAGTGAAGCGCAAAGGCAATAGTGGAGATGGAGAAGAAGTTGAGGTTGAATTACAGCAAAGAAACTTTAAGATTCTTGATACAAGCGTTATTATTGATGGACGTATTGCAGATATTTGTCAGACAGGTTTTTTAGAAGGTGTAATTCTCATACCACAATTTGTCTTAGCTGAGCTGCAGCACATCGCTGATTCTTCTGATACGCTAAAGCGTAATCGCGGGAGACGTGGCCTGGATATTTTAAATAGGATTCAAAAAGAGCTGCTCATACCAGTAGAAATTTATGAGGGTGATTTTGAGGATATACAGGAGGTTGACAGCAAGCTCGTGAAGCTTGCTAAGGTGATGAACGGAACGGTTATCACAAATGATTTTAACCTGAATAAGGTATCCGAGTTGCAAGGTGTGAAGGTATTAAATATAAATGACCTAGCGAATGCGATTAAGCCTGTAGTGCTTCCAGGAGAGGAATTACGGGTATATGTTGTGAAGGATGGAAAAGAGCATAATCAAGGTGTAGCTTATTTAGACGACGGTACAATGATTGTTGTGGAAGATGGAAGAGAATCTATCGGTTCTCAAATTGATGTTCTTGTTACAAGTGTTTTGCAAACTTCTGCGGGACGAATGATTTTTGCAAAACGTAAGCTATTAGAGAAAGCATTATAAGCAGAGGGTTGTTATGAGGTATACTTTAATTATTCCAGCAGCGGGACAAGGAAAGCGGATGGGGGCGGGACTAAATAAACTGTTTCTCCCCATCGCTTCCGTACCGCTTATTATTCATACATTGCGCGTATTTGAGAAAGATGAAGCATGTGAACAAATTATTCTTGCTGTTAACGCAGATGAACAACCTGTTTTTGAGCGCTTTATTAAACAATATGATATAAAGAAACAAATTGTATTTGCCATAGGTGGTCAGGAACGGCAGGATAGTGTCTACAATGGACTGCTGCAAGCAGGTAAAGCGTCGTATATTCTTGTGCATGATGGTGCAAGACCCTTTATTACAATAGAAATTATTCAAAGTGTACTATCGGAGGCGGTGCGGAAGGGCGCCTCCATTTGTGCTGTTCCGGTAAAGGATACGATTAAAAGAGTGGAAGACGGAAGTGTTGTAGAGACGGTAGAACGTTCTAAACTATGGGCTGTTCAAACACCACAGGGGTTTCATCTTTCCACCTTGTCTGAGGCTCATGAGGAAGCTCGTAAGATTGGATATTTAGGAACTGATGATGCCAGTCTTGTGGAGCGGCTTGGAAAAGCTGTCGGAGTTGTATCAGGAAGTTATTTTAATATAAAAGTGACGACTCCAGATGATTTAGTAGTAGCGGAAAGTTTTTTAGCAAGAGGATAGGAGAGATTTTACATGTTTCGAATCGGACAAGGGTTTGATGTACATGCCTTTGCAGAAGGACGGCCTCTTATTATTGGAGGAATTACAATACCTTACGAGAAAGGATTGCTCGGTCATTCTGATGCAGATGTGTTATTACATACGATTGCGGATGCTTGTTTAGGTGCAATTGCAGCAGGAGATATCGGCAAGCATTTTCCAGATACAGATTCTGCCTTTAAGGATGCGGATTCGGCAGTTCTACTACAGCGTGTTTGGGAGATTGTCATTGAGAAAGGGTATGAGCTATGCAATTTAGATTGTACAATTATTGCTCAAAAGCCTAAAATGGCACCTCATATTGAGGCGATGCGTGTACGGATTAGCGAGCTATTGGAAACATCAATTGAAAATATAAATGTAAAAGCAACGACAACAGAAAAGCTTGGTTTTACAGGTCGAGAAGAAGGAGTTGCTTCTCAAGCGGTTGTCCTGTTGAAAAAAAGAGTGTAACCTTATACACTTTGTATCGTACACAATTTAAAACGGAAGGTGTCATACATGTCAAAACGAGTCAGATTACGATATGCTCCGAGTCCAACAGGACATTTACATATCGGAAATACAAGAACAGCGTTGTTTAACTATTTATTTGCGAAAAACCAAGGCGGAGATTTTATTATCCGTATTGAGGATACTGATTTAAAGAGAAATATTGCAGGCGGAGAAGAAAGTCAGCTGCAAAACTTAAAATGGCTTGGCATCGAATGGGATGAGAGCATTGATAAAGAAGGTGCATACGGTCCGTATCGCCAAACAGAGCGTTTGGATATTTATCAAAAATATACAAATGAATTAATGCAGCGGGAAGTAGCGTATCATTGCTATTGTACAGAAGAAGAACTTGAGGCAGAACGGGAAGCGCAGCAGGAGCGCGGTGAAACGCCTCATTATTCAGGGAAATGTCGCCACCTAACACAGGAGCAAAGAGAGGCATTTAAAGCTGAGGGACGAATTCCAAGCATTCGTTTTGCAGTACCGAAGGAGAAGTCCTATACATTTACTGATATGGTAAAAGGAACGATTTCCTTTGATGCAAATGAGATGGGCGACTTTGTTATTGTGAAGAAGGATGGTATCCCTACCTACAATTATGCTGTTGTTATCGATGATCATCTTATGGAAATTACGCATGTGCTTCGCGGAGAAGAGCATATTTCTAATACGCCGAAGCAGTTGATGATTTATGAGGTATTTGGCTGGGAAGCTCCTCAATTTGGTCACATGACGCTTATTGTAAATGAGAATCGAAAGAAATTAAGCAAACGTGATGAATCTGTGATTCAATTTATTCAGCAATATGCTGATCTGGGCTATTTGCCAGAGGCGATGTTTAATTTTATTTGTTTACTTGGATGGTCTCCAGTCGGAGAAGAGGAAATTTTTACGAAGGAACAATTTATTGAAATGTTTGATCCGGCTCGTTTATCTAAATCGCCGGCTGTATTTGATACGCAAAAGCTGAAATGGATGAACAACCAGTACATGAAAAAACAAGAGCTCGATCGTGTGGTAGAGCTTTGTACACCACATCTTATCAAAGCAGGCCGGATTAGTGAAGCTGAAGTACAAACAGATTGGGTTCGCGGACTTGTTGCATTGTATCATGACCAGCTGAGCTATGGTGCAGAGATTGTTGAGTTATCAGAGTTATTTTTCAAGGATGACATTAGCTATGATGAAGAGGCACAAGCTGTTTTAAACGAAGAACAAGTGCCAGAAGTAATGCAAGTATTTTTATCTCAAGTAGAGGCAATTGAAGATTTTACACCAGAGGCTGTGCAGGCGGCGATCAAGGCTGTTCAAAAGCAAACAGGTCAAAAAGGGAAGAAGCTATTTATGCCGATCCGTGTTGCTACAACAGGTCAAACACATGGTCCGGATTTACCAAAAGCAATCTCTCTTCTTGGTAAACAAAAGGTTTCTGCACGAATTCAAAAAGTTATTGGTTAACATTTTTATGTGAGATGCAATATAATAAAAAATACTTAATACACCAATATAAACAGCGAAGAGAAGGAAAAGTAAAAAACCATATTCTTTTCAGAGAGAATCGCCAATGGCTGTGAGCGATTTAAGAATAGGTTTTTGAAGTGCGCCTTTGAGCCTTCTGTTGAAATAAAAGTAGGCAGAAGCGGTGAAGAGCCGTTATGGAAAGCATGAGTGGAGGTCGATTCGGCCTAAACAGAGTGGAACCGCGCTGAAAAGGCGTCTCTGTCGTTTGTACAGAGGCGTCTTTTTTTGTACTTTAAAAAGATACAAATTTCCAGTCGGGAATTTTAGGAATAAAGTGTAACTACGCCTCTGTCATCGCCTCTGTCATCGCCTATAGGCTCGCCAATCGGCAAGTTTTCTTTACACCTTAAGAAAGTATAAATTTCTAGCTGGAGGGCAATTCGACGTAGTTAGAAATTTTAGGAACAAAGTATAAGTGCAACTATGCCTCTGTCTTCGCTTCGCCCAAGGGCAGGGCTCACCAATCGGCAAGTTTTCTTTATTGGTACTGTTACTTATATTGCGTTAGAAATTGGCTGAAAAGGAGGGAAACGAATGTTTCAAAAGCTTCGGGAGGATATTGAAGTCATTTTTGAACAAGACCCAGCAGCACGAAGCTATTTGGAAGTCATATGCACATATGCTGGATTACACGCCATTTGGGCTCACCGGATTGCTCATGTATTATATAAGAAACGATTTTTCTTTATGGCACGTATGATTTCGCAAGTTAGCCGCTTTTTTACTGGGATTGAGATTCATCCGGGTGCTACGATTGGCCGCCGTCTTTTTATTGATCATGGTATGGGCGTCGTTATCGGCGAAACTTGTGAAATTGGTGACAATGTGACCTTGTATCAAGGTGTAACGCTAGGCGGAACAGGAAAGGAAAAAGGCAAGCGCCACCCCACTATTGAGGATAACGTGTTAATTGCAACTGGCGCAAAGGTTCTTGGCTCCATTACGGTAGGGAAAAACTCTAAAGTTGGTGCAGGCTCTGTTGTTTTGAAGGAAGTTCCGCCTAATTCTACTGTTGTTGGGATACCGGGCCGTGTGGTTATCCGCGATGGGATAAAAGTGAATCGCGACTTGAACCATTGTGACTTGCCAGACCCCATTGCTGACAAATTTAAGGCGATGGAGGAAGAGATACGGCAATTGAAGGAACAGCTTACATTATCTAAGGAAGGAAAGAATTCAAATGACTATTTATCTTTATAATACCCTTACTCGCAAGAAAGAAGAATTTGTTCCGCTTGAGGCAAACAAGGTAAAAATGTATGTATGTGGTCCGACTGTATACAATTACATTCACATCGGAAACGCACGGCCTGCTATCGTATTTGATACAGTGTGCCGTTATTTAGAATATAAGGGCTATGAAGTGCAGTATGTGTCCAATTTTACTGATGTTGATGACAAACTCATTCGCGCAGCAAAAGAGCTTGGTGAGGATGTACCAACAATTGCTGATCGATTTATTGCAGCATACTTTGAAGATGTAACGGCTTTAGGATGCCGCCATGCTGATGTACATCCGCGTGTGACAGAGAGTATGGATTTGATCATTTCATTTATTGAAGAGTTGATCAAAAAAGGATACGCTTATGAATCTGCAGGGGATGTATACTACAGAACAAAGGAATTTGCAGGGTACGGCAAGCTGTCCCACCAATCCATTACAGATTTGCGTCACGGCGCGCGCATTGAAGTTGGTGAAAAGAAACAGGACCCGCTGGACTTTGCATTATGGAAGGCGGCAAAGGAAGGAGAAATCTCCTGGGATAGTCCATGGGGGAAAGGTCGCCCAGGCTGGCATATCGAGTGCTCAGCGATGGCTAGAAAATACTTAGGGGATACGATTGATATTCATGCTGGCGGACAGGATTTGGCATTCCCTCACCATGAAAATGAAATTGCACAATCGGAGGCATTAACAGGCAAGCCATTTTCACGTTATTGGCTCCATAATGGATATATTAATATTAATAATGAAAAAATGTCGAAGTCTCTTGGAAACTTTATTTTGGTGCATGACATTATTAAGCAATATAATCCGCAGTTAATTCGATTCTTTATGCTTTCTGTGCATTACCGTAATCCTATTAACTTTAATGAAGAATTGCTGCAAAGCACGCAAAACGGTTTGGAACGCATTCAAACTGCCTATGCTAACTTAAAGCATCGGATGGACAGCAGTACAAATTTGACAGAAAACGATGAATCTTGGATTTCAGAGGTTAAAGCATTCCGAGAAGCATTTGAACAGGCTATGGATGATGATTTTAATACGGCGAATGCGGTAACAGAGCTCTATAATTTAGCTAATTATGCGAACCAATATTTACTTGAACAGCATACTTCAAAAGCCGTGATCGAGACATTTTTGACGGAATATGAGGAGTTATTTGAAGTGCTGGGATTGAGTCTTAACCAACAACAAGAGCTTCTTGATGAGGAGATTGAAACGCTTATCGAGCAACGGAATAATGCCCGAAAAGAGCGTAACTTTGCACTAGCTGATCAAATCCGTGATGATTTAAAGGCCCGCAATATTATCTTGGAAGATACGCCGCAGGGTGTAAGATGGAAAAGAGGATAAGCATGATCGATGTAAAGCAATTAAACAGTCTTGCTTTAGCGTATATGGGTGATGCGGTGTATGAACAGTATGTTCGGCATCACCTTCTTTTAAAAGGATCTGTCCGCCCTAATCAGCTGCATCGTTTGAGTACAAGCTATGTATGCGCAAAGGCGCAAGCCAAGGTTGTATACGCGTGGCTTGACGGAAAAGTTTTAACAGAAGAAGAGGAAGCCATCCTTATGAGGGGGCGAAACGCAAAATCAGGCTCAGTCCCGAAAAATACAGATGTACAAACATATCGATATAGTACGGCATTTGAAGCAGTAATCGGCTTTCATTATTTATCAGGTAATGAAGAGCGGCTGCAAGAGCTTTTGTCGGCCGCTATTTTAGCTTTAGAAGAGCAGGAAGGAGAAAAAAAGAATGGATCATGAATATATTATTGGCAGAAACCCCGTCATTGAAGCATTGAAGTCAGGACGCGATATTAATAAAATTTGGGTAGCTGAGGGAGCGAATAAAGGGCAAATTCACACTGTTTTACAGCTGGCAAAGGAGCAAGGAGTCATCGTTCAGCAAGCGCCGAACAAAAAGCTTGACCAATTGGCGGAGGGAAATCATCAAGGGGTTATTGCGCATGTAGCAGCCTATAAGTATGCAGAGCTGGATGATTTATTCCGTAGGGCGGAGAAACAGCAGGAAACCCCATTTTTCCTAATTTTGGATGAGATTGAGGATCCCCACAATCTTGGTTCCATTATGAGAACGGCAGATGCTGTTGGGGCGCATGGAATTATTATTCCGAAGCGTAGAGCAGTTGGTTTAACTGCAGCGGTCGCAAAAGCATCTACTGGAGCCATTGAGTATATTCCAGTGGTGCGTGTAACAAATTTGACGAGAACCATTGAAGAATTAAAGGAACGCGGTATATGGATTGCCGGTACCGATGCAAAGGGAACGGACGATTACCGTAGACTAGATGGCACAATGCCATTAGGTCTTGTAATCGGCAGCGAAGGAAAGGGGATGAGCAGGCTCGTCAGGGAGCAATGCGATTTTCTTGTGCGATTGCCAATGGCTGGAAAGGTCACATCTCTTAATGCTTCCGTTGCTGCTGGACTTCTTATGTACGAGGTATATCGTAAGCGTCATCCGCTTGGTGAGTAGAGATGAAAGAGATCTTGATTGTCGACGGCTATAACATTATCGGTGCCTGGAAAGAACTTCGTAAGTTAAAGGATACGGATTTGCAGTCGGCCCGTGATGTACTTATCGATAAAATGGCAGACTATCAAGGGTTTACAGGGATAAAGGTCATTATCGTTTTTGATGCGTATTACGTACAAGGAATTGAGAAGAAAACGAACCAGGCGAAGGTGGAAGTGATCTTTACCCGCAAAAACCAAACAGCTGATGAAAAAATTGAGCAACTTGCCATTGAACTTAGGGAAATTGATACGAGCATTTCAGTAGCTACATCGGACTATACGGAACAATGGGTTATTTTTGCGCAAGGAGCCCTGCGCAAGTCTGCACGTGAGCTGGAGATTGAAGTAGAGCTAATGGAGGGGCAGGTACGCCGTAGAATTCAGGAGCAAAAAGAACAAAAAGGAGCATTTCAATCCCGATATAATAAGGAAATTACAGAAAAATTGGAAAAATTAAGGCGGGGAGAGCTTTGAGGCATTGACGCTCATAAAGCGCTTACTGTATAATATTTCTAACTAAGCATCGTCGGGGTGATAAGAGTGGAATCAGACTTCTTAAGTGAACACAACGTACAATTTCGAGAATTAGAAGATGAAGGAGTAGTAGAGCTTGTCCGTGGCGGTGATACTGAGGCGTTAGAATACTTGATTAACAAGTATAAGAATTTCGTTCGTGCCAAATCACGGTCATATTTTCTTGTGGGAGCAGATCGCGAGGATATTATTCAAGAAGGAATGATTGGTCTATTCAAAGCGATCCGTGATTACAAGGAGGACAAGCTCTCATCTTTTAAAGCTTTTGCAGAGCTTTGTATTACTCGACAAATCATAACGGCTATTAAAACAGCAACAAGACAAAAGCACATTCCTTTAAATTCATATGTGTCGCTGGACAAGCCTATTTATGATGAGGAGTCTGATCGTACTCTATTAGATGTGATTTCGGAAACAAAGGTAACAGATCCAGAGGAGTTAATTATCAATCAAGAGGAGTATGTAGATATCGAGTTGAAAATCTCCGAACTCCTAAGTGATTTGGAAAGAAAGGTTCTTTCTCTTTATTTGGACGGGCGTTCCTATCAAGAGATTTCAGAACAGTTGAATCGTCATGTAAAATCGATTGATAATGCCCTGCAACGTGTAAAACGAAAATTAGAACGATATGTGGAAATGAGAGAAAATACAGCTTTTAATTGATTATGAGTTTATGAGACAGGTGTAATGCCTGTCTCATTCACTTTTATAGTCATGTGAGGTGTATCATTGACAGCTTCTTTTAATATATGGTAAAGTTTTAAGGACATAGCGTTCAAGGCTGGTGTAGTATAATGGGAAAAAAACTTGTACTTGCATGTTCAGAATGCAGCAGCAGAAACTACTCTACCATGAAAAATGAGAACGCCTCCGAGCGTCTAGAAGTAAAGAAATTTTGCAAAGCCTGCAATACACATACAGTGCATAGGGAAACAAAATAATAACGGCTATACATGATGGAGGTTCCATAAACATGCGTTTGACGAATTTTTTTGGCGACGTAACACGCGAAATGAAAAAAGTAAGCTGGCCGAAAAGACAGGAGTTGTTCCGTTCCACATTAACTGTTATTGCAACGGTAGTGCTTTTTGGTATTTTCTTTGCAGTTGTGGATATGGGGATTTCTTCTTTAATTCGTTTAGTTCTTGAATAAGATGCACTTTTACATGATATAATGATAACTATACGAACTGTGTTAAAACCCGGTGAACGGGTTTTTTCATTTGCCTAAAAAAGCAGGGTCGGGGAGGGAAGGACGAACGTCCTACACGATATGGAAAAACGTTGGTATGTTGTACATACATATTCTGGATATGAAAACAAGGTGAAAACAAACTTGGAAAAGCGTGTTGAATCAATGGGCATGCAGGATAAGATTTTCAGAGTAGTTGTACCGGAAGAAACAGAAGTAGAAATGAAGAATGGAAAAGAGAAGCTTACGAAGCGAAAGGTGTTTCCAGGTTATGTGCTTGTAGAACTAGTAATGACAGATGATTCTTGGTATGTTGTTCGCAATACACCAGGTGTTACAGGTTTTGTCGGTTCTGCCGGTTCTGGCTCTAAGCCGACTCCTCTATTGGAGGAAGAGGTTGTTGTTATCCTTAAACGCATGGGCGTTGAGAATGAAAAGGTGGATTTTGATTTTGAGTTAAATGAAACAGTCCGCTTGAAGGAAGGTCCTTTTGCAAACTATACAGGCACAATTGAAGAGATTGATATAGAGAAGCAAAAGGTTAAAGTTCTTGTAGATATGTTTGGTCGTGAAACACCTGTAGAACTTGATTTTGTCCAAGTTGAAAAATTGTAAATTAAAAACTTGAAAAGAACTGCAAAAGGTGATACTATCTTTAAGGTCAGTGTCTTTCATGGGTAAAGGCATTGCTTAATAAGTTTTTTATCTCTATAGCAGATAAGAATAGAGTGGGAGGGCGACAGCCCATTGACCACATCACGGACTTAAGGAGGTGTGTCTCGTGGCTAAAAAGGTAATCAAAGTTGTGAAATTGCAAATTCCTGCAGGTAAAGCGAATCCAGCGCCGCCAGTTGGTCCAGCACTAGGACAAGCGGGCGTTAACATCATGGGCTTCTGTAAAGAGTTCAACGCTCGTACAGCTGACCAAGCTGGTCTAATTATCCCGGTTGAAATTACGGTATTTGAAGACCGTTCCTTCACTTTCATTACAAAGACTCCGCCTGCTGCTGTTCTTCTTAAAGTAGTAGCTGGTATCCAGTCTGGTTCTGGTGTTCCAAACCGTAATAAAGTGGCAACAGTGAAGCGTGATAAAGTTCGCGAAATCGCAGAACAAAAGATGCCTGACCTAAACGCTGCTAGCGTAGAAGCTGCAATGCGCATGGTTGAAGGTACTGCACGCAGCATGGGTATTGTTATCGAAGACTAATTCGCTTTAGTTTCTTGTGAAAAGGTTGCGGGTCTTATACATTCGCAACCTTTATTAACGTAACAAATCGTAGCATTTTAAATACAGGGTTGGTGTCCCCGCAGCAGAGGCTGAAACCTATTACAGGAGCACACACGTGGGAGGTTATTCCGCTAAAACCACAATCAAGGAGGAAATTCAAATGCCAAAAAGAGGTAAAAAGTATCTAGAAGCTGCAAAGCTTGTAGACCGTGCAGCTACTTACTCTGTTGCCGAAGCGATCGAGTTAGCGAAGAAAACAAATACAGCTAAATTTGATGCAAGTCTTGAAGTGGCTTTCCGTTTAGGCGTAGATCCTAAGAAAGCTGATCAACAAATCCGCGGTGCGGTTGTTCTTCCGCATGGTACTGGTAAAGTACAGCGCGTATTAGTATTTGCTCGCGGCGAAAAAGCAAAAGAAGCAGAAGCTGCTGGTGCTGATTTCGTAGGTGATGCAGATTACATCAACAAAATCCAACAAGGCTGGTTTGACTTCGACGTAGTTGTAGCAACTCCAGATATGATGGGTGAAGTTGGTAAATTAGGTCGTGTATTAGGACCAAAAGGTTTAATGCCAAACCCTAAAACTGGTACAGTTACATTTGATGTAACAAAAGCAGTAAACGAAATCAAAGCAGGTAAAGTAGAATACCGTGTTGACAAAGCGGGTAACATCCACACGCCAATCGGTAAAGTATCTTTCGACAACGAAAAGCTTGCTGAAAACCTGCAAACAGTTTATGAAGCAATGCTAAAAGCAAAACCTTCTGCTGCAAAAGGAACTTACATGAAGAACGTAACAGTTGCTTCTACAATGGGACCTGGCGTACGCGTAGATGTTTCTACATTTGCCTAATAAATGGAATTTGACTTTTTTATAAAGTTTTTATATAATAAATGATGTTGTGAATTTAATAACTGTACCGTAGACAGTAGGTGCCCTTACAGGCTTAATTTCCTACCGAGGTGTTATGATAAGAACGGATTATTCTGTGACTATTATGCCTCCATGTCTAGTTTTGATATGGAGGCTTTCTAATGCACATTCGGTGTCGGTACAATCCAGTCTTATAGGAGGTGTAACGATGAGCAAAGCAATTGAAGCTAAACAACAAGTCGTAACTGAAATTGCTGATAAATTACGTGCGAGCAAATCTACAATTGTAGTTGACTACCGTGGTTTAACAGTAGGTGAAGCAACTGAACTTCGTAAACAATTGCGTGAAGCAGGCATCGAGTTCAAAGTTTACAAAAACTCTTTAACTCGTCGTGCAGCTGAACAAGCAGAGGTAGCGGAATTGAACGCTCACTTAACAGGTCCAAACGCGATCGCGTTCAGCAACGAAGATGTTGTTGCCCCTGCTAAAGTGTTGAACGATTTCGCGAAAAAGCATGAAGCTTTAGAAATCAAAGCTGGTGTCATTGAAGGTAAATTAGTAAGCGTTGAAGATGTGAAAGCAATTGCAGAACTTCCTTCCCGCGAAGGCTTACTTTCTATGTTGCTTAGCGTTCTTCAAGCTCCAATCCGCAACCTTGCACTTGCTGCAAAAGCTGTGGCTGAGCAAAAAGAAGAACAAGGCGCTTAATTCCCGATTATTCGGTCTGAGTTATTAATAAAAGGAAAACAAGGAGGAACACTCAAATGACTAAAGAACAAATCATTGAAGCAGTTAAATCTATGACTGTTTTAGAACTTAACGATCTAGTAAAAGCAATCGAAGAAGAATTCGGCGTAACTGCTGCTGCTCCAGTAGCTGTAGTAGGCGGCGGTGCTGCTGAAGTGGCTGAGCAAACAGAATTCGACGTAGTACTTGCTAGCGCAGGCGCTCAAAAAATCAAAGTTATCAAAGTTGTTCGTGAACTTACAGGCCTTGGCTTGAAAGAAGCGAAAGAACTTGTTGACAACACTCCAAAAGCAGTTAAAGAAGGCGCTTCTAAAGAAGAAGCTGAAGAAATCAAAGCTAAACTTGAAGAAGTTGGAGCAGTTGTTGAAGTTAAGTAATTTCACTTGTACTGCAAAAAAAAGCTCGCTCTTATGCGGGCTTTTTTTTTAACCGAAACAATAACCGTGAGGAAAGAGGGCTGTGGGTATGGCAGATCACTACTTTTCAAACAATCCTGTAAGCAAAAGCGATCGAAAGCGATGGGAATTTGAGTTAAGAGGACAAACGTTTACGTTTCTGTCGGATCAAGGTGTTTTTTCAAAAAACGAGGTGGACTTCGGTTCGCGTCTTTTGATTCATGCATTCGAACAACCAGAGGAACAGGGTGCTTTTTTGGATGTTGGTTGCGGATATGGTCCAATCGGGTTGTCACTTGCTAAGGAGTTTGTCAATCGTCGCGTTGATATGGTGGATATAAATGAACGGGCGTTGGAATTAGCAAGGGAAAACGCTGTGCTGAACAGGGTTACGAATGTTTCTGTGTTTCAGAGCAATGTGTATGAAAATGTGAGCGGGCAATATGCTGCAATTTTATCAAATCCACCGATTCGAGCTGGTAAAAAAGTAGTTCATGAGATTTTAGAACGGGCAAATGAGCACTTAGTTCCTGGCGGTGAGCTGTGGGTTGTGATTCAGAAAAAACAAGGCGCACCTTCTGCCTTAGCTAAGATGGAAGAGATCTATCCCACTGTAGAAGTGGTAAAGAAAGAAAAAGGATATTATATCATAAAATCAAAAAAACGTTGACGGTTATTTTTGGTTGTGTTAAGATTGTAAAATGCCAAATATATCATTTCTTGCAATGTTTGGAATGTATAATTCTTCATGCATTGGGAAAGATAGTAAAATCAGTAGAGCGCGAAACAGAATGGTGGTTTTCTTATGAGAAGCCATTTTTCTTTTTGCATAATTAGCAAAGGTTCTGCATGTCCTTAAGGCACGGCTGCGCCTCCGGGCGTCGGCTGTTTTTAGCTTGTAAATTATGCAATTTTATTGCATTTTATAATACTCATGATTTGAGGGGTGAAGCAGTTGACAGGTCAACTAGTTCAATACGGCCGCCACCGCCAACGAAGAAGTTATGCCCGTATTAGTGAAGTATTAGAGTTACCAAATCTTATTGAGATTCAAACCTCTTCTTATCAGTGGTTTCTTGATGAAGGTTTGCGAGAAATGTTCCAGGACATTTCACCAATTGAAGACTTCACGGGAAATCTGTCTCTTGAGTTCATTGACTACAGCCTAGGTGAGCCTAAGTATTCTGTAGAAGAATGTAAAGAGCGTGATGTTACGTTCGCAGCACCGCTGCGCGTGAAGGTACGTCTAATCAATAAAGAAACTGGCGAAGTGAAGGAACAGGATGTATTTATGGGGGATTTCCCACTCATGACAGAAACGGGAACGTTTGTCATTAACGGTGCGGAACGTGTTATTGTTTCCCAGCTTGTTCGTTCACCAAGTGTGTATTATAGCGGAAAGGTAGACAAAAACGGTAAACGTGGCTTTACCGCGACTGTTATTCCGAACCGTGGCGCTTGGCTTGAGTATGAAACAGATGCGAAGGATGTAGTATATGTACGTATCGATCGTACGCGCAAGCTTCCTGTAACAGTGTTATTACGGGCACTTGGTTTTGGTTCTGACCAAGAAATCATTGAGCTTTTAGGCGAAAATGAATACTTGCGTAATACGTTAGAAAAAGACAACACAGATAGTACAGACAAAGCCTTGCTTGAGATTTATGAGCGTCTTCGTCCGGGCGAACCTCCGACTGTAGACAATGCAAAGAGCTTACTTGTTTCACGCTTTTTTGATCCGAAACGCTATGATTTAGCGAATGTAGGGCGATATAAAATTAACAAAAAACTTCATATTAAGAATAGATTGTTTAACCAGCGTGTAGCAGAAACATTGGTAGATCCGGAAACAGGCGAAATTCTAGTTGCGGAAGGTACAAACTTGGATCGTCGCACACTAGATAAAATCCTCCCATACTTAGAGAAAAACATTGGCTTTAAAACTTCCAGACCGGTTGGAGGCGTGGTGGAGGACGAGGTTCTGATGCAATCTATTAGAATCTATGCGCCAGATGCAGACGCGGATCAGATGATTAATGTAATCGGAAATGCGAACATCGACCGGAATGTGAAACATATCACGCCTGCAGATATTATTGCATCTATTAGCTATTTCTTTAATTTGCTTTATAAGGTAGGCGACACGGATGATATCGATCATTTAGGAAACCGTCGTCTTCGTTCTGTTGGTGAATTGCTTCAAAACCAATTCCGTATCGGTCTTTCCCGTATGGAGCGTGTTGTTCGTGAGAGAATGTCTATTCAGGATACGAACGCAATTACACCACAAGCCTTGATTAATATTCGTCCAGTTATCGCATCCATTAAAGAGTTTTTTGGAAGCTCTCAGCTATCTCAGTTCATGGACCAAACAAATCCGTTAGCAGAATTAACGCATAAACGTCGTTTATCTGCATTAGGACCGGGCGGTTTGACTCGTGAGCGTGCAGGCTTTGAAGTGCGTGACGTTCACTATTCTCACTATGGCCGCATGTGTCCAATCGAAACACCGGAGGGTCCGAACATTGGTTTGATCAACTCATTGTCTTCCTTTGCGAAGGTAAATGAATTTGGTTTTATTGAAACGCCATATCGTCGAATTGACCCAGAAACGGGACATGTAACAAGTCGTGTGGATTACCTGACTGCAGATGAAGAGGATAACTATGTAGTAGCACAGGCAAACATGCGTTTATCAGATAATGGTGAGTTCCTTGATGAAGATATCATTGCTCGTTTCCGTGGTGAGAACATTGTCGTAACACGTGATCGTGTTGACTATATGGATGTATCACCGAAGCAGGTTGTTTCAGCTGCGACAGCATGTATTCCATTCTTGGAAAATGACGACTCTAACCGTGCTCTAATGGGAGCGAACATGCAACGTCAAGCAGTTCCTCTTTTAAATCCAGAAGCACCGACTGTAGGAACAGGTATGGAATACGTATCTGCTAAAGACTCCGGGGCAGCTGTTATTTGTAAGCATCCAGGCGTTGTAGAGCGAGTGGAAGCGAAAGAGGTTTGGGTACGTCGTTACATTGATGTAGATGGCCAGAAGGTCAAAGGCGATTTAGACCGTTACAGAATGTTAAAGTTTATTCGTTCTAACCAAGGAACTTGTTATAACCAACGTCCGATTGTAAGTGTGGGCGATGAAGTTGTAAGAGGCGAAATTCTTGCGGATGGTCCATCTATGGAAAAGGGTGAATTAGCTCTTGGACGCAACGTGCTTGTTGCCTTCATGACATGGGATGGTTACAACTATGAGGATGCCATCATTATGAGCGAACGCCTTGTGAAGGATGATGTATACACATCTGTCCATATTGAAGAATATGAGTCAGAAGCTCGTGATACAAAGCTTGGTCCTGAAGAGATTACACGCGATATTCCGAATGTTGGTGAAGATGCACTTCGTAATTTGGATGAGCGCGGAATTATTCGTATTGGTGCCGAAGTAAAAGATGGAGATCTTCTGGTTGGTAAGGTTACTCCAAAGGGTGTAACAGAATTAACAGCTGAAGAACGTTTATTACATGCAATTTTTGGTGAGAAAGCACGTGAAGTTCGTGATACATCTCTTCGTGTACCTCATGGCGGCGGCGGTATTATTCTTGATGTGAAGGTCTTTAACCGTGAAGACGGAGATGAGCTTCCACCAGGTGTAAACCAACTTGTGCGTGCATATATTGTACAGAAGCGTAAAATTTCCGAAGGTGACAAAATGGCAGGACGCCATGGTAACAAAGGGGTTATCTCCCGTATTTTACCAGAGGAAGATATGCCGTATCTCCCAGATGGTACGCCGGTTGATATCATGTTAAATCCATTAGGGGTACCTTCTCGTATGAATATCGGTCAGGTATTAGAGCTTCATATTGGTATGGCAGCTCGTTATCTTGGAATTCATGTAGCAACTCCAGTATTTGATGGAGCGCGTGAAGAAGATGTATGGGCAACGATTGAAGAAGCAGGTATGTCTCGCGACGCTAAAACAGTTCTGTACGACGGTCGTACGGGTGAAGCATTTGATAACCGTGTATCCGTAGGTGTTATGTACATGATTAAGCTGGCGCACATGGTTGACGACAAACTTCATGCTCGTTCTACAGGACCATACTCACTCGTTACGCAGCAACCTCTTGGAGGTAAAGCGCAGTTTGGTGGACAGCGTTTCGGTGAGATGGAGGTTTGGGCACTTGAGGCTTATGGTGCTGCTTATACACTTCAAGAAATCTTAACGGTGAAATCTGATGACGTAGTAGGACGTGTGAAAACGTACGAAGCGATCGTTAAAGGAGAAAATGTACCGGAGCCGGGTGTACCTGAATCATTTAAAGTATTGATTAAGGAACTGCAGAGCTTGGGTATGGATGTTAAGATTTTATCCAGTGACGAGAAAGAGATTGAAATGCGTGACACGGATGATGATGATGACCATCAGTCTGCCGATAGATTGAATATCGAAGTTGAGACAACGAAGGAATAATTCGATATAACCTGTAGATTGAAAGGGAGGTAGTCCCCTTGATAGATGTAAATAAATTTGAATATATGAAGATTGGACTTGCTTCACCCGATAAAATTCGCTCTTGGTCGCACGGGGAAGTCAAAAAGCCAGAAACAATTAACTACCGTACATTAAAACCGGAAAAAGATGGTTTGTTCTGCGAGCGCATTTTCGGTCCTACAAAGGACTGGGAATGCCATTGCGGAAAGTACAAGCGAGTTCGCTATAAAGGTGTTGTCTGTGACCGATGCGGTGTGGAAGTAACACGCGCTAAAGTTCGCCGTGAGCGCATGGGGCATATTGAATTGGCAGCCCCAGTCTCTCACATTTGGTATTTTAAAGGAATTCCTAGTCGCATGGGACTTGTACTTGACATGTCTCCTCGCGCCTTGGAAGAAATTATTTATTTCGCTTCTTATGTGGTAACGGAAAGCGGCGATACTCCTCTTGAGAAAAAACAATTGTTATCTGAGAAGGAATATCGTGCATACCGTGAAAGATACGGAAGCACCTTCCAAGCATCTATGGGTGCGGAAGCAATTAAAAAGCTTTTACAAGATATTGACTTAGATAAAGAGGTAGATTTTCTCAAGGAGGAGCTTAAAACAGCACAAGGACAACGTCGTACACGTGCTATTAAGCGCCTTGAGGTATTAGAGGCGTTCCGTGGTTCAGGAAATGAACCATCTTGGATGATTCTTGATGTTCTTCCTGTTATTCCTCCTGAGCTTCGCCCAATGGTACAGCTTGATGGAGGACGTTTTGCGACGTCTGATTTGAATGACCTATACCGCCGTGTTATTAACCGTAATAACCGTCTGAAACGCCTTCTAGATCTTGGTGCGCCAAGTATTATCGTGCAAAACGAGAAGCGTATGCTTCAGGAAGCGGTTGATGCATTAATCGATAACGGTCGTCGTGGTCGCCCTGTAACAGGACCAGGTAACCGTCCGTTAAAATCTCTTTCACATATGCTAAAAGGTAAGCAAGGGCGTTTCCGTCAAAACTTACTTGGTAAACGTGTTGACTACTCCGGACGTTCTGTTATCGTTGTAGGACCAAACTTAAAGATGTACCAATGTGGATTACCTAAGGAAATGGCTCTTGAATTGTTCAAGCCATTCGTTATGAAGGAATTGGTGGAAAAGGGTCTTGCACACAATATTAAGAGTGCAAAGCGTAAAATCGAGAGAGTACAGCCAGAGGTTTGGGATGTATTAGAGTCTGTGATTAGGGAGCATCCGGTTCTATTAAACCGTGCCCCGACTCTTCACCGTCTCGGTATCCAAGCGTTTGAGCCAACTCTTGTAGAAGGTCGTGCAATTCGTCTTCATCCGCTTGTATGTACAGCATACAACGCCGATTTTGACGGAGACCAAATGGCTGTTCACGTTCCACTTTCCTCCGAAGCGCAAGCTGAGGCTCGTTTACTAATGCTTGCTGCCCAAAACATCTTGAACCCGAAAGATGGAAAACCAGTTGTTACGCCGTCTCAGGATATGGTATTAGGTAACTATTACCTAACACTGGAGCGTATTGGTGCGGTCGGAGAAGGTATGGCATTTAAGGATACAAATGAAGCATTGCTTGCCTACGCAAACGGTTATGTTCACTTGCATACTCGTGTTGCTGTTGCAGCTGGCTCTTTGCAGAATGAAACATTCACGGAAGAGCAAAACAACATGCTTCTTTTAACAACTGTCGGTAAATTGATTTTTAATGAAATTTTACCGAAATCCTTCCCTTACATTAATGAGCCTACAAAAGAAAACTTGGAAAAAGAAACACCTGCCAATTATTTTGTACCTAAGGCTGCTAATATAAAGGAAATTCTCGCTGAGCGCGAAGAGGTTGCGCCATTTAATAAGAAAATTCTTGGTAATGTCATTGCGGAAGTGTTCAAACGTTTCCAGATTACAGAAACTTCTCGTATGTTAGACCGTATGAAGAATTTAGGTTTCAGACACTCCACAAAAGCAGGTATTACAGTTGGTGTAGCGGACATCGTGGTATTAGGCGAGAAGGAAGAAATTTTACAAGAAGCGCAATTGAAGGTAGATACAGTAACAAAACAATTCCGTCGCGGTTTGATTACGGAAGAAGAGCGCTATGACCGTGTTATCTCCATTTGGAGTAATGCGAAGGATGTAATTCAAGGAAAACTGATGAAATCCTTGGATCGACGCAACCCAATCTTCATGATGAGTGATTCGGGTGCCCGTGGTAACGCATCAAACTTTACGCAGCTTGCGGGTATGCGTGGATTGATGGCCAACCCGTCCGGACGTATCATTGAGCTCCCAATCAAATCAAGTTTCCGTGAAGGTTTAACAGTATTAGAGTACTTTATTTCCACGCATGGTGCGCGTAAAGGTCTTGCCGATACGGCTCTTAAAACTGCGGACTCTGGTTACCTAACTCGCCGTCTCGTAGATGTGGCGCAGGATGTAATTGTCCGTGAAGATGATTGTGGTACAGATCGTGGTTTATTAGTAGCTGCGATTAAAGAAGGTAATGAAGTAATTGAGGCTCTATACGACCGTCTTGTAGGTCGTTTCGCAAGAAGAGTAGTGAAGCACCCAGCTACAGGTGAAGTAATTATTTCTGAAAATGAGCTTATCACAGAAGATATTGCAACCCTAATTGACGAAGCTGGTATTGAGCAAATGCATATTCGTTCTGCATTTACATGTAATACACGTCATGGTGTATGTAAGAAGTGTTACGGACGAAACTTGGCTACAGGCACAGATGTAGAAGTAGGGGAAGCGGTAGGTATTATCGCTGCTCAATCCATCGGTGAGCCGGGTACACAGCTGACAATGCGTACGTTCCATACGGGCGGTGTTGCTGGGGACGATATCACGCAAGGTTTACCGCGTATTCAGGAGCTATTCGAAGCGCGTAATCCGAAAGGTCAAGCGGTTATTACAGAAATCGACGGCACGGTTGCGGCGATTAATGATGTAAAAGATCGTCAAGAAGTTGTTGTACAAGGGGATGTAGAAGCCCGCACGTATACAATCCCTTATGGCGCTCGTTTAAAAGTGACAGAGGGTCAACGTTTGAATCGAGGTCAAGAGCTTACAGAGGGCTCTATCGATCCGAAAGAGCTTCTAAAGGTTAAAGATATGAACGCAGTACAAGAGTATCTATTGCGTGAGGTACAGAAAGTATACCGTATGCAAGGGGTAGAAATCGGCGACAAACACGTAGAAGTAATGGTACGTCAAATGCTGCGCAAGGTACGTGTCATGGATGCTGGAGATACTGATGTGTTGCCTGGAACATTGCTTGACATTCACCAATTTACAGATGCGAATGAAAAAGTATTGCTTAAAGGTAAACAGCCTGCTACAGCACGTTCTGTTCTTCTCGGTATTACAAAGGCATCGCTTGAGACAGATTCCTTCTTGTCTGCAGCGTCCTTCCAAGAAACAACACGTGTTCTTACTGACGCAGCTATCAAAGGAAAACGCGATGAGCTTCTTGGTCTGAAAGAGAATGTCATCATCGGTAAACTTGTTCCAGCTGGTACAGGTATGAACAGATATCGTAAAGTAGATCTTATAAAAACATCACCTGAAGAGGTTGGTGCCACAAATCATGAGATTTATGTAGAAAGTTAAAATTTTCCATTATAAATTTCATGAAAAACATGTGTAGAGTTATTGACATCTTCTTGTTAGAAATGTTACTATAAGCAAGGTTGCTCCTAAGAGATGTTACGGACGATACAAAATGTGCGTTGCGAAAATGCTTGTATGCTGTGAAAACAGTATAGAGGGGCAAATGATTTACAATTAATGATAGTCAGTTAAAACTGTTTTTGCGAGGTGGGAGCGTTCCGCTTCTCCTTGCAAAAACTTTGTTTTCAACTAATAATGAACCACCTGGATGTGTGGTCTTATAAAAGAAGTGAAGGGAGGATAACTCATGCCTACAATTAACCAATTAGTTAGAAAAGGTCGTACTGATAAAGTATGGAAATCTAAATCTCCTGCGTTAAACAAAGGTTTCAACTCTTTGAAGAAAAAAGCAACTGATTTGTCTGCTCCACAAAAGCGTGGTGTATGTACACGTGTTGGTACAATGACTCCAAAGAAACCGAACTCCGCGTTGCGTAAATACGCTCGTGTGCGTTTAACAAACGGAATCGAGGTTACTGCTTACATTCCAGGTATCGGTCATAACTTACAAGAGCATAGCGTGGTATTAATCCGCGGCGGCCGTGTAAAAGACTTACCAGGGGTACGTTACCATATCGTGCGCGGTGCGCTTGACACAGCTGGTGTTAACAACCGTATGCAAGGTCGTTCCAAATATGGTACAAAAAGACCAAAAGCTGCTAAGAAATAATAAACAATTTTCAATGAAAGGAGGAAATCAATATGCCTCGTAAAGGTCCTGTTGCAAAACGTGATGTTTTACCAGATCCGATTTACAACTCTAAGCTTGTATCTCGTCTTATTAACAAAATGATGATCGATGGCAAGAGAGGTAAATCTCAAACTATTCTTTATAACGCATTTGACATCGTACGTGATCGTTCTGGAAAAGATCCTATGGAAGTATTTGAACAAGCTATTAAGAACATCATGCCTGTTCTTGAAGTGCGTGCTCGTCGTGTGGGTGGTGCCAACTACCAAGTACCGGTAGAAGTTCGCCCTGACCGTCGTACTACTTTAGGTCTTCGCTGGTTAGTGAACTACTCTCGTCTTCGTGGTGAGAAAACGATGGAAGAGCGTCTAGCTAACGAAATCTTAGATGCTGCTAACAACGCTGGTGCATCTGTTAAGAAACGTGAAGATACTCATAAAATGGCAGAAGCTAACAAAGCATTTGCTCACTACCGTTGGTAGGATTAAACTTATAATTGTTTGCATGAATTCGCTTTGTTTGTCGTTCATGGAAAGTAGGGAGAGGAAGAAATTCCTCTCTCTTCAATGAACGTCCATTTTACATATTTGGAATGTTTGTGGATATACTTACCTGTGTGACAATTAAAGAGATTTTATGCTTTTGAAATTAAAAAAATCCAATCCTTTAAAAGGAAGGAGAAAAACACCCATGTCAAGAGAGTTCTCCTTAGACAACACTCGCAACATTGGTATCATGGCTCACATCGATGCTGGTAAAACAACAACGACAGAGCGTATCTTGTTCTACACAGGCCGCGTACACAAAATCGGTGAAGTACACGAAGGTGCTGCAACGATGGACTGGATGGAGCAAGAACAAGAGCGTGGTATCACAATCACTTCTGCTGCGACAACTGCTCAATGGAAAGGCAATCGCGTAAACATTATTGATACTCCTGGACACGTAGACTTCACTGTAGAGGTAGAGCGTTCTTTACGCGTACTTGACGGTGCAGTAGCTGTTCTGGATGCACAATCTGGTGTAGAGCCTCAAACAGAGACAGTTTGGCGTCAAGCAACAACTTACGGTGTACCTCGTATCGTGTTCGTTAACAAAATGGACAAGATCGGTGCGGATTTCTTATACTCCGTAAAAACATTGCATGAGCGTTTACAAGCAAATGCACATCCAATTCAATTTCCAATTGGTGCAGAAGATCAATTCACTGGTATTATCGATATCATTGAAATGAAGGCGCATATGTACACGAATGATTTAGGAACAGATATCCAAGTTGTAGATATTCCTGAAGAATTCCAAGATCAAGCTGAAGAACTTCGTGGCGGTTTGATTGAAGCTCTTGCGGACTTCGATGAAGCACTGATGGAGAAATATCTTGAAGGTGAAGAAATTACAGTAGAAGAGTTAAAAGCGGCTATCCGTAAAGCTACGTTAAGCGTAGAATTCTTCCCTGTAGTGTGCGGTTCTGCCTTCAAAAACAAAGGCGTTCAATTAATGCTAGATGCAGTTATCGACTATTTACCATCTCCACTTGACGTTCCTGCTATCAAAGGTATCGTTCCTGATACTGATGAAGAAGTAACTCGTCCTGCTGATGATAACGGTCCGTTCTCTGCATTAGCGTTCAAAATCATGACTGACCCTTACGTTGGTAAGTTAACATTCTTCCGTGTTTACTCTGGTAAAGCAGAAGCTGGTTCTTATGTTGTTAACTCCACAAAAGGTAAGCGTGAGCGCTTAGGACGTATCCTACAAATGCACGCAAACTCTCGTCAAGAGATTGCTGTATGTTACTCTGGTGACATCGCAGCTGCTGTAGGTTTAAAAGATACAACAACTGGCGACACTTTGTGCGATGACAAGAACCAAGTAATTCTTGAGTCTATGACATTCCCAGAGCCGGTTATCTCTGTAGCTATCGAGCCGAAGTCTAAAGCTGACCAAGACAAAATGGGTACAGCGTTAGTGAAGCTTTCTGAAGAGGATCCGACATTCCGTGCTCATACTGACCAAGAGACTGGTCAAACAATCATCTCTGGTATGGGTGAGCTTCACCTTGATATCATCGTTGACCGTATGCGTCGCGAATTCAAAGTAGAAGCAAACGTTGGTGCTCCTCAGGTAGCATACCGTGAAACGTTCCGTGCTGCTGCACGTGTTGAAGGTAAATTCGCACGTCAATCTGGTGGTCGCGGACAATTCGGACACGTTTGGATCGAATTCGAACCGAACGAAGAAGGTAAAGGCTTTGAGTTTGCAAACAAAATCGTTGGTGGTGTAGTTCCACGTGAATACATCCCAGCTGTACAAGCAGGTCTTGAAGATTCATTGAAAAACGGTGTACTTGCAGGATACCCTCTAGTAGACATTAAAGCTGCATTAGTAGATGGATCTTACCATGATGTTGACTCCTCTGAGATGGCATTTAAGATCGCTGCATCTATGGCTCTAAAAGCTGCTGCTTCTAAATGTAACCCTGCAATTCTTGAGCCGATTATGAAGGTAGAAGTTGTAATCCCAGATGAGTACCTAGGTGACATCATGGGTGACATCACTTCCCGTCGTGGTCGTGTAGAAGGTATGGAAGCTCGCGGTAACGCACAAGTAGTTCGTGCGATGGTTCCACTTTCTGAAATGTTTGGTTATGCAACATCCTTGCGTTCTAACACACAAGGACGCGGAACATTCTCTATGGTATTTGACCACTATGAAGAAGTTCCAAAAACAATCTCTGAAGAAATTATTAAAAAAAATAAAGGCCAATAATTGATTTTTGGCACTTGTTCAAGTATAACTACTTATGTAAGCCTAGAAAGTGGAAAAACATTTAGTCTTTCCTCTTTCTAACCTATATAATAATTAGAATTTTAAGGAGGATTTTCCCCAATGGCTAAAGCTAAATTTGACCGTTCTAAACCACACGTTAACATTGGTACAATCGGCCACGTTGACCATGGTAAAACTACATTAACTGCTGCTATCACAACTGTACTTGCAAAAGCAGGTGGCGCTGAGGCTCGTGCATACGACCAAATCGACGCTGCTCCAGAAGAGCGTGAGCGCGGTATCACAATCTCTACTGCACACGTTGAGTACGAAACTGCAACTCGTCACTATGCACACGTTGACTGCCCAGGCCATGCTGACTATGTTAAAAACATGATCACTGGTGCTGCGCAAATGGACGGCGCGATCCTAGTAGTATCTGCTACTGACGGTCCAATGCCACAAACTCGTGAGCACATCCTTCTTTCTCGCCAAGTAGGTGTACCATACATCGTTGTATTCTTAAACAAATGTGATATGGTAGACGATGAAGAGCTTCTTGAATTAGTAGAAATGGAAGTTCGCGATCTATTAACTGAGTATGATTTCCCTGGCGATGACATCCCAGTTATCAAAGGTTCTGCTCTTAAAGCTCTTGAAGGAGATGCTGAGTGGGAAGAAAAAATCAACGAGCTTATGGCTGAAGTTGATTCTTACATCCCACAACCAGAGCGTCAAACTGACAAACCATTCTTAATGCCAGTTGAGGATGTATTCTCTATCACTGGTCGTGGTACAGTTGCTACAGGTCGTGTAGAGCGTGGAACAGTTAAAGTTGGTGAAGTAGTAGAAGTTATCGGTCTTGCTGAAGAAACGAAAAACACAACTGTAACAGGCGTTGAAATGTTCCGTAAGCTTCTTGATCAAGCTGAAGCTGGAGACAACATCGGAGCTCTTCTTCGTGGGGTAGCTCGTGACGACATCCAACGTGGACAAGTTCTTGCTAAACCAGGTTCTGTTAAACAACATACAAAATTCAAAGCGGAAGTTTACGTTCTTTCTAAAGAAGAAGGTGGACGTCATACTCCATTCTTCGCTAACTACCGCCCACAATTCTATTTCCGTACAACTGACGTAACTGGAATCATCCAATTACCAGAAGGCGTTGAAATGGTTATGCCTGGCGACAACATCGAAATGACTGTAGAACTTATTGCTCCAATCGCGGTTGAAGAAGGTACTAAATTCTCAATCCGTGAAGGCGGCCGTACAGTAGGCGCTGGCGTAGTTGCTACTATCATGGAGTAATTTTTAATAAAAAAGCTTGGAACTTCGGTTCCAAGCTTTTTTGTATTTCTAAGAAAGGATAAATCTTTAGCTGGAAGACCATCTGACGTCGTGAGAAATTGTAGAAATACAGTGTAAGTGCACCTGCACCTCTGTCCCCGCCTAGCGGCTTGCCGATCAGCAAGTTCCCTTTATTGATCGAATTTAGAAAAAATCTTCTATTATATAGTTCATATAGAATTGTTAAACATTAAGAAGTTGTTTCATTATCCTTCTATGTATCAGCTGTGTTAGTAAGAGTGGCTGCTTACCTAAAACTTTATCTCAAAACCAGAATTTGCAAGTGTAAACTTGTTTGTCCATAGCTTGAAATTCATCGAAGCCGTGTGTATAATAACTTAGGTACGGCAAAAACAGCGAAATTATATTTTTCTGTTGCATAGGCCGTAGATATAATGTATAATAGACGATGTTGGTCTTTGACTGCGATGAAGTGGAAGGTTGCTGACACACCCGGCCGCTTTGCCATGGCGAGTGTGAGGAAATTTCCATGGAGAATGTCTATTTTTTAAAATAGGCGAAGAAGGAGGGAAAATAATGGCAAAAGAGAAAATTCGTATTCGTTTGAAAGCTTATGATCACCGTATTTTGGATCAATCAGCAGAGAAGATTGTAGAAACAGCTAAACGTTCTGGTGCAGCGGTATCTGGTCCAATTCCATTACCGACTGAAAAGACAATCTATACAATTCTTCGTGCGGTGCACAAGTACAAAGACTCTCGTGAGCAATTCGAGATGCGTACACACAAGCGCTTAATCGACATCGTGAATCCTACTCCACAAACAGTAGATTCACTTATGCGTTTAGATTTACCATCTGGCGTAGATATCGAAATCAAACTATAAATGACATATTCTTAACATGTAGGAGGTGTGACTCATGACCAAAGGAATCTTAGGAAGAAAGATCGGTATGACTCAAGTGTTTGCAGAAAACGGTGAGCTAATTCCTGTAACTGTTATCGAAGCTGCTCCAAACGTTGTTCTTCAAAAGAAGACAGCTGAAACAGACGGCTACAATGCAGTTCAATTAGGTTTAGAAGACAAGCGTGCGAAGCTTGCTAACAAACCTGAGCAAGGTCATGCTGCAAAAGCAAATACTGCTCCTAAGCGCTTCATTCGCGAGTTCCGCGATGCAGACGTAGCAGGGTACGAAGTTGGTCAAGAGGTAAAAGTAGAAATTTTCGCTGAAGGCGATACAGTTGACGTAACAGGAATCTCTAAAGGAAAAGGATTCCAAGGTGTAATTAAACGTCACGGACAATCTCGTGGACCTATGTCCCACGGTTCTCGTTATCACCGTCGTCCTGGTTCAATGGGCCCAGTTGCTCCGAACCGCGTATTCAAAGGCAAAAAGCTTGCTGGACGTATGGGTGGAGATCAAGTTACTGTGCAAAACTTACAAATCGTGAGAGTTGATGCAGAGCGTAACTTGTTACTCGTTAAAGGTAACGTTCCGGGCGCTAAAAAATCGTTAGTAGCTGTTCGTAATGCCGTTAAGGCAAGCAAATAATTCTTTAGCGGAAAGGAGGAAACCAAATGCCAAAAGTAACGTTATTTAATCAAACAGGATCTCAAGTTGGTGAAATCGAATTAGCAGAAGCTATTTTCGGTATTGAGCCAAATGAAGCTGTACTTTTTGATGCAGTAATTATGCAACGTGCATCTTTACGTCAAGGTACACATAAAGTAAAAAATCGTTCGGAAGTACGCGGTGGCGGACGTAAGCCATGGCGTCAAAAAGGAACTGGCCGTGCTCGTCAAGGTTCCATCCGTTCTCCACAATGGCGCGGCGGCGGTGTCGTATTCGGACCGACTCCACGTTCTTACACTTATAAATTAAACAAAAAAGTTCGTCGTTTGGCGATCAAATCTGCATTGTCTACTAAAGTATTGGAGAACAACGTAATCGTTCTTGAAGATTTAGTATTAAATGCACCAAAAACAAAGGATATGGTTGCAGTCCTTAAAGGATTAGCAATTGAGAAGAAAGCTCTTGTCGTTACTGCCGATGTAAACGAAGCGGTTGAGTTATCTGCTCGTAATATCCAAGGGTTAACAGTTGTCACTGCAAATGGCGTGAACGTATTAGACGTTCTTGGTCATGAGAAGCTTGTATTAACTAAAGCGGCAGTGGAAAAAGTAGAGGAGGTGCTTGCATAATGAGAGATCCTCGTGATATCATTAAGCGCCCGGTTATCACTGAACGTTCTATGGAAGCGATGGCTGAAAAGAAATACACTTTCGATGTTGACGTGAGAGCGAACAAAACGGAAGTTAAAGATGCTATTGAAGCAATTTTCGGCGTTCAAGTTGACAAAGTAAACATCATGAACTATAAGCCGAAGTATAAGCGCGTAGGTCGCCATGCGGGTTATACAAACCGTCGTAGAAAAGCTATCGTGAAATTAACTGCTGATAGCAAAGAAATCGAAATTTTCGAAGGCGTTTAATCCTAACAGAGAAGGAGGGAAATTGAGATGGCTATTAAAAAGTACAAACCAACATCAAACGGTCGCCGTAATATGACAGCTAACGATTTCGCTGAAATCACAACTGACAAACCGGAAAAGTCCTTACTTGCACCTTTAAGCAAGAAAGCCGGCCGTAACAACCAAGGTAAAATCACTGTACGTCATCAAGGTGGCGGACATAAGCGTCAATACCGTATCATCGATTTTAAACGCGATAAAGATGGAATTCCAGGACGCGTTGCTACAATCGAATACGATCCAAACCGCTCTGCGAATATTGCATTAATCAACTATGTTGACGGTGAAAAACGTTACATCCTTGCTCCTAAAAACTTAGAAGTAGGAACTCAAATTATGTCTGGCCCAGAAGCTGACATTAAACCAGGTAACGCACTACCGCTTGTAAACATTCCAGTAGGTACTGTAATTCACAATATCGAGCTTAAGCCTGGTAAAGGCGGACAATTAGTTCGTTCTGCGGGTTCTTCTGCTCAAGTACTTGGTAAAGAAGGCAAATACGTACTTGTACGTTTAACTTCTGGTGAAGTACGTCTGATCTTAGCAGCTTGCCGTGCTACAATCGGTCAAGTTGGTAACGAACATCATGAACTTATTAAAATCGGTAAAGCTGGTCGTTCTCGTTGGTTAGGCAAACGTCCTACAGTTCGTGGTTCCGTAATGAACCCTGTAGATCACCCACACGGTGGTGGTGAAGGTCGTTCACCTATCGGACGTAAGTCTCCAATGTCTCCATGGGGCAAACCGACTCTTGGAGCGAAGACTCGTAAGAAAAACAAAGCTTCTGATAAATTCATCGTTCGTCGTCGTAAAAAATAACGTAATTGTAGTACGGTTCTATAGAACCGTACGTCAATTACGAAGGGAGGTACAAAAATGGCTCGCAGCTTAAAAAAGGGACCATTTGTCGATGATCATTTAATGAAAAAGGTCGAGCAAGCTACTGAAACTGGCTCTAAGCAAGTTATCAAAACTTGGTCTCGTCGTTCTACAATCTTCCCTCAATTCATCGGTCACACAATCGCTGTGTATGATGGTCGTAAGCATGTTCCTGTTTACGTTACTGAGGATATGGTTGGTCATAAATTAGGCGAATTTGCGCCAAGTCGTACGTACAAAGGCCATGAGGCAGATAAGAAAACTAGAAGATAATGAGAGGAGGCACTTCAATGCAAGCTAAAGCAGTAGCTAGAACAGTTCGTATTGCTCCTCGTAAAGTACGTCTAGTATTAGATTTAGTTCGAGGAAAGCAAGTGGGTGAAGCAATCGCAATTCTTCGCCACACTCCGAAAGCTGCTTCTCCAGTTGTAGAGAAGGTTTTGAAATCTGCGATCGCAAACGCAGAGCATAACTATGAAATGGACATCAACAACTTAGTTGTTAGCACAGCATTCGCTGATGAAGGTCCAACATTGAAACGTTTCCGTCCACGTGCAATGGGACGTGCAAGCGCGATTAACAAACGCACAAGCCATATTACAATCGTGGTATCTGAAAAGAAGGAGGGATAATCGATGGGTCAAAAGGTTAGTCCGATAGGTCTTCGGGTTGGTATTATCCGTGACTGGGAATCTAAATGGTACGCTGATAAAGATTTCGCTGAGTTATTACACGAAGATATTAAAGTCCGTGAATACATCAACGTTCGTTTGAAAGATGCTGCTGTTTCTAAAGTTGAAATTGAGCGCGCTGCAAACCGTGTGAACATTACAGTACACACTGCAAAGCCTGGTATGGTAATTGGTAAAGGTGGTACAGAAGTGGAAGCACTTCGTAAAGCTCTTAACCAATTAACTGGCAAACGTGTCCACATCAATATTTTAGAAATCAAAAAAGCAGATCTTGATGCGAAATTGGTTGCTGAAAATATTGCTCGTCAATTAGAAAACCGTGTATCTTTCCGTCGTGCACAAAAACAAACACTTCAACGTGCGATGCGTGCAGGTGCAAAAGGTATCAAAACTCAAGTTTCTGGACGTCTTGGCGGCGCTGATATCGCTCGTTCAGAATCTTACTCTGAAGGAACTGTTCCACTTCATACTCTTCGTGCTGACATCGACTATGCAACAGCAGAAGCTGATACAACATACGGCAAGCTTGGCGTAAAAGTATGGATTTATCGTGGAGAAGTCCTTCCTACGAAAAAGAAAGCTTCTGAGGAAGGAGGAAAATAATATGTTAATGCCTAAACGCGTAAAATATCGTCGTGAACACCGTGGTAAAATGCGTGGAGAAGCTAAAGGTGGTAAAGAAGTTCATTTCGGTGAATTCGGTTTACAATCTACTGAAGCTTCTTGGATTACAAACCGTCAAATCGAAGCTGCGCGTCGTGCGATGACTCGTTATATGAAACGTGGCGGTAAAGTCTGGATTAAGATTTTCCCTTCTAAGCCATACACTGCAAAGCCTCTAGAAGTCCGCATGGGTTCCGGTAAAGGTGCTCCAGAGGGTTGGGTAGCAGTTGTTAAACCTGGAAAGGTTATGTTTGAAATTGCGGGTGTATCTGAAGAGATCGCACGTGAAGCTTTACGTCTTGCTGCTCACAAACTTCCAGTTAAATGTAAGTTTGTAAAACGTGAAGAAAATGGTGGTGAATCTAATGAAAACTAATGAAATTCGTGACTTAACCACTGCTGAAATCGAACAAAAAGTGAAAGCCTTGAAGGAAGAGTTGTTCAACCTTCGCTTTCAATTAGCTACAGGACAATTAGAGAACACTGCTCGCATTCGCGAAGTACGTAAAGCAATTGCTCGCATGAAAACTGTAGTTCGTGAAAGAGAGATCGGAATTAACGGATAATAATTGAGGGGAGGTTTGCACTGTGAGCGAACGCAACCAACGTAAAGTTTACACTGGACGTGTTGTTTCCGACAAAATGGATAAAACTATCACAGTTTTAGTCGAAACTTACAAAACACATACTTTGTACGGAAAACGTGTTAAGTATTCTAAAAAATACAAAGCACATGATGAATTAAACCAAGCAAAAGTTGGCGATGTAGTAAAGATCATGGAAACTCGCCCGCTTTCTGCTACTAAACGCTTCCGTTTAGTTGAAGTGGTTGAAGAAGCTGTTATTATTTAATAGACGAATCGGATCAATGATAAATCCGAAGGGAGGTTCCATAGCATGATTCAACAAGAAACTCGTTTGAAAGTTGCTGACAACTCTGGTGCTCGTGAATTGTTAACAATTAAAGTATTAGGTGGTTCTGGCCGTAAGTACGCTAACATCGGTGACATTATCGTCGCTACTGTAAAACAAGCAACACCAGGTGGCGTTGTTAAAAAAGGTGATGTTGTTAAGGCGGTAGTTGTGCGTACAAAGAGCGGTGCTCGTCGTAAAGACGGTTCTTACATCCGTTTCGATGAAAATGCAGCAGTTATCATTAAAGAAGATAAGAGCCCACGCGGTACTCGTATCTTTGGACCGGTTGCTCGTGAATTGCGCGAAAGCAACTTCATGAAAATCGTTTCCTTGGCTCCAGAAGTTCTATAATTTCGAAGTATTGCCTTTCTAAGGAGGTGCACAAAAAAGATGCATGTTAAAAAAGGTGACAAAGTACAAGTAATCACTGGTAAAGATAAAGGAAAACAAGGTGTAATCCTTGCCGCTTTCCCTAAGGAAAACCGTGTTATTGTTGAGGGTGTTAACGTTGTTAAGAAGCACTCTAAGCCGTCTCAATTGAATCCACAAGGTGGAATCATCACGAAAGAAGCACCAGTTCATGTATCTAATGTTCTGCCATTAGATCCAAAAACAGGTGAGCCTACTCGTGTAGGTTATCAAGTAGTCGATGGTAAAAAAGTTCGTGTAGCAAAGAAATCAGGTCAATTATTAGATAAATAATCTCTCTTGAAAGGAGGTCCCTGAATTGAATCGCCTTAAAGAAAAGTTCCAAAAAGAAATTACACCTGCTCTAGTGAGCAAGTTTAACTATAAGTCGGTAATGCAAGTGCCTAAGCTTGAAAAAATCATCATCAACATGGGTGTTGGTGACGCTGTACAAAACTCTAAAGCATTAGACAATGCTGTTGAAGAGTTAACACAAATCGCAGGTCAAAAACCTGTTGTAACTCGTGCAAAGAAATCGATCGCAGGCTTCCGTCTTCGTGAAGGTATGCCAATCGGTGCAAAGGTTACATTACGTGGAGAACAAATGTATGAGTTCTTTGATAAGCTTGTATCTGTTTCTCTTCCACGTGTTCGTGACTTCCGCGGTATCTCTAAGAAGTCTTTCGATGGTCGCGGTAACTACACTTTGGGAATTAAAGAACAATTAATCTTCCCTGAGATTGATTACGATAAAGTAAGCAAGGTTCGTGGTATGGACATCGTAATCGTAACAACTGCTAACACAGATGAAGAAGCTCGTGAGCTTTTAACACAATTCGGTATGCCATTCCAAAAATAATGGAAGCCAACGCTAAGTAGAGGAGGCGAAAACGTGGCTAAGAAATCAATGATTGCAAAGCAAAAACGCGAGCCGAAGTTTAAAGTACAGGCGTATACACGTTGCGAACGCTGCGGTCGTCCGCATTCTGTATATCGCAAATTTAAACTTTGCCGTATTTGTTTCCGTGAACTTGCCTATAAAGGTCAAATTCCTGGTGTTAAAAAAGCTAGCTGGTAATACCCAAGAATGGGAAGGAGGTAAAACAAATGGTGATGACAGATCCAATTGCAGATTTGCTTACTCGCATCCGTAATGCGAATATGGTACGTCACGAGAAATTAGAAGTTCCTGCTTCTAACATGAAAAAAGAAATCGCGGAAATCTTAAAGCGTGAAGGTTTCGTTCGTGATGTAGAAATGATCGAGGATAACAAGCAAGGTATCCTTCGCATTTTCTTAAAATACGGTCCAAACAACGAGCGTGTAATCACTGGACTAAAACGCATCAGTAAGCCTGGCTTACGTGTATATGCAAAAGCTGATGAAGTACCACGTGTACTTAACGGATTAGGTATTGCAATCGTTTCTACTTCTAAGGGAGTAATGACTGATAAAGATGCTCGCCAACAACAAACTGGCGGAGAAGTACTAGCATACGTTTGGTAATATTTTCTGAACGAACGGAGGTGTAACAGAAATGTCTCGTATTGGTAAAAAGATTCTTGAAATTCCTGCAGGCGTAACAATTACAGTAGCTGACAACAATACGGTAACTGTAAAAGGCCCTAAAGGTGAATTAACTCGTACTTTCCATGCTGATATTAAAATCAATATCGAAGAAAACGTACTAACAGTGACACGTCCTTCCGATCAAAAGGAGCACCGTGCGCTTCACGGTACAACTCGTGCTCTTCTGGGCAACATGGTTGAGGGTGTAACAGCTGGATTCCAACGTGGACTTGAGTTAATCGGGGTTGGTTACCGTGCATCTAAGCAAGGTAACAAGCTTGTATTAAATGTTGGTTATTCTCATCCAGTGGAGATTACTCCTGAAGCTGGAATCGAAGTTGAAGTACCTGCAAACACGAAAATTCTTGTTAAAGGTATTGATAAAGAACGCGTTGGCGCTTTAGCTGCTAACATTCGTGCAGTACGTGCACCAGAGCCTTATAAAGGCAAAGGTATTCGCTACGAAGGCGAAGTTGTACGTCGTAAAGAAGGTAAAACAGGTAAGTAATCCTGGTAGATGAAAGGAAAGGAGTGACATCAATGATCACTAAACCTGATAAAAATGTGGTTCGTAAGAAAAGACATGCGCGTGTGCGTACAAAGCTTTCCGGTACTGCGGGGCGTCCACGTTTAAACGTGTTCCGTTCTAATCAGCACATTTATGCTCAAGTTATCGACGACGTGAACGGTGTTACATTAGCTAGTGCATCTACTCTTGATAAAGAGTTTTCTCTTGAAGGTACTGGTAACGTAGCAGCTGCTCAAAAGGTTGGCGAGCTAGTTGCAAAACGTGCGGTTGAGAAGGGTGTTGGCGAGGTAGTATTCGATCGCGGCGGATACCTATATCATGGTCGTGTAAAAGCTTTAGCTGAAGCTGCTCGTGAAGCTGGCTTACAATTTTAATGGTAAAAGGAGGGAAAAAAGATGCGTCGCATTGACTCAAGCAAATTAGAACTTGAAGAGCGCGTAGTAACGGTTAACCGTGTTGCGAAAGTTGTTAAAGGCGGTCGTCGTTTCCGTTTCGCTGCGTTAGTTGTAGTTGGAGATAAAAACGGTCATGTTGGATTCGGTACTGGTAAAGCACAAGAGGTACCAGAAGCGATCCGCAAGGCTATTGAAGATGCTAAGAAAAACCTAATTCATGTACCACTTGTTGGTACAACAGTTCCACATGAAGTACTTGGACAATTCGGAGCAGGCGAAGTATTCTTGAAGCCAGCTTCAGCAGGTACAGGAGTTATCGCTGGCGGACCGGTTCGTGCGGTTCTTGAATTAGCTGGCGTACAAGACATCCTTTCTAAGTCTTTAGGATCTAACACGCCTATTAATATAGTACGTGCTACTATGAACGGATTGAACCAATTGAAGCGTGCTGAAGACGTAGCAAAACTTCGTGGCAAAACTGTCGAAGAGCTGTTAGGTTAAGATAAGGAGGGAATAGACAATGGCAAAGAAATTAGAAATTACCCTCACTCGCAGTTTGATCGGACGCCCGCAAGATCAACGCGCGACTGTTGAAGCGCTTGGCTTGAAAAAGCTACATCAAACTGTAGTTAAAGAAGAAAATGCTGCTATTCTTGGAATGGTAAACAAGGTTTCTCACCTTGTAACTGTAAAAGAAGCTTAATTTAAATCGTAATTCAATACTATAAGGAGGTGCCTAGGAATGAAACTTCATGAATTAAAGCCTGCTGAAGGTTCTCGTAAAGTTCGCAACCGTGTAGGACGCGGTACTGGTTCTGGTAACGGTAAAACTGCTGGTAAAGGTCATAAAGGACAAAACGCCCGCTCTGGCGGCGGTGTTCGTCTTGGCTTCGAAGGTGGTCAAACTCCTCTATTCCGTCGTCTTCCAAAACGTGGCTTCACAAACATCGGACGTAAAGAATACGCGATTGTGAACCTTGATGCTTTAAATCGCTTTGAAGATGGTACAGAAGTAACAGCGGAATTGTTACTTGAAACTGGCGTAATCAGCAAGCTGAACAACGGTGTAAAAGTTCTTGCGAACGGTACACTTGAGAAAAAGCTTACTGTGAAAGCTACTAAATTTTCTTCTGCTGCAGTAGCAGCAATTGAAGCGGCTGGCGGAAAAACTGAGGTGATTTAATGTTTCGTACAATCTCCAACTTTATGCGCGTTGCTGAGATAAGACATAAAATCCTTTTTACCTTGGCGATGCTAATCGTCTTCCGAATTGGTACGTTTATTCCGGTACCTAATGTTAACGCTGAAGTTCTAAAGGCCCAAGATCAACTCAACGTATTAGGTATTCTTAATACCTTCGGGGGCGGAGCGTTGAAAAACTTCTCCATCTTCGCGATGGGAATCATGCCGTATATTACAGCATCCATCATCGTGCAGCTTTTGCAGATGGATGTTGTGCCTAAGTTTACGGAATGGGCAAAGCAAGGTGAGATGGGCCGTCGTAAATTAGCTCAGTTTACCCGCTATTTCACAATTGTGCTAGCTTTTATTCAAGCAATCGGTATGTCTATCGGATTTAACAATTTGGCGAACGGACAGTTAATTGAGAATCCGGGTTGGACGACATATTTGTATATCGCTACTGTTCTTACTGCA
Source organism: Bacillus sp. OTU530 (assembly GCF_038440375.1). Classification (NCBI taxonomy): domain Bacteria; kingdom Bacillati; phylum Bacillota; class Bacilli; order Caryophanales; family Bacillaceae; genus Bacillus; species Bacillus sp. OTU530. The sequence goes on from NZ_JASATP010000037.1 coordinate 43,597, forward strand.
GGGACAGCCTTTTTAATGTGGGTGGGCGAACAAATTACAGCGAAGGGCGTTGGAAACGGAATTTCAATCCTCATCTTTGCTGGTATCGTAGCAGCAATTCCAAACGTGATGAATCAGGTTTATGTACAGCAGTTCCAAGACGCTGGAGAAGATTTATTCGTTCGTATTGTGAAAGTAGCACTAATTGTAATTGCTATATTGGCAGTTATTGTTGGAGTCATCTATATTCAACAGGCAACAAGAAAGATCCCGATTCAGTACGCAAAACGTGCAACGGGAAGCGGCAGTGCTGGTGCACAAAACACGCACTTACCATTAAAGGTAAATAGCGCAGGTGTAATTCCAGTCATCTTTGCCGTATCGTTCTTGATTACACCGCCAACGATTGCTCAGTTTTTCCCGAAACACGATGTGTCGCAATGGATTATTCAAAACTTTAACTATTCTCATCCTGTGGGAATGATTATATATGTTGCATTAATCATTGCCTTCTCGTACTTCTATGCGTTTGTTCAAGTTAACCCTGAACAAATGGCTGAGAACCTGAACAAGCAAGGTGGATATGTTCCTGGTATCCGCCCAGGTAAGAATACAGAGCAATATCTAACAAAAATTCTCTATCGTTTAACTTTTGTTGGTTCTCTATTCTTAGCAGCTATCGCCATTCTGCCAGTTATCTTTATTAAGCTTGCAAATTTACCTAGTTCTGCACAAATTGGGGGAACAAGTTTATTAATTGTAATTGGAGTGGCTTTAGAAACGATGAAACAGCTAGAAAGCCAATTAGTAAAACGCCATTATAAAGGCTTCATTAAGCAATGAGCAACGCGGGAAGGTACTCTTCCCTAACAGCTCGTTTATATTCTGGGGGGAATCGTGATGAATTTAATTTTGATGGGACTTCCGGGTGCCGGAAAAGGTACACAGGCTGAAAGAATTATTGCCAAGTATAATATCCCTCACATTTCAACAGGAGATATGTTTCGTGCTGCTATTAAAGAAGGAACTGAACTAGGTTTAAAAGCAAAATCTTTCATGGATCAAGGTGCGCTTGTTCCAGATGAGGTAACAATCGGGATCGTTCGTGAGCGTTTAAGCAAAGAAGATTGCGACAATGGCTTCTTGCTAGATGGTTTCCCTCGAACAGTGGCTCAAGCATCTGCTTTAGAAGAAATCGTGAAAGATCTTGGCAAGAAAATCGATTATGTCATCAATATTGATGTAGATTCTGATTTATTGCTTAAACGATTGACTGGAAGACGTATTTGCAAAGACTGTGGTTCAACATATCATCTTGTCTTTAACCCACCTGCAGTAGAGGGTGTTTGTGATAAATGTGGCGGGGAGCTGTATCAGCGCTCTGATGATAATGAAGAGACTGTAGCAAACCGTTTAGAGGTTAATATTAAGCAAACACAGCCTTTGCTTAATTTCTATGAAGAACTTGGTTACTTGCGAAATATCAACGGCGTGCAGGAAATCGGAAAGGTATTTGAAGATATTGAAGCCCTTATCGGAGTTTTGGCGTAATGATCGTTTGTAAGACACCTCGCGAACTTGAAATTATGCGCGAAGCAGGAAGAATTGTAGCTCTGACTCACCAAGAGTTGAAAAAGCACATTGTTCCGGATATCACAACAAAGGAGCTTGACGCAATTGCGGAACAAACCATTCGCAAGTATGGGGCATCCCCTTCCTTTAAAGGATATCATGGTTTCCCGGGAAGCATTTGTACTTCTGTAAATGAAGAGTTGGTGCACGGAATTCCAAGCGACCGCAGACTCAAGGATGGCGATGTGATCAGCATCGATATAGGTGCGAAATATAACGGATATCATGGAGATTCCGCATGGACATATCCCGTAGGAAGCATTTCAGAATCTGTTCAAAAGCTGCTTGATGTTACAGAGAGATCATTATATCTCGGTTTGGAGCAAGTGAAGCCTAGTGAAAGATTGTCAAATGTATCACATGCGATTCAAACATATACGGAGAGCAATGGCTTTTCTGTTGTGAGAGAGTATGTCGGTCATGGAATCGGGCAAGACTTACATGAAGACCCGCAAATTCCCCACTACGGTCCTCCTAACAAAGGTCCTAGGTTGAAACCGGGTATGGTTATTTGCATTGAACCGATGATTAATGAAGGAACAAGATATGTAAAAACACTCTCTGATAACTGGACAGTGGTGACTGTTGATGGTAAATGGTGCGCTCACTTTGAGCATACTATTGCTGTTACAGAAACAGGATATGAGATCCTAACCACCCTGTAAGCAGTAAACTCTCCGAGATTTCAGAGCAGTTTAAGAAGATTACTGATTTGAAGAAGGGAGAACATGAAATGGCTAAAGATGATGTAATTGAAGTAGAAGGCACAGTTGTAGAAACTTTGCCAAACGCGATGTTTAAAGTAGAATTGGAGAACGGACACGTGGTATTAGCTCACGTTTCTGGTAAAATCCGTATGAACTTCATTCGTATTTTACCAGGAGACAAAGTTACGATAGAATTATCTCCGTATGACTTAAATCGTGGTCGTATTACGTATCGTTTTAAATAATATAGCACTCCGTAATCGTTAAGGAGGTTCGAGACATGAAAGTAAGACCATCCGTTAAGCCGATTTGCGAAAAATGTAAAGTTATTCGCAGAAGAGGAAAAGTAATGGTGATCTGTGAAAATCCGAAACATAAGCAAAAACAAGGTTAATCAAGGGAGGTGTTTTCATAATGGCACGTATCGCAGGTGTAGATATTCCTCGTGACAAACGCGTTGTTATTTCTTTAACTTACGTATATGGTATTGGTCGTCCGACTGCTGAGAAAGTTCTTGCGGAAGCTGGTGTTTCCGAAGATACTCGAGTTCGTGATCTAACTGAAGAAGAATTAGGGAAAATCCGTGATGTCATCGATCGTCTAAAGGTAGAAGGTGACCTTCGTCGTGAAGTATCCTTAAACATCAAACGTTTGATGGAAATCGGTTCTTTCCGTGGTCTTCGTCATCGTCGCGGTTTACCAGTTCGTGGTCAGAATACAAAAAATAACGCACGTACGCGTAAAGGTCCTCGTCGTACTGTAGCGAACAAGAAGAAATAATAAGTAAAGGAGGTTGAACAAACAATGGCAGCACGCAAAACAAATACTCGTAAACGTCGTGTGAGAAAGAATATTGAAACTGGTATCGCGCATATCCGTTCTACATTCAACAACACAATCGTAACGATTACAGACTCTCATGGTAATGCACTTTCTTGGTCTAGTGCAGGTGCACTTGGTTTCAGAGGCTCTCGTAAATCTACTCCATTTGCAGCGCAAATGGCTGCAGAAACAGCTGCAAAAGCATCCATCGAGCATGGTCTTAAAACTTTAGAGGTTACTGTTAAAGGTCCTGGTGCCGGTCGTGAAGCAGCTATCCGTGCGCTTCAAGCTGCAGGATTAGAAGTAACAGCTATCAGAGACGTTACTCCAGTGCCTCATAACGGATGCCGTCCGCCAAAACGTCGCCGTGTGTAATTGTTCTGTATAATTTCCCAAACATTGTCTATAATGGGATATGATACAATATTTATACAGAAAAATATCACTTATTGTTGTGCACAATCGGGAACTGCCTAAGGGGGACTTTCGGTTAGACAATTTTAAGTTGTCTAGCCGGGGTTTCGACGTTTTGAAGGAGGGTTTAATAAATGATCGAGATTGAAAAACCAAAAATCGAAACGGTTGAAATTAACGAAGATGCCAAGTATGGCAAGTTCGTCATTGAACCGCTTGAGCGTGGATATGGTACTACTTTGGGTAATTCCTTACGTCGTATTTTATTATCCTCACTCCCTGGTGCCGCTGTAACGTCTATCCAAATTGATGGTGTACTACACGAATTTTCTACGATTGAGGGCGTTGTGGAAGATGTCACAACGATTATCTTAAATTTAAAGAAGCTGGCCCTGAAAATTTACTCTGAAGAAGAGAAAACGCTCGAAATTGATATTACGGGCGAGGGTGTTGTCACAGCTGCTGATATTACCCACGACAGCGACGTGGAAATCTTAAACCCAGATTTACATGTTGCAACGCTTGCTAAGGATGCACACTTACGTATGCGTCTTACAGCTAGACGTGGCCGCGGGTATACACCAGCCGATGCGAACAAGAGAGAGGATCAGCCGATAGGCGTTATTCCTATCGACTCCATTTATACTCCAGTCTCACGTGTGACATACCAAGTAGAAAATACACGTGTCGGACAAGTAACAAACTACGACAAGCTTACGCTTGACGTATGGACGGATGGAAGCATCGGACCAAAAGAAGCAATCTCGTTAGGAGCCAAAATCTTAACAGAGCATTTAAATATCTTTGTCGGTTTAACAGACGAAGCACAAAATGCTGAGATTATGGTAGAAAAAGAAGAAGATCAAAAAGAGAAAGTTTTGGAGATGACGATCGAAGAACTTGACCTTTCTGTTCGTTCTTATAACTGCTTGAAGCGTGCTGGTATCAATACGGTACAAGAGCTTGCTAACAAGACAGAAGAAGACATGATGAAGGTTCGTAACTTAGGACGCAAATCCTTAGAAGAAGTGAAGCATAAGCTCGAAGAACTTGGCTTAGGCTTGCGCAAAGATGACTAAGGTTTCTTTGTTTTGTTACGATACTACTAACAAAGGAGGGACTACTAATGGGATACAGAAAATTAGGCCGCACAAGTGCCCAGCGTAAAGCGATGTTACGTGACTTAACGACTGATTTAATCATTAACGAGCGTATTCAAACTACTGAAACACGTGCGAAAGAGCTTCGTTCCGTAGTAGAAAAAATGATTACTTTAGGAAAACGCGGAGATCTTCATGCTCGCCGTCAAGCAGCATCATACATCCGTAACGAAGTAGCTAATGCTGAAACAAACCAAGATGCACTTCAAAAGCTATTCGTTGATATCGCACCACGTTACACAGAGCGTCAAGGTGGATACACTCGTATCGCTAAGATCGGACCACGCCGTGGTGACGGTGCTCCAATGGTAATCATCGAGTTAGTATAATAACAGTAAAAGGGCAGGATCAACTGATCACGGCCCTTTTTTTGTATCTTCTGAATGTCGAAATGGATTATTTCTTAGGAAATGTTGTCTGGGGGTGTGCAGTTATGGAGAAACTTCGTGTCGATATGTTAAAGTTTCAATATCCTCATGCCCATTCGTATACTTTGCATGATATTTCTTTTTCTATCCAAAAAGGGGAATGGGTTAGTATTATCGGTCAGAATGGTTCCGGAAAATCGACTTTGGCAAAGTTGTTAAACGGGCTGCTCTTGCCAAGTGAAGGAACTATTATAGTAGATGGTGGAATTGTATTGTCAGAGGAGACAATTTGGGATGTGAGAAAGAGAATTGGCATGGTATTCCAAAGTCCTGATAATCAATTTGTTGGTACAACCGTTAAGGATGACATTGTATTTGGTCTTGAGAATATTGGGATGACTCGGGATGAGATGGCTAAACGTCTTGAGTATGTACTCCAGCTTGTTGGCATGAAGGAATATGAGAATCAAGAGCCACATTCCTTATCGGGAGGTCAAAAACAACGTGTTGCCATTGCTAGTATTTTAGCCCTTGAGCCATCTATTCTTATTTTGGATGAGGCTACCTCGATGTTGGATCCAAAAGGGAGAAGAGAAGTATTAGAAACGGTACGGGAACTTGTGCGAACAAAAGGGGCTACTGTCCTTTCAATTACACATGACCTAGAGGAGGCTGCACAATCGGATAGAGTGATTGTTCTCCATGAGGGAAGTATTTTACGAGAAGGGAAGCCGGAACAGGTATTTCAATATGGTGATGAGTTGCGGAAGATCGGTTTAGATACTCCATTTTCTGTGAATTTAACAGAAGCTCTGCAAAAAAGCGCTGTTCCGCTACAATCCATGCATCTTACAATGGAAAGTTTGGTGAATGAGCTTTGGACATTATATTTCAAAAAGTAGAGCATCGTTACCAACGAAACACTCCGTTTGAACGACTTGCAATTTACGATGTTGATATTTGCTTAAAGAGTGGGCATTATTATGCTGTTATCGGACATACGGGTTCAGGAAAATCTACATTTATTCAGCATTTGAATGGTTTGCTGCAGCCAACTAACGGGGAAGTTCGAGTTGGGGAACAAGTCATTTCATCCCATAAAAAAGAGAAAAAGCTTAAACCGCTTCGCAAAAAGGTAGGTGTTGTGTTTCAATTTCCAGAACATCAACTTTTTGAAGAAACAGTAGAGAAAGATATTTGTTTTGGACCAGTAAATTTTGGTGCAACAGAAGAACAAGCAAAGAGAAAAGCAAGAGATGTGATTCAATTGGTTGGACTTTCTGAGGAATTTTTAGGGAAATCACCATTTGAATTAAGCGGAGGCCAAATGCGGCGAGTGGCGATTGCTGGTGTCTTAGCAATGGAACCTGAAGTACTTGTGCTGGATGAACCGACAGCTGGACTCGATCCAAGAGGACAACGAGAATTGATGGATATGTTTTATGGACTTCATAAGGCAAAAGGCCTCACGGTCATTCTGGTGACACATAATATGGATGATGCCGCTCGTTATGCTGATCAGGTCATTGTGATGCATAAAGGGACTGTATTTTTGCAGGGGGAGCCGACAGAAGTATTTTCGCATGCGAGCGAACTAGAAGGAATCGGTGTCTCTCTTCCGTTGTCGCTTCAATACAAAAAGCTGCTTGAAGAAACATGTGGTGTGCTTCTACCCGAGTCTACGCTGACAGCAGAGAAGCTAACTTATGAGCTGCTGCAATTGATACGGAAGGGAGAGAAGCGGTAATGCAGCAATTGATGATTGGAAAGTATATACCAGGGAATTCCCTTATTCACCGTCTCGATCCGCGTGCGAAGCTCTCTATCGTGTTTTTCTATGTGTTTCTTGTGTTTCTTGCTAATAACTCTGCTTCCTATGGTTTATTGCTGTTATATTCTGTATTGCCTGTAGTTTTTTCAGGAGTCCCTTTTCGTTACATCTTGAGGGGGCTAAAACCAATGCTGTGGATTTTTCTATTCACCTTTCTTCTCCATGTATTCACAACGAAGGAAGGGGCCCTTTTGTTTGAGTTTGGTCCCATATCTGTCCATCAAAAGGGATTACAGCAAGGAACTTATATGTCGATTCGTTTTCTTGTAATTATCCTGCTGACAACACTATTAACATTAACGACAACACCTATTGAGATTACAGATGGACTAGAGTCATTGCTTTCACCATTTAAAAGGATCGGTCTGCCCGCTCATGAAATCGCGCTTATGATGTCCATCTCTTTACGCTTCATCCCAACGTTGCTGGAAGAGACGGAGAAAATTATGAAGGCGCAGGCATCAAGAGGTGTAGATTTCGCAGGAGGACCCATTAAGGAGCGGCTGCGCGCTATGGTAGCATTGCTTGTTCCTTTATTTATTAGCGCATTTAAAAGGGCTGAGGATTTGGCAATTGCGATGGAAGCGAGAGGATACCAGGGAGGCGGGGGCAGAACAAAATTCCGTCAGCTTCTTTGGCATGTCCGAGACAGTGCAGCATTTGGAAGCCTACTTTTAACAGCGTTTATTTTAGTTTGGATTCGTTCATAATGGAGAGTGGTTATGAAAAGAATGAAGTGTATTATTTCCTATGATGGTACGGGCTTTTTTGGCTACCAAATTCAACCAGGAAAGCGTACAGTGCAGCAGGAGATAGAGGCCGTGTTGAAGAGGATGCATAAAGGCGAGGAGGTTCGTATTTATGCATCAGGAAGGACGGACGCAGGCGTTCATGCACAAGGACAGGTTATTCATTTTGATACTCCTCTTGAGATCGCTCAGGAGCGCTGGATTGCTGCGTTAAATACACAATTGCCCGAAGATATTGCAGTACACCATGCGGAAGCTGTGTCCCCAAAGTTTCATGCTCGTTATGATGTGGTGAGCAAGGAATACCGCTATCGAGTTATGCTGGGAAGAGGGAAAAATGTATTTCTTAGACATTATGCGCATTTCTATCCGTACAGCTTGAATATAGAGGCGATAGAGGCGGCTATTCAGCATTTAAAGGGGACACATGACTTTACCTCCTTTTGCTCAGCTAAAACGGAGATAGAGGATAAGGTGCGGACAATCTATGAGATTGATGTACAGCAGCAAGGCGAGGAAATTATATTTCGCTTTATAGGTAACGGCTTTTTGTATAATATGGTACGTATTATGGTCGGCACATTGCTTGATGTAGGACAAGGAAAGCTGCATGCAGATGAGATTCCGAGCATCCTAAAGCAGATGGATAGACGCTCTGCCGGGAAGACAGCACCTGGTCATGGGCTATATTTATGGCAGGTTAATTACTAGAAAATTTTTCTCAGGAATAAATTGGCGGAAAATATAAAGGCTATAACAACTAATCCTGGTGTAACATTTTCTTGACATTAGTTTGCCAAAACGATAATATAACATATGGTATTGTTTCTAAAACCACGATAAAGCCCCGGAACTTCATCGTGTTAGAATAAACAAACAAGAATTTCATTATTGAGATTGAACAGGAGGGAAACACATGCGTACGACTTTCATGGCAAAGGCTAACGAAGTTGAGCGTAAATGGTATGTTGTTGATGCTGAAGGTAAAACTTTAGGTCGTCTTGCAAGCGAAGTAGCTTCTATTTTGCGCGGGAAAAACAAACCAACTTACACACCAAATGTTGATACTGGCGATCACGTAATCGTAATCAACGCTGAAAAAATTCATTTAACAGGTAACAAATTGAACGATAAGATTTACTATCGTCACAGCATGCATCCAGGCGGATTAAAACAAAGAACAGCTCTAGAAATGCGTACAAACTACCCTGTACAAATGATCGAGCTTGCGGTTAAAGGTATGCTTCCTAAAAACCGTCTTGGCCGTCAAATGGTTAAGAAATTAAACGTATATGCTGGTGCTGAGCATCCACATCAAGCACAAAAACCAGAAGTTTACGAACTTCGCGGATAATTATTAAAAGGAGGGTTTACTTTGGCACAGGTACAATACTATGGTACTGGACGTCGTAAGAGTTCAGTAGCGCGTGTCCGTCTCGTTCCTGGCGAAGGACGCGTTATTATCAACGGTCGTGAATTTGAAAACTATATTCCATTCGCTGCATTGCGTGAAGTTGTAAAGCAACCTCTAGTTGCAACTGAAACTTTAGGCAGCTACGATGTTCTTGTTAACGTTGGCGGCGGCGGCTACACTGGTCAAGCTGGTGCAATCCGTCACGGTATCGCAAGAGCATTACTAAAAGCGGATCCTGAATACCGCTTAACTTTAAAACGTGCGGGTCTATTAACTCGTGATGCGCGTATGAAAGAGCGTAAGAAATACGGTCTTAAAGGCGCTCGTCGTGCACCTCAGTTCTCAAAACGTTAATTTTTGGCGTTTGGAAGGCTCTCAACCATTTTGGTTGGGGGTCTTTTTTATTGGAGAAAAAATGCTTGACCACATATTTCTAGACGATTAGTTGGAGCACGACATATAAAAGTATTACCATTGACCGCTGTCATTGGCGCTTTTATCCACAGACACATTAGGACGCGTTATCATGGCTCCAATGGAACTACCCGTCGGCATCGTCGTCTCCATTTTGGGAGCACCTTACTTTATCTATTTACTTGTAAGGAACGTTTAAGCGGGGGGCAGCTTGATGTGAGACACCTTTTGCAGACAAACAGAAGTACCTTGTCTGCGTTTCTTATTCTCTTCCCTAGTTGGAATATTTTAATGGGCATGTTCCTTTTCTGTACGTTTAGACTACGGAATAGGGAGGTGCATAAGCTTGAATGTCATTACTACCCTAAAAGATAAACGACGTGAAAAGCAATTGAAATATGAACGGAGGCTGCTGCGTGAGATCTCGCTAGCCTCTCTTCGAAGCGATATAAAGCAATATTTTTATGAGTATACAAAGACATCTCAGTTTACACGACATTGTGAAGAGTATTGTATTGAGCTGGCAGTTGAGTCCTATCTGCTCGGTGCCCGTTACAGCAAGTTTGGCTATTACGGAGAACCGTTACCGCAGGTGAGAAAACGATCTATATTTGAGGAAAAAAGCCTAGCGGAAATGCTGTTTCACTTTTTGTCGACAGTTCCGTTGGCTGAGCTGCCGAAGGAATACCGGCAAAAGCTGCACGAAGTATGTGAAAGTTTCATCTCTTCCTGGTGGAAGGAAGGCTACGAAAAAGGAGAACGAAGATATCGTCTTCGTTTACGTTAACTACTCATATTCTCTCTCCTTGTCCCATATAAGTAAGTAGAGGACTAGCAGGAGGGGGAATTATGAGGAAAATTAAATTGATTTCCTTCGCTTTAGCAGCCATTGTACTTTTTTTTCTCGTACGGTATGAATTCCAGATTACAAAGTCATGGAAAGCATGGAATTTACCTCTTTCAGGGAAAATTATAGTGTTGGATGCGGGACATGGAGGACCTGATGGCGGAGCAGTCGGCGGCGATGAGATTATAGAAAAAGAAGTTACGCTTAAGATTGCGAAAAAAGTGCAAGATTACTTACAGGAGCAAGGAGCCCTTGTGATTATGACGCGCACCGAGGATGAAGATTTGGCTGATGAGGATACAAAGGGATATAGCAGAAGGAAAGTCGAGGATTTACGCAGGCGGGTTGAAATTGTCAATAATTCCGATGCGGACTTCTTTGTTAGTATTCATTTAAATGCCATTCCGATCCCCAGCTCGCGAGGTGCACAAACTTTTTATAGCCGTTCGCTAATAGAAAATGAACGAGCTGCCAAATTTGTTCAGGCAGAGCTTCGAAATAGCTTAGAAAATACAAATCGATTAGCTAAAATTATTAATCATGTATATCTTCTTAAGCATGCTAAGGTACCAGGTGTGCTTGTAGAAGCGGGATTCTTGTCTAATGTGGACGAGAGACAGCTTTTGAAATCTGAAGCATATCAAAAAAAGATCGCAGCTGCTGTGTACAGGGGTGTACTGCGGTATTTTACTGAGAAAGGAAATCCTCCTGACTAAAAGCAGGAGGTTTTTTTCATACCTTAGAAGTATAGTGTAAGTGCAACTACACCTCTATCTTCGTCTAAGGGCAGGGCCCGCCAGTCGGCGAGTTTTCTTTACACTTTAAGAAAGTATAGATTTCTAGCTGGCAGCCAATTCGACGTAGTGAGAAATTTTAGGAATAAAGTATAAGTGCAACTACGCCTCTGTCTTCGCCCAAGAGCAGGGCTCGCCAGTCGGTGAGTTTTCTTTACTTGTTAAAAATGAAAGTGTGATATACTAAAAATGAAAACGCACTATTTCTTACAGGCGGTGGACAAATATGATAACAAAAGAGCAAATCATACAAGCACTGAACGGATTGCAAGACCCATTTCTACATAAAACATTTGAAGAGACAGGCGCCATTCAAGAAATCAGTTTAAAGTCAGAGAAAGCACATGTAAGCTTGAAAATTGCAATTGCTCAAATAGGCACTCCAGAGCAGATGCAGTTGCAGGGTGCCATTGTAAAAATTGTAAAGGATTTAGGGGCAGCTACAGTAGGTCTTCGTTTTACTGAGCTTACTGATGAGGAGCTGGCTAAGTTCGGTGTAGCAGAGGAAAACGCACCGGATACATTGCTATCTCCAAATTCAAAAACCGTATTTCTCGCAGTTGCAAGCGGCAAAGGCGGTGTCGGTAAGTCTACTGTTTCTGTAAACCTTGCAGTTGCGCTAGCACGCCTTGGAAAGAAAGTGGGAATTGTTGACGCGGATATTTATGGATTTAGCGTACCGGACATGATGGGTATTACAAAACGTCCAGTTGTGCGCGATGAGCGCATTGTCCCAGTTGAGCGATTTGGGGTAAAGGTCATCTCGATGGGCTTTTTTGTAGAGGATAATGCACCTGTTATTTGGCGGGGGCCAATGCTTGGCAAAATGTTAAACCATTTCTTCTCGGAAGTAGAATGGGGTGAGTTGGATTACCTTGTGCTAGATTTGCCGCCAGGAACGGGGGATGTTGCTTTAGATGTCCATTCCATGCTTCCTTCTTGCAAAGAAATTATCGTGACAACACCGCATCCAACAGCCGCTTTTGTTGCTGCGCGTGCTGGTGCGATGGCATTGCGGACAGAGCATGAAATAGTTGGAGTTATCGAGAATATGTCTTACTTTGAAAGCAAGGTAACTGGAGAGAAGGAATATGTCTTTGGGCAAGGCGGAGGAAAAAAGCTTGCTGAGGATTTACAAACGATTTTACTTGGTCAAATTCCGCTTCAGCAGCCTGATTGGAATGAGGCTGATTTTGCACCATCTGTATATGATGAAGCGCATCAAATCGGGCAAATCTATAATGAGATTGCTGAAACAGTTATCGAGGCAATTGAAGTTAAACAGAAATAACCTCTTCTTATGAAGAGGTTTCACATTGTTGAAAAAGTCGATTGTCAACTTGACGGATCGGCTTTTTCTTTATTATGACTTCTTATTTGCTTTCTCAATAGCTTTACTAATAACATCAATCATTTTTGTTTGGAAGAGCGGGTTCTCGGCAGTTTCATTCAACATTTGCTGTAAATGAAGACGGTATTCCTTACTCTTCATCACCTCGAGCATTTGTTTCTCTACCTCTGGGTTTTTCAAAATTTCAATAACTCCAGCTTGGTATTGAGGATCCTTTAGAAGAACCTTCATGAGGTCTCCTTGCTCTTTTTGTACACTTTTTGCAAAGGATGCGGAGAACTGTGGGTCTTTAAACAGCTTTTCCCAGAATTTTTGCCCCTCCTCAGAGGTCATAGTATCCTGAATGGTTTGCTTGACAACCGTTTCATCAAGGATAAGGGCCTGCTTCATTTTCTCATCCTTCAGCACATCCTGAATGGCATTCTTTCCTTGATCCGTTTTTAAAATATCGATAATCATTTTTTTGGTTTGATCGTAGTCCAATTCAGCTTGAGCTGAATTATTTTCCTGGGCACATGCTGCTACTGTAAGAAGGAGTAGAAACGATAGCAGTATAAACGGAATCCGTTTCATTAACCGGAGCTCCTTTCGCTGATTTCTATTTTTGGGTATAAAGGCAGACATAAACTTTGTGACACATCCTAGTTTCCCTAGTATGCCCTTTAACAGTAAATTTGAATAAAGTTAAGGTGCATCAGGAAGCCTTTACTAATACATTGTGCCAAGCCACACATTGTATGTTGTTAAGGAAAATTAGATTGTGTCTGCTTTTCTTAATATAAATATCTTGGTAAAAATTATGCGTATTCCTGACTAGCTTTTTAAAATTTCGGTTGTTACAATTTAAGTTAGAACATGCAGAAACTGGGGGATTATGTTGTGAACAGCCGAAAATGGGTACATTTATTTTTTTCCACCCTTTTTCTTGGGGGAATAAGTACAATTTTAGTTGGGTTTATTTTAAGGTGGAACCAGTATGCAAGGCTGTTTCAAAGCTTTGATGGGAAGGAGCTGCTTTCTGTAGCCTTTTGGCTGCTAGGGGTTGGATTTATCTTCAGTGTCATCAGTCAAATGGGCTTTTTTGCTTACTTAACGGTACATCGCTTTGGGATTGGGATTTTTCGTTCTGTATCTCTTTGGAATACGATGCAGGTATTTCTTGTAGCTTTTGTATTATTTGATTTCGTATACTTACGCTCTACCTTCATAGAGGGAGGAAATGCCTCTACAACGCACAATATATTGATAGCAGCTGTCATATTTCTTGCAGGAGCAATTGTTGCCTACATAAAAAGTAAGGAAACGAATAAGCAAGCTTTTATACCCGCTTTATTTTTTATGATTGTTGTTACAATAATAGAGTGGATTCCTGCGCTTCGCGTCAATGATCGTGATTGGCTGTATTTAATGGCAGTTCCACTTTTTATCTGCAATGCTTATCAGCTATTAACTTTACATCGTCTTATCAGGAAATAAAAAAGATGGCCTAAAAAAGGATTATCCTTTTCTAGACCATCTAGGAGAGACCATTCCTTGCAGGGAATGGTTTAGCTTCGTTGACCGGTTTTATCAAGCGTAAGACAGGTTAATGGAGCTTTTTTTCTATGTTTTCTTGCATATATCTCATTTTTTATCACTGTACATCTGTGCTCTTTGTTTGGGTATTGGAAATCAGTTCTGAGACAGATGCATTTGCATACCCTGCTGCTCTTAAATGTTGAATGAGCAGAGGAAGAGCTTGATTTGTTTGTAGTGCTGAATCCGAGGCATGCAGAAGAATGATATCACCAGATTGCAAGTGCTCAGACACTGTTTTTACAATCTTAGTTGCACCTGGATTTCTCCAATCATCAGAATTATTGCTCCAGTGGATGACCGTATAGCCTAGAGAATCAGCAACTTTTAATACTTCTTTATTGAAGCTCCCGCTTGGTGGGCGCAGGAGCTTAACATCCTTTACACCAAGCTTTGTAAATATCTCCTGTGCCTTTAATATATCCTGTCTTACCTGTGCCGCCTCTAGGGATGTATAGCTTTTATAGTTATAGCCCATACTTCCAATCTCATGACCGTCTTTTTGAATGCGTTCGACGATATCTGGATGTCTCTCAGCCCAAGCGGCAGATATGAAAAATGTTGCGTTTTTAATGTTTTGTTTTTGTAATGTATCCAAAATTGGAATTGCCTTTTCATCTCCCCAGCTGATATCAAATGTTAAGGCCACTTGCTGTTTAGCAGCATCCCCTTTATAGATTGCTTTAGGTCCTGTAGCGGTAGAAAATACAGACTGCTGTGAATAAGTTTCCAGAAATAAAAGCCATGCCGTAAATAAAGAAAGTAAAGCAATTAGTAAAACCTGCTTCAACTTTGTTTTGCTCGTTACAAAGAAGAAAAACATAATCTCCCCTCTCCTCTTGTCCAAACCTTTTTAGTTACTTATATGCCCCCTCAAAACAAAACATGCCGTTCTTTCAAGGGAGAGCCACTTAATAAAATGGAAAATGCATACATAAAAGGGTTGCGGGGAAATAATTAACATAAATAAAAAGGAAAGAGGTGCATATATGTTCGGTTTATTGGTTGATAAGAGAGAAATGAAGGAGATGGAATACTTATTAAAAAGAGAGTTGGATGAACTGTTATTTGACTTTGATGATGGCAGAATTGATTATGCGGTCAAGAAAGCGATGGAGGATCGATATAAAGTGTTATTTCGACTATTTCAACGAGTTGCCGACCCGTCAGAATGTTCCCGTTATATACGTAAGAGGGTTCATAATTAACAGTTGGTTTACTTGAGTCTAAATAGTCAAACATGTGCTTTTCATAAGAGAAAATATAAGCTGTGTGCTTTGATAAAAGAAGGGGAGCTGATTCATGATTGTTAATTAGAGGGTTTTATATAAAGATGAATCAGCTTCTATATTAAAAAGTATTGACGACAGCTACATAGGTATGGTAAATTAAATCTCGTCGCTGATGAGTGACAAACTTTAAAAAACAATTTCAAATAAATTATTGACATCGAAAGTAGCAGATGTTAATATAAGAAAGTCGCGTTGAGCGGCAAAGT